>CADACU010000015.1 GCA_902786545.1 uncultured Anaerovibrio sp.
ATCCAGTGGCCGTATATAATGTCAGTGGTGAATACGCTATGGTGAAAGCGGCAGCCGCTAACGGCTGGATTGATGAACAGCGGATTGTGTTGGAGACCCTTACCAGCATGAAACGGGCCGGGGCAGATATCATTATTACCTATCATGCCTTAGATGCAGCTAAGTGGCTGCAGGGGTGACAAGTTAAAAGGTTGCAATAGCCAACTGCAGGTCTAACGGGACACGCTCTCGCTGGAGACAGTTTCCTTATAGACACTACATCTGGCTCATATCGATATATAAGAAAGCTTGTATTGGAGGCATATATGCTAAATTTGGAAAAGTCAGCGGCCGCGTTTGCCGAGGCCAAGAAATTGATGCCAGGGGGCGTTAATAGCCCGGTACGGTCTTATCGGAATGTAGATTGTAATCCGCCGTTTATTGAACGGGCTGAAGGGAGCCATATTTTTGATATAGATGGCAATGAGTACATAGATTATGTTGGCTCCTGGGGACCTATGGTGGTGGGACATGCTCATCCGCAGGTGGTCAAGGCATTGCAGGAAGCCGCTACTCGGGGGACCAGCTATGGAGCCCCTACGCTGCTGGAAAGTGAGCTGGCCAAGCTGGTAATGGAGGTTTATCCTTCTATTGAAGTTATCCGCATGGTGAATTCCGGTACGGAAGCCACTATGAGTGCCATTCGGGTGGCTCGGGGCTTTACTGGCCGACACAAAATTGTAAAATTTATCGGTTGTTATCACGGTCATAGTGACGGACTTTTGGTAAGGGCCGGCTCCGGTCTGGCTACCTTTGGGGTGCCGGATAGCCCGGGAGTTACACCGGGAACAGCCAATGATACCATTACTATTCCCTACAATGATGCCGAAGCCATCACAGAGGTTATGCAAAAGCATGGCCAGGAAATTGCGGCTATTATTGTAGAGCCGGTGGCTGGCAATATGGGTTTGGTACTGCCTAAACCAGGGTATTTGGATTTGCTCCGCAAGCTGACCAAGGAAACGGGTTCCCTTTTGATTTTTGATGAAGTAATGTGTGGGTTCAGGGCTTCCTTGGGGGGCGCGCAAAAGGCCTATGCTGTAAAGCCGGATTTGACCTGTTTGGGGAAAATAATTGGTGGTGGGCTGCCAGTGGCCGCTTATGGCGGTCGGGCTGATGTGATGAATTGCGTGGCACCGGCGGGCCCGGTATATCAGGCGGGGACACTTTCTGGTAATCCATTGGCCATGACGGCTGGGCTGGAAACCTTGAAAATCATTACGGCAGAGCCGGAGCCGGGGGAACCGGATTATAGCCGAGTTCTTACCATTAAGACGAAGAAACTGGTACTGGGCATTGCGGCCAAGGCCAAGGAAGCCGGGGTAACTATGCAGGTGCAGCAGGCTGGGTCAATGTTTGGTTTCTTCTTTAATGACCGGGAAGTGGTGGATTATGAGACTTCTGCAGCATCCAATCAGGAGGCTTTTAAGGTGTGGTTCAAGGCCATGCTGGAGCAGGGGATATATTTAGCCCCATCCCAGTTTGAAACATTGTTTATGTCTGGGGCCCATACTGATGAGGATATTGATCGGACCATTGATGCGGCTGGGATTGCCCTTAAACAGGTTTCTAAATTTTTAAACTGATAATCATTTGCAATACCTCTGGTTTTGTGGTATTATTTTCCTCGTGAGGAATGTAGTATTTTAGTGTTTGTACAAAATTGGAGGTATTTTTGTATGAAAAAGAGTTTAATAGCAGCAGTTTCTACTGCTTTGATTGTTGGGGCTGCCAGCACTACATTTGCAGCGGCTAATCCGTTTAGCGATGTTCCAGCGGACCATTGGGCCTATGACGCAGTGAGTCAGCTTCAACAGGATGGAGTGGTAAACGGCTATGTGGATGGCACTTATCGGGGCGATCAGTTGATGACCCGGTACGAGATGGCCCAGATTGTGGCCAAGGCTATGGCTAAGACCAGTGGATTTACTGGCAAGGCATCCAGTAATGACCGGGCTATGGTGGATAAACTGGTGGCGGAGTTTAAGGATGAACTCACCAATTTGGGTATTCGCCTTGATGATATTGAAAAGCGGTTGGATAATGTTATTTGGGAAGGGTCTGTTGCTTATGAATACAACAGTGACAGACGCCCTACTGGCAAGACTACTGGTCAGAAGGTTATGCTCACCCTGACTCCGACTATGGCTATCAATGACAATTGGCGGGCTCACGCCACCATGGAGTTTGCTATGGATGCCAATGCGGCCCACGCCTCAACTGCTGGTGACGATGTGCCATATAACGGTTCCTATTTCAGCGTGAAGGAAATCTTTGCCGAAACAGAATTCTCTGATAGCGGAAACATTATGCTGGGCCATGTTCCAGTGGAATCCGTAGCGGATGGCGGTATGGTAATAAGTGATGCCGTTTCCGGTGCTCAGGTGGCCTATGGTGAAAAATGGCGGGCTGTATTAACTGCCGGCCGGTTTAACTTTGACCCGGGCAAGCACAGCAATGATGAGGGAATGTTGTTGGGAGACCCGACCATCAATACTCCAGTAGCCAACTATGCTTCTTTGGAAGTGGTTACTCTTTCCGATAAATATACCTTAGGCGCGGCTTATCATTCTTTCCGCAGTAGTAAGCTGGGGGAATACATCGGTCTGGATGATTACACCGATGATGCCATGAATATTTGGAGCGTGGGTGGTGCCTACAATTTCACGGACAAAATCAGCTTGGGGGCAGCTTATGCCAAAAATACCAAGGGCTCCGGGGTGAATGCTTCTATGAAGAAAGCCTACAATGTCCAGTTATCTTACGGCGGGGCTGATCCAGCTGCTCCAGGCTCCTTTGGGGCATATGTGGGCTATCGGTACCTCACCAGAGCGGCCGCACCAAGCCCATCCTTTGATGGTGTAATGGCCACCGGCTTGCAGAACCAGAAGGGCTGGGAAGTAGGCGTGTCATATACACCGTTTACCAATGTGGTAGGATCTCTGGCTTATTTCAAGGGCAAGGAATTCACTGCCGACACTGAGACGGATGGCAGCAAATACTTCGGTAAGCTGGAATTCATCTTTTAATCATAAACTAATGATAAAATCCTGTATAACAGATAAAATACTGTTATACAGGATTTCTGTTTATCCTGGGCTTTATTGGACTACATTCAGTTGAAGCTTATAGCTCCAACCGAGTAAGGCTCATTTTATAAGTATTCAAGAAAAGAAAAAATGCCAGACAAAAATGTCTGGCCAAAGCAAAATAATAATAAAATAAGTGCTTTTGAGTAAGCTACATTAGTAGCTCAAGTGAATAGTAGCAAAACTTCAGAGAATTGTCCAGCTTTTTTGTGAAAATTTTTTAAGTCAATGAAGGAGGTGGCCTGTGTGGAAAAAAATGGCAAAATTTAGCTGGCTGGAGTATAATCTAACTTGTGAGTGTGAAGTATGTAAATTTTTCCAATATATTCTATTTTAGGAGGATTATAATATGCTAAGGAAATTATTCAGTATCTTTTTAAGCGCGGTGTTCCTTTTTTCTTCGTTGGGAACTGCCATGGCTGAGGTGCCAAATACCGCTCATGGCAAGCTGGAAGCCGTGGAAAAGGTAGTTTACGGTGATGTGCAGACCGGAGCTATTGTGGAACGGATTGAACGGCTGGAAAAAGACTATGAGGGGACTACTGCCCGTGGTGGTATGATGGAGCGGATTAACACTCTGTATGACACCACCTTTGACAATTCTCAGTCACCATCTCTGTTGACTCAGCTCAATGCATTGGAGTGGACTATTTCCCATAATGTAAGCATGGATTCCGTGCAGAAACGGGTAAATGATATGGAGAATGTCATCAATGGTAAAAATTCTTCGGGATCCTTTAAGACCAGAATTGAAAAGCTGGCTACCTTCGCCTTTGGAACTTCAACTATTCCATTGACTCAGGTAACGGTTCCGGCTAATACATTGGTTAAGATTTCTCTGGTGACCCCAATCAATGCCAAAAATCTCAAGGCTGGCGATGTAATAAAATATCAGGCCGCTGAGGATGTTATTGAAAATGATATGCTGATTATCACTAAAGGTGCCCCTGGTGAAGGCGTAATCAAAAAGGTTACCCAGGCCAAGAACTTTGGTCGCGATGCGGAAATCGAAATGGATTTCAAGGATATTGAGGCAGTAGATGGAAATCCTCTGGCTATGATATTGGGTGAAGAAGCCAAGAAGAATATGGAACAGTTGGGAATGGCTGCCGGAGCCAGCCTGGCCGGTATGCTGGTACTTGGTCCAATTGGAATTATTGGTGGTGCTTTTGTAAAGGGCAAGAATATCAATTTGCCGGAAGGTACTGAACTGTACATTCAGACCAGCAGTGACAACACTGTTTACGCTATTCCAACCACCGGGAATTAAAATAAGTTATTTCAGCCCTTCTGGCTATGCTGGAAGGGTTTTCCTTTGCTTGTGTTTGCCTACTAAATGGAGTATCATATAATAGAGTAACTTTAGATAGGGGAATAATCCATGAATAAGAAACTAAAAGCTCTGATATGTACTGGACTGGTGCTTTCAGCCGTTTCAGCGCCAATGGCGGCCTATGCCAGTTCGTATCACAGTGATACGGATACCAATGCAGATGCACTGGATTATATAGAAAATAACCGTCGGGCCGGGCGGGATAATATATTGACCGATGAACAAAAACAGCTTGTGCAGGATGCCCTGGAAATGCGGCGGAATCTCCGTGATCCATTGGACCCTGCCAAGAATGTTCCCGTGGCAGTTGAGGGTGATGATTTGGTTTATGACCAGCGCACCGGCGATTTTTCAGCCACCGGCAAGGTGAAAATTACCTCCTTGGATGCACAGCGTTTTGTCAGTGACGAAGCTAACGGAAATTTGAACAGCAATGAAATCAATGTTCCAGGCAAGGCCCATATGCTGCAGATGACGCCAGAGCAGGCTAAGATTATATTGGATGGGTATAAAACCCAGTATAACTACAGTACCAAAACCGGTAAGATGGAAGATGCCCAGGGAAAGGTAGACCATCAATACATCAAGGCTAAGCGGATAGAACTGTATCCGGATAAGATAGTGGCCTACGATGGATATATGACCAAATGCTCGGCTATCCATCCGGACTATCGAAGCTCGGCTTCTATGATTGAAATCTATCCGAACGATAAGATAATTTGCCATGATTTGAAGTTCTGGTTGGGTAGTATACCGGTGTATTCCCGCAAGAAGCAGACCTTTAAGCTGGGGGGCAAGGATGGCAGCCAGATGCTGCCACGGGTTGGTTATAATAATCATGATGGCTTGTGGCTGAGCAAGGATTTCCGTTATTATTTGAATAAAAACCTGTCCTTGTATGGCTTTGCCAAATTTACCTCTAAGCATATGTTCCGCAACAATGGCAGTATCATTTGGGAAAATCCGGTGGGGACTTTTGAATTGATGTCGGGCTATTATCAGGGCTCTAAGCACCTGTGGCTGAAAAAAGCCCCATCCTTTGCTTATCGCAAGGCATTGCGGATAAGTGATTTGCCGGTGACCTGGATTCTTGAATATGAGCGTGGTCATTGGAGTCAAAAGGATATTCACAGTATGCATACGAACTATGGCCTGAGGCTGCGGCTTGATACTATTAAGCTGGGGTGCTACCGCCTGGATCTTGGCAGTAACTATTCGGTTATCAAGGAGTCAGCCAGCCCAAAGGATATCCGAGGTATGGGCTATACCGCCTTGCTCAGACGGGATGTGGATGACCGGTGGTCATACTATGCACTTTATAGCTATACACAGGCCAATAGTCAGAATTATATATTCGATTTTGACCTGGACAGCTATTCCCGGAAGGTGGCCGCTGGCTTTAGCTATCGGTTTGACCATAACAACCGTATTGTGGCAGGTTCAGCTTTTAATGGCAGTACCCACGAGCTGGAGGATATTGACCTGTATTGGTTCCACGATATGCACTGCTTCCAGTCGATTGTCCGCTATCGGGCCAAGCGCCGGGAAGTGAGCTTTTCCTTGCAGTTTAATCCGTGGTAATAAAGGAGTCCGTAATGGATAATTCATTGTTGAATGTAATAGAGAAAATGCAGGGCAGTGAGGTGCTGATAATCGGCGATATGATTGCTGATATCTATTTGGAGGGCACTATTTCCCGCATTTCCCGGGAGGCACCGGTTTTGGTCCTGGAGCAGGCCGCCGAAAGGGTGGTGGCCGGCGGAGCGGCCAATGTGGTGAATAATGCTGCAACCTTAGGTGGCAAGGTGCACGCTGCAGGCCTTTTAGGGGATGACAGTGGGGCTGCTGGTCTTATAAAAATTCTGTCGAATCAGGGCGTGGATGTGGCAGGCTTTATTCGGGATGAGTCCCGGCCAACCATATCAAAGACCCGAGTTATTGCTGGTGGACGGACTACAGTGAGTCAGCAGGTGGTACGTATTGACAAGGAAAGCAAGAGCCCTATGCAGCCTGACCATGAGGAATTGCTCAGCCAGTATTTGGCCAAGGTTTTACCGATGGTGCAGGGGGTTGTCCTCAGTGATTATGGTAGCGGTACCATTACGGAGCGGCTGAAAAATCAAATTTTTGACTATTGCCGGGCGCATAATATACCAACTATTGTGGATTCTCGGTATGATATTTTGCGGTTTAAATCCGTGGATTATATCAAGCAAAATGATGCGGAGCTGGCCGCGGCTGTGGGCCGTTCACTGAACAGTGAAGCTGAGCTGATGGCCGCTGGTAAGGAGCTGCTGGAGAAAATGTCAGCCAAGGGCGTACTCATCACCCGGGGGGAGGATGGTATGACCTTGTTTGGGGCGGATGGCTCCGTGCATAATATCCCCGTATCAGATAAGAGCGAGGTTTTTGATGTATCTGGTGCCGGCGATACCTGTGTAGCCACTGTTATCCTGGCTTTAGCGGCCGGAATAGAGCCACTGGCCGCCGCCACCTTGTCCAATATTGCCTCGGGTATTGCCGTGCGCAAAATGGGCACTGCAGTGGTAAGTGCTGAAGAATTGCGTGAATTTATAACGAGGTGAAGATGTCCCCCTCCTCTTTAGGCGGGGGTGAAAACAAACTACAACAGGTGGTGAGCATATCTCCCACCTCGTTGCGACGCGAAGCTAGTCCTTTAGGGAAACGCTAATTGGAGAAAGAAGAAAAATTTGAACAATGGCATTATAACAAGTCGGGGGTAGAGGTACTTTATGCTGATTGATTCTACGAAAATTGCCGATTTTTGTCAGGTCCTGCGGGACGGCGGGCAAAAGGTGGTATTCACCAATGGTTGCTTCGACATCCTCCACGCCGGGCATGTACGATATTTGAATAAGGCCCGTTCCTTTGGGGATTGTCTGGTGCTGGGATTGAATAGTGATGCCTCAGTGCGGGGGCTGAAGGGACCTAATCGGCCTATTAACAACGAGCAGGATCGGGCCGAGGTGGTAGGTGCCTTGGGCTGTGTGGATTATGTGGTTATATTTGATGAACCTACCGCTGAGGCCTTGATAACCAAGGTGCATCCCGATGTGTATGTAAAAGGTGGGGATTATACCATAGAAACCCTGCCAGAGGGACAAATAGTTCAGAAATATGGTGGTAAGGTGGAGCTGGTGCAGCTGGTGGAAGGCCGGTCTACCACTAATGTTATCAATAAAATACAGGCAGGAGCAGAGTGATGAAGGATATTAAAAGCGTTTTAGTGGTCAAGCTAAGTGCCATTGGGGATGTTATCCATGCCCTGCCGGTGTCCTATGCCATCAAGGAAACTTACCCTGAAGCCAGGGTGACCTGGGTAGTTGAGCCTCCGGCCTATGATATATTGAAGGATAATCCGTATATTGACAATATTATTGTCTTTGAAAAGAAGAAGTTTAAGTCCATGCGGGGCTTTTTAAAAAATTACGGTCCCTTTACCAAGATTTTGAACGCAGATAAATACGATGCTTCTTTGGATTTGCAGGGACTGTTTAAGTCTGCGGCTATTGCCTGGAGTGCCAAGGCTCCTATACGATTGGGGACCTGCAATATGCGGGAGATGAGTCACAAGGTAAGCCGTCCGGTGGTGGGACCTAATGCCAATGGCCATATTGTCGAGCGGTATTTGGATGTGGTCCGGGAACTGGGCTGTCAGGTTAATAAGGTGGTTTTTCCTATGGAAATATCCCAACGGGATCAGCAGGCGGCCGAAGGTGCTATGCAGCAGGCAGGCATTCGTATGGAAAATCCTTATGTGGTGTTGGCCGTGGGGGCAAATTGGCCCAATAAAAGGTGGCCAACCCGCTATTATGCCAAACTCAGTGACTGGCTTTATGATCGAAAAATTATTCCGGTGATTATTGGTGGCGGCATGTTGGACAGTACACTGGCCGGGGAAATTGACGCGGAAGCGGAAATTCCGCCTATTATTCTGGTGGGAAAGACCACACTGAAGCAGCTGGCTCATGTGATAAAAAATGCCAAGGCAGTGGTCGGTGGGGATACCGGACCGGTGCATTTGGCGGCTGGATTGGGAGTACCAACAGTGATGGTAATGGGTCCGACTGATGCCAATCGCAATGGTCCATACGGACAGCTGGAAAATGCTATTGAAGCTAACCGGCCATGTAAGTATTGCTGGAAACGGGCTTGCCCAAAGGGGTTGGAATGTTTGTCAGTCATCCACCCGGAAGCTGTGGAAGAAAAGCTGAAGAATTATCTATAACCCCCTTTGTATTCCCCCCAGGGGGAACAAGTTGGGTATAGGAAATATCGATGATGTTGCTCGACGGTACCTTTAAATTTGTATTCCGCCAGAGGGAACGAGTTGGGTATAGAGCGTCTATTGATAATAGTCAACCTTGGATTGTGCGCCGAATAATCCTTGGCTTCCCTGGGGGAGCTGTCATCTGAAGGATGACTGAGGGGGTCTTGTGTAGGAAGGGTGTTTTCGTGTGCCAGTTTTACCATACAATGCAGATAATGTTAAATTCGCTAAAGCATTGAGAAAGAATATGACGCCAGAGGAACGAAAACTGTGGTTTTGTTTTCTACGAAAGCATATTCCCAAATTTGTACGGCAAAAACCCATTGATAACTATATTGTTGATTTTTATTGCCAAGCAAGAAAGATAGCAGTAGAAATTGATGGAAGTCAGCATTATGATATTAAAGGGGTTGATTACGATACAAAAAGGACTGACATATTAAACAACTTTGGAATTAAAGTCATCAGATTTAGTAATAGAGAAATAAATCAACAATTTAAGGAAGTATGTACTGTAATAGAGCAGTATTTACACGAATAACTGTATGGATATAAACAACTTAACCATAAATAAAATACTCATTATTGATTTGGCGTTTATCGGTGATGTTATTTTGGCTACACCGGTGACCAGAGCCATTCGGGCTAAATGGCCCCAAGCGGAAATCACTATGCTGACTGTTCCATTGACGGAGCCGGTGGCCCAGATGAACCCCTATGTGGATAATACACTGGTTTATGATAAGCGCGGCTCCCATAAGGGCTTGTCCGGGATGTGGAAAATATCCCGTGAGTTAAAAAAATACGGATTCGATTTAGCCGTATGTATGAATTTTGCAGCCAGAGGAGCTATGGTGGCTTGGTTGGCCGGTATACCGTACCGGCTTGGTTATGACGCCCAGCATGCCGGTTGGTTTTTGACCTGGGCGGCCAGTCATATTCGCCAGGGTATCAAGCATGAGACTAAAAATCATCTGGAGGTGTTGACCCCGTTTGGTTTTAGTACGGATGATACCACTTTGACCTTAGTTCCACCGGCAGATGCGGTGGCTTCTATGGAGAGCAAAATGGTGCAGCAGGGGATTGTGCCTGGCCAGTACTATGTGGTATGCCCATTTGGCAGCTATGAGCGTAAAAATATGCCATTGCCGATGGCGGCCCAGCTTATTCGTCAGCTAAATGACCGGTATCCGGTGTATCTTATTGGTGGTCAGAAAGAAAAGCTAGGTCTGGATGGTTATGCTAAGGCTGGTAAGTTGCCGGAAAGCCATGTTTTAGCCGGCACATTAAATTTACAGGAGCTGGCGGTATTTATCCAAAAGGCTCGAGGTATGGCCACAGTGGATACAGGACCAATGCATATAGCTCAGGCCATGCATTGTCCGACAGTGGCTTTATTCGGCCCGACTGACCCAAAGGTTTGGGGGCCGGAAAATGATAACAGCTGTTATTTGTACACGGATGAAGAATGCTCTCCTTGTTGGGGCAAGGGGCCCTGCAGAGATAATGTGTGCATAAAGAAACTCAAGGCGAAGGACTTATATGAAAAATTACAATAATATCCTGGTTATAAATCTGATGCATATTGGGGATTTGATGTTGGCCACACCGGTGCTGAGAACACTGCGGGCCAATTTTCCCCAGGCCAATATTACCCTGTTGGCGGATAAAAAGCTAGGGGATTTGGTGGTGCATAACCAGTGGCTGGATGAATGTCTGTTAATCGATAAAAAAGGGGCCGACAATCGGCTTATGGCGTTTATAAAATTCATTTTTAAGGTTCGCCGGAAAAAATATGACCTGGTAATAAATCTTCACCGCAATGAGCGGGCCTCCGCTTTGGCTGCCTTTAGCGGGGCCAGAACTATTGTGGGGTATAGCAAACCAATATTTTCACTATTTTTTACCAAGGTAATGCAAAATCCATCGGTGGCACATCATATTGGCCGGGGTCTATTTCATATGTTCCCGCCCTTTAAGTATGTTCCGGGCTGGAAGCATCAGGTTCATGCCCATTTGGAAGTCCTGCAGAAAACGGTTGGGGTAGAAAAAATTGATGATGGCGGTCTGGAAATGTGGATTGACCAAAAGGATACGAACCGGGCGGAGGAAATATGGCGGGAAAGCTTTCCAGCCGAAACAAAGGTGGTGGCCTTTAACATTGGAGCCAGTTGGTTGACCAAACGCTGGTTGGACTGTAATTTTGCCCAATGTGCCGATGAATTGTTGGCCAAGGGCTATGGGGTGGCTTTTTTTGGTGGTCCCATGGATACAGAAATCGTCGAAAAATGCATTAGTTTGATGAAATATAAAAATAGTGAACTTATCAAGATTTTTACCGGGAAATTATCCTTGGGCGAGCTGGGGGCTATGCTGAAGAAGTGTGCCTTGATGCTGACCACGGATTCCGGACCAATGCATGTAGGCGTATCACAAAATGTGCCGGTGGTAACGATGTTTGGGGCGTCACCGGTGCCAGGGTTTTATCCCTATGATGCCAAGTCGGTGCTGATAAAGGCACCGGAGAAGTGTCATCCCTGTGGCATGCATCAATGCCCGTGGGAGGGGGATCGGAATTTGGCATGTATGAAAAATATACCAGTGGCTACAGTGATGAAATATGTATGGGAGCTGCTGGCAAAATATGAGGATATGGCCGGCAATGTGCCACGGGAATACGGGGCTTACGAATGTCGGGTAGTTGATGTGGCAACGGGTGAGTAAGGAGGATATCATGACCGCAAAAAAAGACAAGCTGAAGAAATTTGTCACTGCAGGAATGGCCAGAGTGCATATTCTGGTGGTGGGTGATGTGATGTTGGACAAGTACTATTATGGTGAAGTTACCAGGATTTCTCCGGAAGCACCGGTACCTATTACCAGAGTAGTAGACACCAAGGACACCATGGGTGGTGCGGCTAATGTGGCTCATAACTTGGCTTTGCTTGGCTGTCAGACATCCATTGCCGGTTTTGTGGGAAATGATTATCATTGCCAGACCTTGATGGAAAAATTCGTTTCCCGGGGAATTGATTATAAAGGCATAATATATCGGGAGGAACCAACCACTACCAAGTTGCGGGTTATTGGCGGGCATCAGCAGATGCTGCGGCTCGATTTTGAAGATACAGAGCCGGTAAAACCATTATATGCCAATCGGTTGATAAATTTTGTGGAACAGACTATAGAGAACGGCATTGACGCAGTGATTATTTCCGACTATGGCAAAGGCGCTTGCACGGAGGATGTCTGCAGTAGTATCATCGAGCTGTGTAATGGAGCCAAGGTGCCGGTATTTGTTGACCCAAAGGGCCGGGAGTGGGACAAGTATATGCATGCTGATTTCATCACCCCAAATGTGAAGGAAATCAACGCCATTTTGGAAAAACCGATTAAAAATCGGGATGAGGCAGTCCAGCAAGCCGCTACCTATATAATGAGCAAATTCAAGATAAAGAATGTGCTGGCTACCCGGTCGGAGTGCGGTATGACCATGGTAAGTGCCAAGGAGACGGTCCACATTCCTACCAAGTCCCAGGAAGTGTTTGATGTATCCGGTGCCGGCGATACGGTTATTGCGGTATTTGCCCTGGGAATTGCCGGTGGTCTGGCTCCACGGGAGGCAGCATATCTGGCCAATCTGGCTGCCAGCGTTGTGGTGGGCAAACTGGGAACCTATGCAGTCAGCAAGGAAGAATTGGAACATGTCTTGTTGCAGCAGATGCAGGAGGAAACTAAGAAATGATTATTGTAACTGGTGGAGCTGGGTTTATAGGCAGCAATATTGTCAAGGAATTAAATCGACAGGGGCGCAGTGATATTCTTATTGTGGATGATTTGAATAACCGTAAACAGGAAAATCAGTCCTATCGGAACCTGCGTGGCCTGAAGTTCATCGATTATATGTACAAGGATGATTTCCTTGAGGCGATAAAGAGCAATGAATTCGATGGTACAGATGTGGATGTAATTTTTCACGAAGGCGCTTGCTCCGATACCATGGAATACGATGTAAACTATATGATGAAAGCCAATTATGAGTATTCCAAGGCGGTACTGCATTTTTGTATGGAACATCGGATTCCATTTTTGTATGCGTCCTCGGCATCAACTTATGGTGGTGGGGAAAATGGCTTCCGGGAAGGGGATGAGTGTGAGGATGCCTTAAATCCGTATGCTTATTCCAAGCTGCTCTTTGACCGGTATGTTCGGCAGGTAATGTCCGATGCCCAGAGCCAGATTGTAGGCTTGAAGTATTTCAATGTTTATGGCCCGCAGGAGCATCACAAGGGAAATATGGCCTCTATTTTCTATCAGCTGTATCATCAGGTGAAGGATAATGGCGTATGCCGGCTGTTCAAGGGGTATGGTAATTTCAGTGATGGTACCCCAATTCCGGACGGAGGCCAGAAGCGGGATTTCATCTATGTTAAAGATGTGGTAAAGGTAAATCTTTGGTTCTGGAAAAATCAGGGACCAAGTGGCATATACAACTGCGGCACTGGCGTAGCCCACACCTATAATGAGGTGGCTGACTCCGTTATTAAAGCGTTGGGAACCGGCCGGATTGAGTACAGGGAGTTCCCGGAGGTGCTAAAGGGCAAGTATCAGAATTATACCCAGTCAGACACTACCAATCTGTTGGAGGCTGGCTATGATGAAGGATTTTATGATATGTATGAGGCCGTAAAGGAATATTGTGACTTCCTGGATGCCGGGGGATATTTCAAATACGGTAAATGATATGAAAAAAGCCATTTTTTTCGATCGGGACGGAACCTTGAATGAGGAGGTTCACTTCCTGCACAAAATCGAGGATTTCGTTTGGACAGAAGGCGCCATTGAGGCCATTAAATTCTGTAACGATCATAACTATCTGGCTATTGTTATCACTAATCAAAGTGGCGTAGCCAGAGGATATTATCCGGAAGAGGATATCATGAAACTGCATCAGTGGATGAATGACCAGCTGAAAGGCCATGGAGCCCATTTTGACGGGATATATTACTGCCCCCATCATCCGGAGGGGATAATCGGGAAATATGCACTGAAGTGTAATTGCCGCAAGCCCTTGCCGGGCATGTTGCTCCAGGCTGAGAAGGATTTTGACATTGATATGGCCAAGTCCTATTTGATTGGGGACGGAGCCCGGGATGTGGAATGTGCTGAAGCCGCTGGCGTCAAAGGGATACGATATACCGGGGGAAATCTTTATCAGGCCCTTATGGATGGTATGAAAGAGAATTAAAGGACGAGGATATAATGAAGTTTGTGCAGATTGCTCACGCAATTACAAAGGATGATGCGGCCAGCCGACAGCTGTTGAATATGGATTCCATGCTAAAGGAGCTGGGATACGACACGGCGATGTTTGCTCACAAGGTGGACAGCCGGTTGGCAGATCAGGTGAAATCCATGGAGGATTTTTCGGCGGCAGCGGAAGATATCATCATATATCATATGACTACCGGCACCTCCTTTAACAAGTGGGTATATAACTATCCTCATAAAATTGTACTGTTCTATCACAATATTACTCCTGCCAAATTTTTCTTCGGCAATGCTTGGGGATCATGGTGGAAGTGCATAAAGGGCCGGCGGGAATTAAGAAAAATCGCCGCCAACAGCTTTTTTGCCTGGGGAGCTTCGGAGTATTCCCGCAAGGAGCTGGCTGCTCTGGGGATGCAGCATACGGAGGTTATGTCCATTGTGGTGGAGCCGGAAAAATACACTCAGTATGAACCGGTACCTTCTATGCTGGACAAGTACCAGGATGATGTCCCAACGCTGCTGATGGTGGGGCGGGGGGTACCTCATAAAAAGCTGGATGAAGCTATAGCGGCAGTCCACTGGTATAAGGAACATATCTCGCCGGCTATTCGGTTGGTACTGGCGGGAAATATCAAGAGCAGTTACGCCAAGAAGTTGCATCGAATGGTGGAGAGTTTTGGATTGGTTGATCAGGTGATTTTTACCGGCCAGATATCCAATGAGGAATTGTGTACCTGGTATCGGATTACTGATGCAGTTCTGTCCCTTAGTGAGCATGAAGGATTCTGCGTGCCATTGGTGGAGGGGATGATTTTCGACAAACCGGTATTTGCCTATGCCTGTTCTGCTGTGCCGGAGACACTGGGCGAGGCCGGTGTACTGTTAAAGGATAAATCGCCTGAAGCAATCGCCACCGTTATAAATAATGTGTTAAATGACCAGGATAAGCTGGCCCAACTGGCTGATGGAAGAAAAAAGCGGTTGGCGGCGTTTTCCTATGACAGATTGATGGAAAAATTCCGTCAGGATATAAAAACTATAATTGAGCTGAAGAAACAGCTCAGCTAGGATGTGCAACAATGGCCAAGCTTACGGTTTTGATTTTGGCAAAAAATGAAGAAAAAAATATCAGCGACTGCATAAAAAGTGTCTTGTTCGCTGATGAAATACTGGTTATAGATGATTTTAGCACGGATACCACGGCAAGGATTGCTGAAGAACTGGGGGCCAGGGTTATCCAGCATTCTATGGATGGCAATTGGGGTCAGCAAAAAACCTTTGGCATTGAGCAGGCCAGCCACCCATGGATTTACCTGTTGGATGCGGATGAACGGGTTACTGAGCCATTGAAGGAGGAAATCCTCAAGGCCATAAATAGTGAGGAAAAGTTTGTTTATTATAATGCCCGGTTAAATCATTTCTGTGGTAAAGTAGTAAGACACAGTGGCTGGTTTCCGGATTACGGTATCCATCTCATTCCCAAGGATGGCTCCTATGTAACGGGGTATGTCCATGAGGAAATACACTATAATTATCCGGTGAAAAAAATGCCTAAGTCGGCATATTTGTTGCATTATACCTATGTGTCCTGGGAACAGTATCTGCGGAAGCTGAATAACTATACCACTCTGGGGGCCAGAAAAAAGTTTGATGCGGGCAAGCGGGCCGGTATTTTGGATATTATTTTCCATCCGTTGTTTGGGATGTTTAAAATATTTTTTATTCAGCGAGCCTTTCTGGATGGACTGACTGGTTGCTTTTTGACAGTCGGGCATGGAATAAGCGTGTTTATGAAATATTCCAAGCTGTACTATCTGGGGAAGGGGATTGGTACCGCTGACAAGGGAAAGAGCTGAGAATTAGTGAGTGATAATAAATTGCAAAGCTACACTGCTTTAGGAAAGCAGATTTACGATATAAGAAAGACCAGGGAGGCCAGACGGTATTATGTATTTGTGCTGCGGTCAGTTTTTTTGCGGGGAAAATTGGACAAGCTACAGCGGCATTTTACCAGCACACCGTTGTTGACTGAGGTGCAGAAGCTATATCCATTTGTTTATGAACAGCCTACCCGGGCGTTTTTTTATAACAAGTCCACCTTTGAGGAGCGGGCTGAGATTGTAACAAAGCATATGGATTATTTAGCTGAAATGCTAAAACCAGAGGTGTTGTTGGACATTTATCGGGAAAAGGATATCCCGCTTTGGGAAGGCGGCGATGTAGATGGCAAACGATTTTGGGCATCGCTTTTCTATGAGCCGGGACAGCGGAAGGAAGGCATTTTATCTGTGATGCTGCGTCTGGATGAGGAACCGCTGTACCAGATGATTTTTTGGATTGCTCCGGATAAGGCCGGGGAATGGTCCATGTGGATTGGGGCTATGCAAGGTCCGAATATGGATGATGCCAAGGAGGTTATCAAAAAGATAACCAAGCGTTGTCACAGCTATCGCACGAAAAATCTTATTCTATACATTGCCCAGGCGGTGGCCCGGGGATTGGGGTTAAAGCGAATTTATGCTGTAACTAATTATGGCTATTATGCCAATAACCATGTAAGGATGGACCGGAAGCTGAAAACATCCTTTAGCGATTTTTGGGCAGAAGCCGGAGGACATCCCACCGAGGATAAGCGCTTTGATATCCTGCCGTTAGTGGAAACCCGGAAAACCATGGAGGAAGTACCTACCAGAAAACGGGCAGTATACCGCCGGCGGTTTGAATTGTTGGATGAGATAGATGACAGTGTAAATAAATCATTGATAAATTTAAGTCGTAGTAATAAGGCATTAGAATTGGGAGACTAAGGATGCGGATTTTATTTGTTTGTTCAACAGAGTTTCAGATATTAAATGCTCTCAATATAAAGGTTCATCTTTTTCCTGACAGTCAGGCGGATATTGTCCTGCAACGGGCTGAATACAGTGGGATTGCAGCACGATTGAGACCCTTGGGGTTATTCGATAATATTTGTTGTGCAAGGCCATATCTTATGGATTTACATGAGTACAAGCTGGCAATGCGTGAAACTGGTCACTGTGATACAAGCATTGGTGGTGCTATATTGAATTCACTTGTTAATATGTGGAGGAAGATTGCTGGTGGTATTTTAGGGCCGAAGTATCATTTGAATAATTTGCTGGATGATTATAAAGCTATTCGTGATACCCATTATGATATGGTTCTTATGCAGAGTGGTAATGCGATTGTACGCAATTTTTATGCCGATATGCATGGGAAAACCGAAATGGCAATTTTGGACGAAGGTATAGGCTCTTACTGTGATAATACAATTTGCCATAAGGATACAAAGGCGGATGCGGCCTATCTTTATGATCCGGATATTGCAGTGTATAATAATGATGATATTGCGTTTGTCAGGATACCTAAGCTGTCGTCTGAGGATAAAGCTTTCGTCAGCATTTTAAATAAAGTTTTTGATTATTTACCTAAATCTAATATTCATAAAAACGAATTGATATTCTTTGATCAGGGTGGCGAACTCATGCCATCATATTTACAGAATCCCAATTGGCTGGTGCGATTGTTGTTGGCTAATTCCATAAGAAAGCATCTTGAGAATCATGAAAGCTATATAACACAGGTTAAAACCTTTAAAAAAATTGCTGCCGACCAAACAGTTTACATAAAATATCACCCAAGAACACCAGAGGGAATGCTTAAGGAATATGATGCAACTAAATTTAAAGCTATAGAACCACGGAAAATTCCATGGGAATTGTATGCTATAAATAATAATGTCACTGGGTGCAATCTTTTGACAATTTCCTCAAGTTCCATATGTTTATACCCTATGACAGTCGGTGGCGACAATAAATGTATAGTATTGTACAAGTGTGTAGGTCATGATATGCCGGAAAAATATCGAAAAATGATGGATAATATTGCAGAAAAATATAAAGATTATTTTGTTATTGGTAATGATTTAGATGAAGTTTGTTCCGAGTGCCAACAAAAGTCAACTTATTCAAAAGGATATAGTGTATAATACAATTCGCGGCTTGATGGGAATAACTTTTTATAACCAAATGAATAAGAATGATATAATATACAAAATTGATAAGGTGGTGTGTATAGCGTATGCTTACAAACAAAACGATATTGATTACAGGTGGAACAGGGTCCTTCGGAAATACCTTTGTTCCAATGACCTTAAAGAAATATAATCCAAAGAAGCTTATCATATATTCCCGGGATGAGATGAAGCAGTGGAATATGGCCAAGAAGTTTCAGGGAGACGAACGAGTTCGTTTCTTTATTGGTGATGTAAGAGATAAGGACAGATTGTATCGGGCCCTGAACGGAGTGGATTTTGTAGTTCATGCAGCAGCTACTAAGATTGTGCCTACCGCTGAATATAATCCTTTTGAATGTATCAAGACAAATGTAAATGGTGCTATGAATATCATTGATGCTTGCATTGATTCGGGGGTTAAGCGGGTAGTGGCTCTTTCCACGGATAAAGCCAGCTCTCCGATAAATCTTTATGGCGCAACAAAGCTGTGCTCTGATAAGATTTTTATTGCCGGCAATTCATATTCTGCCGGAAAGACCAAGTTTGCAGTGGTACGCTACGGCAATGTAATGGGCTCCCGTGGCTCCGTTATCCCATATTTTCTGGAGACAGCCAAGAGTGGCAAGCTTACCATCACTGATAAGCGGATGACCAGATTTATGATTTCTCTGGAGCAGGGGGTTGAACTGGTTTGGCATGCCTTTGATGATATGGAGGGCGGCGAAATCTATGTAAAGAAAATACCTTCCATGAATATCTGTGATATTGCTACTGCCGTGGATGATAAAGCCGAGCAGGTGGAGATTGGTATCCGCCCTGGCGAAAAGCTCCACGAGCAGATGATTGGTGTGGAGGACTCACACTTCACTTATGAATATCCGGAGCATTTTAAAATATTGCCGCAAATTTGCAATTGGGGGCCTATGGAAGCCATGATAAAGGGCGGTACAAAGGTACCGGAGGGCTTCAGCTACACCTCGGACAATAATAAGGAGTGGATGAGCATACCACAGCTTCAGGCATGGATTGAAGCAAATCGCATAAAAATTGGCAGTATTTAAGCGGAGGAAATGAATTGGAAGATTTAGCTATAAATGGTGGAAAGCCGGTCTTTGACAAAAGAATCGGTTATGGGCATCAGTACATTGATGAGGCAGATATACAAGCTGTGGTGGATGTGCTGAAAAGTGATTTTCTCACCTGTGGACCGAAAATTGAAGAAGCAGAGAAGAAGCTTTGCGACATAACAGGAGCAAAACACGCTGTTCTTATTGCCAATGGTACGGCAGCTCTTCATGCCATGATTTTTGCGGCCGGTATTGGCCCGGGGGACGAGGTTATTACTACACCCCTTACTTTTGCGGCATCGGCTAACTGTGCCCTGTACTGCGGGGCCAGACCGGTATTTGCCGATATAAATCCTGAAACTTATAATATTGACCCGCAAAGTATTGAAGAAAAAATTACCGATAAAACCAAAGCCGTTGTGGCAGTGGATTTTACGGGCCAGGCAGTTGAAGCAGATAAAATACGGGCCATCTGTGATAAGCACAATCTGATTTTTATCGAGGATGCAGCCCATTCCCTGGGAACTAAGTATAATGGCAAGCTGGTAGGAAGTATTGCCGATATGACTGAGTTCAGCTTTCACCCGGTAAAGACCTGTACCGCTGGTGAGGGAGGGGCCATTACCACCAATGACGATGAGCTTTATAAGAGACTTGTATTGTTCCGTACCCATGGAATCACCAGAGCACAGGAGCTTATGGACAAGCCGGCGGAAGGTGGCTGGTATTATCAGCAGATTGATCTGGGATATAATTACCGCATGACGGATATGCAGGCGGCGTTGCTCAGTTCTCAGCTTGATAAGCTTGAAATGTTTGGCAAAAGGCGTAAGGAACTGGTGCGGCGGTACGATGAGGCTTTTTCTGCTATGCCTGAGATTGTTGTGCAGAAAGAGATTCCGGAATCAGATACAGTACGCCATCTGTATATCATTCAGCTGAATTTGGATATGCTGACCTGCAGTCGCAGGGAGATATTCGAGGCTCTGCAGGCCGAAGGAGTTGGGGTAAATGTACATTATATACCAGTATATTCCTTCCCATACTACCAAAAGCTGGGATATAGGATGGGCGAATGCCCAAAGGCCGAGCACTTGTATGAAAGGATTATATCCATTCCTTTGTATTATTCCCTGACCGATGCGGAGCAGGACAAGGTCATTAAGGCCATAGAAAAGGTTATTGCATATTACAGAAGGTGATTTTGGTGGAACTTTGTTTAGGGACAGTTCAATTTGGCATGAATTATGGCATAAAGGGGCAGAAGCAGCCAAGCGTGGAGCAGGCGGTGGAAATGCTTGATTATGCTACCCAAAACGGCATCAGTACAATAGATACTGCTAATGCCTATGGTACTGCTGAGGATGTTGTAGGAACTTTTTTGGCGAAGAAAACCATCTCCAGAGATAAGCTGTTTATTATTTCCAAGTTTCGTCCTAATTTATTGGATGGTGTAGCAACAGATGACTATTACAGGATAATGCGGGAGAATTTGGAAAATACTCTTTCAAGACTGGGAACGGATTATTTGGACAGCTATCTTCTGCATAGTGCCCGATATGTTTTCAGTGATGAAATAATTAGTACTCTTAACCGGATGAAACAGGATGGCTTGGTAAAACGGGTGGGAGTATCTGTATACGAGCCGGAGGAAGCCAAGAAGTGTATAGAGCGGCCAAATGTGGAATTCATGCAGCTTCCTTATAGCATTTTTGACCAACGGATGGAAAAGGCGGGAGTATTTAAGGAAGCTGAGAGGGATAATATTCAAATTCATTCCCGTAGTGCGTTTATTCAGGGCCTTATCCTTATGGGGGAAGAGGAAGTGCCATCGTTCCTGGCGAAAGCAAAACCGATAGTTAACAAAATTTCTTTGCTCTGCCAAAGACACGGATTATCAAGAATCGCTTTGGCGATGAACTATGTTAAGCAGCAATCACGGATTAGCCATTTGGTATTTGGCGTGGACAGTATTGAGCAGTTAAAGGAAGATATTAGAATTTTCCAGGAGGATATTCCGGCGGATACTATTGATGATATTGCCAAAGAGTTTAGGGATATTGAGGCAGATATTGTTATGCCAAGCTTGTGGAAAAAGTAACCCATAATATTTACGGAGATGATAGCGTGGAAGTTTTGGCGATAGTTCAGGCGAGGTGTTCATCCAGTCGACTGCCTGGCAAAGTTATTAAAGAATTGGCTGGTAAGCCGATGATAGTGCAGGAACTGGATCGGTTGAGCCGCAGCAAGATGATTGATAAAATCGTACTGGCTACCAGCACAGAGGATAGCGATGACCCGTTGGAAAAGGCGTTGTCCGGGACAGGTATAGAGGTTTTTCGTGGCAATCTGGACGATGTACTGGACCGGTATTATCAGTGTGCCAAACAGTACCAGCCCAAGCATGTAGTAAGAATTACGGGGGATTGTCCGGTAATTGACTGGCGGTTGGTGGATGAGATAATAGACAAGCACATTGCCCATGGCAATGACTATACGGTTACCAGTGAGGAATTTCCGGATGGACTTGATACAGAGGTTATGCGCTTTTCGGTACTTGAGAAGGCATGGGAAAAGGCCAGAATGCTATCGGAGCGGGAGCATGTGACGCTTTATATACGAAATCATAAGGAGGATTTTAATACGGAAGAAATTTCTTGTGTGCGAAAACTGGATTACATGCGCTGGACTGTGGATGAGCCCCGGGATTTTGCCTTTGTGGAAAAAATATATGATGGACTTTATGAAGATAATCCGGATTTTTCTATGGAGGATATCCTGCTTTTGCTGGAGAAACAGCCGGAGCTGTTGGATATAAACAGTGATATTCAGCGCAATGCCGGCCTGGCAAAATCCTTGGCTAATGATTCAGAAATATAACATAAATGTATAAGGAGATGCAGATTAATGCAGAGTTTTACCAAATCCCAGGAATTATTGAAAAGAGAGTTGCAGGTTT
Organism: uncultured Anaerovibrio sp.; assembly: GCA_902786545.1. Taxonomy (GTDB): domain Bacteria; phylum Bacillota; class Negativicutes; order Selenomonadales; family Selenomonadaceae; genus Anaerovibrio. Next base: position 22,086 of record CADACU010000015.1, read on the forward strand.
CTCCTCTGGCGGCCCAGACATTTAGTAAATCCTACCGCTATTTTTGTCAGGGAATAGCACCAAGCTATATGGACCATGGGGAAGGCTGTTACATATATGATGTGGACGGCAACAAGTTTATTGACTATATGTGTGCTTTGGGGCCAATTACGGTCGGTTACAATGAGCCATCAATCAATGAAGCAGTAATCAAGCAGGTAAATAAATTTGCCAGCGGGTCCCTGCAGTCAGAGCTGGAAGTGGAGCTGGCGGAAAAATTGTGTCAGATTGTTCCTTGTGCGGAAATGGTTCGGTTCGTAAAAAATGGCGGTGATGCCACTACGGCAGCCATCCGCTTGGCCAGAGCCTATACAGGCCGGGATATGGTGCTGATGTCCGGCTACCATGGTATGCATGATTGGTCTATTGGTGCCTCGGAAAACCATAAGGGTGTGCCGGAGGCAGTGCGCAAGCTGACCATGAATTTTACCTATAACGATTTAAATGACTTGGAGGACAAGCTGAAGCAGCACGAAGTAGCTGCCGTTATCCTTGAGCCAATTCAGAGTAATGGACCTCAGGAGGGCTTTTTACAGGGCGTAAAGGAATTAGCCCACAAATATGGTGCGTTGCTTGTTTTTGATGAGGTGGTATCTGGCTTCAGATATGCCTTGGGTGGTGGCTCTGAACTTTGTGGCGTGGTGCCTGATATGGCGGCGTTTGGCAAAGGTATGGCCAACGGTTATCCTATTTCGGCAGTGGCCGGCCGCAAGGAAATATTGCAGCAGATTGAGCATGGGGTATTCGTATCTACCACTTTTGGCGGGGACAGCATCTCCATGGCGGCAGCTCTGGCTACCATAAAGATTTTGGAGCAGCCAGGATTTTATGAGCATATAACAAAGATTGGTACTATGCAGCGGGATGGTATTGCCGAGCTTATAAAGAAGTATGATTTGGGGGATGTGTTGTCCGTAAGTGGTATGCCTGCTCATGCGGGGGTATCCTTCGAAGGACATGGTTCTCTGAATTACTTGGATATTCAGTCGGTATATTCTCAGACTATGATTGAAAATGGTATTCTGGTATTTGCCATATATAACCTTAACAAGTCGCATACAGAAAAGGAAGCTAAGGCATATATTGAGGCAACAGACAAGGCCTTTGCCTTGATTAAAGAGGCCGTAGAAAAGGACAGCCTGGAAGGAATTTTGCGTGGGGGCAGGGTTGATCCGGTATTTAAGAGAAATATTAAGTGAGTATATAATATGTTGGATTTGCAGCAGCTATTTGTAAACGAATTTAATGGATTGGCTAAATTGGCCAATACCTGTCCTGGTACTTGGCAAGAAATATCTTCAAGTTTGTCATATTTACCAGTAGCATATACACGGGATTCATTGGAATACCAATATGCTTATATGAGTGCTTTTGTAGATGAATTGATAGATATATCCGTTGTGTTGTATCAAAAAGATAGGATTATAGGTTTTTGGCCACTATCTTTACGGAAAAAGGATGGTGTCTATGAATTTGCTACTAATCAGGGAGCAGTTTTGCCGCCTGTTTATTTGCCGACTATTTCTGAGCGTTTGATAAAGAAATATGACAGTCTTTGTCTTGAAGCAATGAAAAAACTATATGATAGCAATAAAGACAAAGTTAGTATCAGCAGTAAATGGGTGACAACAGTATCATTTTTAGCAAGCAATATTTTGTCTCAAAACATATTATGGGAACAAAAATGTATGTTATTGGGGGCTGTTCCTAGAGTTCTCCACGGTTTGTATGTAGATTTATCCAGAGAAGTGAAAGATATACATGGTAATTTGCGTAAGTCTTACCGTTCATTGATTAACGAGGGCGAAAGATTGTGGCAGGTAGAAGTTCACGATAAGGTTAGTGATGAAGTTTTTGAAGAATTCCACCAGCTTCATATAGCCGTATCTGGGCGAGTGACCCGGCCACAAGATACCTGGGAATTACAGAAAAGAGCAATAAATGATGGCCAAGATTTTTTAGTAACAGTTCGTGATGGTGAACAAGTGTTGCGTGGGGGGGGGCTGTTTGAATGTTCTTCAACGGAAGGGTGTTATGCAGTTGGTGCTTATGATAGAAATCTATTCGATAAACCTGTGAGCCATGTTGTTCAGTGGACAGCTATTAAGCATCTAAAGGAAACAGGTAGAAGATGGCATTATGTTGGACAAAGATTTTATCCTGGCGATATTCCATCCCCAACTCCAAAAGAGTTGCAGATTGCCTACTTCAAAGAAGGATTTGCAACTGATACGGTTTTGACTCTGTTATTAAGTGTGGATCTTGAAAAAGGAGCTTTGAGATAATCAAAGAAGTGCTATAGATGTCAAGGAATGTATTGATTCGTGTAGATTCATCGGTTTTTATAGGTAGTGGTCATCTGATTCGATGTCTTACTTTAGCAGAACAGCAGCGTAGCGATGGCGCTGATGTCACATTTGTTTGTCGGAATTTAGAGGGAAATCTGTCTGAGTTGGTAAATGAAAAAGGCTTTAATTTGGTATTGCTTCCTCAGACTAGCTGTGATAACACACTAACTGGTTATGCCAAATGGTTAACTACAACGCAAGAACAGGATGCGACTGAAACTTCTGATGTATTGCAAAAGCTTGGCAAAGTTGACCTTGTCGTAGTTGATAGTTACGCCATTGATGAAACTTGGGAAAAGCTAGTTAGACCATACACAGATGAAATTTTTGTAATTGATGATTTGGCCAATCGAAAGCATGACTGTGACATTTTGCTTGATCAGAATTTTTATTTGAATAAGGATGAGCGATATACAGGCTTGGTGCCGGACCATTGCCGGTTGCTACTGGGACCGCGGCATGCTTTGCTGCGGGAGGAATTTTATTCTGCCAGGCAGGATATGAAGCCGAGAAGCGGAGACTTGCACAATATATTGGTGTTTTATGGTGGAGCGGATGCCACAGATGAAACTAGCAAGGCAATAGAAGCCCTGCACTCTTTGCAGGAAAATGGCGAGCTGGCCCAGGTTGATGTAACGGTTGTGGTGGGGGCCAGTAATGCAAGAAAAGATGCTATTGCAGCTCGCTGCCAAAGGGCCGGTTTTCAATACTTCTGTCAGGTAAGCAACATGGCTGAACTGATGGCGGAAGCGGATTTGATGCTGGGGGCCGGAGGATCAACTACATGGGAAAGATGCTTCCTGGGCTTGCCGGCTATCGTGACTGCGGTGGCAGACAACCAGTTTCAAATATGTGAGGACTGTGCTACGGCAGGTATAATACACTATTTGGGGCAGTGGAATGAAGTGACGGTAGATGATATTTGTCAGGCCATAAGGGAATTTACTGTTCCTGAAATGTCTATATCAATGCAAAAGAAAATGAGCCAGCTATTTGATTGAAGTATCACATTAAGGTGAGAAAATGAAAGAAAATTTATACCTTCGGCCAGCAACCGTTGATGACGCCAGATTGATATTTGAGTGGGCCAATGATTCGAAAGTGAGGGAAAATTCCTTTAATACAGATGATATATTATGGGATGATCATCTTGCGTGGTTTAACCGGACACTGGCTGATGAGAGTACCTTGTTATTTATCTTAATGAAAGATGATGCTCCTGTAGGGCAGGTGAGGCTGGCTAACTCTGATAAGTGGCAGATAAGCTATAGTATTGCATCGGTGTATCGTGGCCAAGGATATGGAAAGTTGATTTTGCAATTGGCAGAAAATGAACTTGTCGTGGAAGGTCATGGCGGAGAAAAGCTTTATGCCGAGGTGAAGATGGATAATATTGCATCACAGAAGATTTTTACTGGTCTTGATTACTGGATGTCTGAAAGTGAACATGTTGGTGCATTAGCCTATGTAAAAATAGTGGGTAATTGATGCCTGTATTTGAGATGAGGTAGTGGAAATATGTCAGTAACAAAGGATGGAAAACCATTTATAATTGCTGAAATGAGCGGTAATCATAATCAGTCGCTGGATAGGGCTTTGGCTATCGTGGATGCGGCTGCGGAAGCCGGAGTTGATGCGTTGAAACTTCAGACATATACTGCTGATACCATGACTATAGATAAAAGTGATGGGGAATTTTTTATTTCTGATCAGAATAGTCTGTGGGAAGGGGAGTCACTGTATAACCTATATAAAAAGGCTTATACCCCCTGGGAGTGGCATAAGCCGATTTTCGACAGATGCAGGGAGAAAGGGATAGTCTGTTTTAGTACCCCATTCGATGCAACGGCAGTGGACTTTTTGGAAAAATTAGGAAATCCGATTTACAAGATTGCTTCCTTCGAAAATATTGATATACCTTTGATAAAAAAAATAGCGGCAACTGGTAAACCAATCATCGCTTCAACAGGCATGGCATCCTTGGCGGAGCTGGATGATTTGGTGACAACCGCGAGGGGAAATGGTTGCCAGGATATTACCCTGCTTAAATGTACTAGTAGCTATCCGGCATCGCCTAAAGGAACTAATCTGATGACTATTCCGCATTTGAAGCAGCTTTTTGATTGCCAGGTGGGAGTATCTGATCACACATTAGGATTTGGGGCAGCAGTTGCTGGTATAGCTCTTGGGGCAACGGTTATTGAGAAACATTTTACACTGTCAAGAGCAGATGGTGGTGTTGATAGCGCATTTTCTTTGGAGCCAGAGGAAATGAAACTTTTAGTACGAGAGTGTAACACCGCCTTTGAGGCTTTGGGGAAAGTAAGCTATGGAGTAACAGAACAGGAAAAGAAGTCATTGCAATTTAGAAGAAGTCTTTATGTTGTAGAGGATATGAAGGCTGGGGATGTTATTACGGAGAAGAATATGCGGTGTATAAGACCGGGATTGGGCTTGGCACCAAAGTATCATGATATGTTGTTGGGGAAACGGGTGAACCGTGACATAGAACGAGGTACGCCAGTTAGCTGGAATATGATAGAACAAGGGGGAGATTTCACTTAATTGATTAAGTGTTGTGGTTATTAATGGCCATTTTACTTGGTGTATAGAATAAGTAATTCAGCCGGGAAATAAAAAAATACGATACGGATATTATCAAATAATTTGTGATATTTCTAATGGTATGATAGAATTCTAAGGCAACGGTTGGTATGTATAAAATAATAATTTTAGGGAGCGATTACATTGAAACAGTGTAACAAGACATATCTTTTGCATAGCGTGTTGTTTGGTTTCTTAGCTTTTTTTGTATATATTCTATCTAGTAAAGGGATGTTTGCTGATGGGCATGTGACGCGGAACGCCTTTGCCCAGCTGGCCTTCATACCTTTTGTTTATTTAGTGCAGGCAGTAACTGGAGGAAGTGTCTTTTCCAAGCGATATTTGCCAGAATACTTGATATGGGCTATTTGGACAATAGTCTTGCCCATGGCAATGTATATGGAATATAACATAGCCCAGGATTGGATTCGTTTTAAGGGTGAAACCCTCTTTGGTCATGGTATGTTGCTAGGACTTATTCTCTTGCGGGTGATAGTATTTGATTGGGCGAAAAATCCTTTGGGGTATGTATTGCATGGATTAGTGTATGTATCTATGTGGTTATTGCCAATAGTACAGGTTGTTTATCATTCCATCTATGGGGAATTTATCTCTACAGGGGCCATTATTGCCTTGCAACAGACGGATCCAAAGGAGTCTGTGGAGTGGATAATGACCTATGTCAAAGTACCAGTGCTTATGTTATTGAGCATTGTCCTGTTACTCCTTGGCAGCTTTCCATGGATATATGAGCTAAAAATTTACCGCAAAAAAAATTTCCCAGACACAATTCTTGGGAAAAAATCTTTGGTAATTATGAGCTTAATAATCTGGAGTGCTACGGTAATAAAACTGTTTCCCATGGTTGGCGTGGTTGACCAATGGAAGGAACAACGAATTTTACAGGCAGAAGAACTACGATTCAATGATAACTATGAGGAACGATTTGCCGGAATTCAGGTACATCCTAAATACAATTTAGCCAAGGGGACCTACATTGTGGTTGTAGGGGAATCAGAATCCAGGGATTATATGAAGGTATATAATCCCGAATACAAATACAAGAATACTCCTTGGTTATCCAGTATGGCGACGGATGACAATATGATAATCATGGATAGGGCTTATGCCTGTTATAATCTGACCAAGATAGCCTTGGGGACGGGCTTTACTGAAGCTAGTCAATACAATGATATAGCCTTTACTAATTCCATGTCTCTGCTGGATATCGCAAAAAAGCGGGGCTTTAAAACATATTGGTTTTCCAACCAGATTGGGGAACAATTTAATGAAGTTCCGATACATATGGTGGCCCGGCGAGCCGATACAGTAAAAATATCCACCAATGAATATGATGATGGCTTGTTGCCGTTGCTTTCCACTGTTGATCCTAACGAGAACAATCTTATTATCCTTCATTTGGCAGGTAGCCACGCTCGATATGTGTGCCGTTACCCAGAGAATGAACGGGTATTCGAAGAGCGTTCCAACGAAGGCGATTACGCGAACAGCGTCTATTTTACGGACAGATTTCTGCAGCAGGTGTTTGACTATGCCAAAGATAATTTAAATCTTCAAGCCATGCTGTATTTTTCTGATCATGGGGAAGATTATGATTTGGGTCATGGACCGGCTATAAAAAAATGGAGTACCATTCGTATTCCCATGTGGATTTATTTGTCTCCCCAGTATCGGGAAATTCACCGGGAAGAAACCGCCAATCTATTACTACACCAACACGCTTATTTTACCAATGACATGCTATATAATACCGTTTGTGGCCTTTTGGATATGCCGTCCAACCATTATCGGCCAGTGGAGGATTTAACTTCCAAGGAATATGCATTTACGAGGGACAACCTATTTGCCTTTAACCGTCAAGTACCAATAGCTGATGACAACGGGCAACCTGATTTTGAGTACTTGGATACCAGTAAAACTGCAGTTTATTTGGTAACCCAAAGAAGATAATGGATGACATAATAAAAGCTATCGTGATATTGAGCATTTTAGAGGTTCAGTTACGATAGCTTTTTATTATATAACAAAGACGGTAATTATTTAGTTATTACTGGCCTGCGTACTACCTTGTGGCCGGTGATGACTTCCTTTCGTTTGCAGTGTGGGCATTCGTTTTCAATGATGCCGGTATAACCGCAAACCGGGTCCCGGTCTACCGGATGGTTGATGGAGAAATACCCCATATCAGCGTCATGCATGGCCCGAACCAGAGTTTCAAAGGCCTTCACATTTTTGGACGGGTCACCATTCATTTCCACATAGGCAATATGACCGGCATTTTCCAGGGCATGATATGGTGCCTCAATCCGGATTTTATCCAGGGCCATAATGTCGTAATAAACCGGCACATGGGAGCTGTTGGTCATATAGTCACGGTCGGTTACGCCCGCTATTTTGCCGAATTTTTTCCGATTTGCTCTCTGGAATTGCCCGGCGGTGGATTCAGCCGGCGTTCCAAAGCAGGTCCAGTTCATGCTTTCGGCTTCGGTGTAAGCATCGGTCTTTTCCCGGATATGCCCTACAATTTTCAAACCAAGCTGTTGAGCTTCTTCACTTTCACCATGATGCTTGCCAATAAGGGCTACCAAGCATTCTGCCAGACCGCAGAACCCGATGGAGAAGGAGGCATGCTTTAAAACTTCCTCGATGGAATCAGATGGCCGCAGCTTGTCACTGTCCATCCAGATCCCTTGTCCCATCAGGAATGGGTAGTTATAAACATGCTTGTGCTTGATGGTCTGGAGTCGGAACAGCAGGTAATCATGGCTGACCTGAATGTATTTATCCAGCAGGCACCAGAATTTGTCCATATTTCCATCGGCCTCCAAGGCCAATTTCGGCAGGTTAATGGTGGTAAAGGAGAAATTACCCCGGCTGCCCACTTCGCTTGGTCCATTTACATTGCTGATGGTACGGGTACGGCAGCCCATGGTGGCAATAACGCTATTGTAGTTGCCTGGCTTGTAGTATTGCAGATTATATGGAGCATCAACATTGACGAAATTTGGGAACAGGCGCTTGGCACTGGTCTTGCAGGCCTGTTGGAATAAATCGTAGTTTGGATCTCCAGGATTGTAGTTTACACCAGCCTTCAACTGGAATACCGAAATAGGGAAAATAGCGGTTTCACCGTTGCCGAGACCATTCCAGATGGCATTCATTACTTCCCGCATAGCCAGACGCCCCTCAGGTGAGGTATCCATACCATAGTTAATGGAGCTGAATGGTACTTGGGCACCAGCCCGGCTGTGGAGCGTGTTAAAGTTATGAATAAGGGCTTCCATGGCCTGATGGGTTTCCTCGGTGGTGTCGTCACAGGCCAGTTTGTAGATATTGGCTGCATCCACAGTCAAATCAGGCTTGCTGTCCATAATAGCCGGTGGCAAGATTTTCTCCAGGGCATCAGCTATGGCCTGACACATTGTGTCAGTGGCTATCGGGTCGCCATCAGTGAACGGGCAGCGGGTATAATCCATAGCCGCAACAAACATCTGCCGGAAGGATTTTGCGGTAAATAAGTCATTGGCACCAAACCGGTACAGGCAAGCCTTGTAGGCTTCTTCTGCCAAGGCCTTTTTGTAGGTTTTGGTAACACCCTCAGCCATGGCATAATCAAAGGCGTTGATGCTTTGCCCACCAAACATATCATTTTGGTTGGACTGAATGGCGATGCAGGCCAAGGATGCATAAGCACGGATGGAGTTCGGCTCCCGCAGGAACCCGTGACCGGTGGAAAATCCGCCGTGGAACAGCTTCAGTAAGTCAATCTGACAGCAATTAAGTGTAATCAGGGAAAAGTCCTTATCATGAATATGAATGTAATTTTCCCGGTCTGCTTTGGCAAATTCCTCCGGCAGCATATAGTTATCAACGAAATGCTTGGCTCCCTCAGCACCAAGCTTCAGCATAATTCCCATAGAAGCATCGGTGTTGATGTTGGCATTGTCCCGTTTCATATCGGAGTCTACCGCATCTGCAAAGAATATATCCCGATAGCTGTTCATCAGGTGCTTCTGGGCATCCCGGCGGGCGGCATGGCGTTGGCGGTACATAATGTAGCGCTTGGCCACCTCATAGAAATTTTGCTCCATGAGGGTCTTTTCCACCACATCCTGAATATCTTCCACATTGATATTTTCCCAGTTGGCAATTGCGTCTTCTACCAGATTGGCCACTGTTTTTATTTCCTTGGTGGTCATGGAATCGTTAACAGCTTTGCTGGCTCCGGCTATGGCATTATAAATTTTTTCCGGATCGTAGTCCACTACAATACCGGAACGCTTGATTACATGCTTTAACTTCATGTTCTCACACTTCCTTAATTTTCAAAAAACTTCCTATATAGAATACATCATTTCTTTTTTCAGTACAATTCTTGATTTTTTATTGGCTTTATGCTAGACAATCGATGTAAAATAGAGTAGAATATGTCAATCATAAATTATTTAGCTAGTTTGTTGTTTAATGTATAAATAATAATTATAGGAGCGTGATTGAGCAATGTTTAAGAAAACCAAAATTGTTTGCACCATGGGACCAACTACGGATAAGCCTGGTGTTATAGAAGAGCTGATGAAAAACGGCATGAACTGTGCCCGGTTTAATTTTTCCCATGGGGATCACCAGGAACAGCAGGGGCGCATTGAAAGAGTGAGAGAGGCTGCCCGTCATACAGATACAATTTTACCGTTGTTGCTGGATACCAAGGGTCCTGAAATGCGGTTGGGGGAATTTAAGGATGGAAAGGTGCAGCTGGAAAAGGGCAATGAATTTGTTCTGACCCATGCCGATGCTCCCGGTGATGAGAAAGGGGCACCAATCAGCTACAAGAATCTCTATAAAGAGGTGAAGGCCGGAGATACTATTTTGCTTTCAGACGGTCTTGTTGGTTTGGAAGTGAAGGAAATCCGGGGCAAGGATATTGTCACTACTATTTTGAACAGTGGCCCGATGAGTACCAGAAAGAGAGTGGCGGTACCGGGGGTAGCGGTTGGTCTTCCTCCGATTTCCGAGCAGGATGAGAAGGATATAATTTTCGGTATAGAGCAGGATATGGACTTTGTGGCCGCTTCGTTTATTCAACGGGCCAGCGATGTAAAGGCCATCAGAAAGCTGATTAAAGACCACAAGGGTCATATGGATATTATCGCCAAGATTGAAAATCTGGAAGGCGTAAAAAACATTGATGAAATTATTGCTGCAGCAGATGGTATTATGGTAGCCCGAGGAGATTTGGGAGTAGAAATCCCGGCTGAGGATGTACCGGTAATCCAGAAGCAGATTATCCGCAAGTGCAACAAGGCCGGTAAACTGGTTATTGTAGCGACTCAGATGTTGGAGTCCATGACCAACAATCCAAGGCCAACCCGGGCTGAGGTGTCGGATGTAGGTAATGCAGTGTATGATGGTACAGATGCTATTATGCTCAGTGGTGAGACGGCCAGTGGTGCTTATCCGGTGGAAGCGGTAAAAACCATGAGCAAAATTGCTTGCCGCATTGAGGAGTCCATTGATTATGAGGGGCGGTTTGCCAACAAGGGCGTAGAGCATAAGAAGAGTATCACCGATGCGGTGGCTCACTCCACTGTACAGCTGTCTTATGAGCTGGATGCTACAGCCATTATTACACCTACTGAAACCGGATTTACCACTCAGATGGTTTCCAAATATCGGCCACAAGCCACTATTATTGCTTATGCCGGCACTTCCAAAGTAGCTCGTCAGCTTAATTTGCGCTGGGGTGTGCAGCTGGTCAACGGCCGTATATGGGATGATGAACCGGATTGTACCGGGGCATCCATTGCGGCAGCCTTGCGGGCCGGTTTAGTGGAAAAGGGTGATATTGCTGTGGTTACCTCTGGTATTACCATGAGCAAGGGTAATAACACAAACAAAATTCAAATAAGAACTATTGACTAAAATACATTGGTCAGTGTACATACGAAGGGTACTGGGATGGATGCCATCCTGGTGCCCTTTTTTTATGTTTATGTGAATTGTATAAAATATTATGAAAATTGCTTGCATAATACTTGATATAATGATATTCTTCAAGTAAAGAATATTGTATACAAAATACAAGTGCGTAGGGGTATTACAAATTTTTTTGAGAGGGAGAGAAGTAAATGAGAAAAGAACACGATTTTTTAGGCGAGTTGGAAGTTCCGGATGATGTTTATTATGGTGTACAGACTTTGCGGGCTATGGAGAATTTCAAGATTACCGGCCAGAAGGTTGACTCTGACTTTGTGCAGGCTATGGCCAAGGTAAAGAAAGCATCTGCATTGGCCAATATGTCCACTGGCCGTATGCCGGAGGAAGTGGGCAAGCTGTTGGTCGCTGCTGCTGATGAAATTATTGCCGGAAAAATGCTGGATCAGTTCCCGGTGGACCCTATTCAGGGCGGTGCCGGCACTTCCTTTAACATGAATATGAATGAGGTGCTTTGCAACCGGGCTTTGGAAATGAGCGGCAAGGAAAAGGGCAGATATGATATTATTTCCCCGAACAATCATGGCAACATGGCTCAGTCCACCAATGACACTTTCCCAACTGCCATTAAGGTTTGTCTCAGCTTCAAGGGCAAAAAGCTGATTGCTGCCCTGGATCGTTTGGCAACTGAGTTGGAAAAGAAGGCTGAAGAATACGCGGATATTATCAAGATGGGCCGTACCCATTTGCAGGATGCTGTGCCAATCACTTTGGGCCAGGAAATGGGCTCTTATGCATCATCGATCCGTCGTGGTATTCACCGTATTGAGCATGCTATCGATGAGATTCATGTAATGAATATGGGGGGTACGGCAGTAGGTACCGGTTTGAATGCAGAGCCTGAATATATTAAAAATGTTGCCAAGACTCTCAGTGAAGTTACTGGTGAAACTTATCGCACAGCAGATAATATGATTGATGCCACCAACAATACGGATGGTTTTGCGGATGTTTCTTCGGCTATGAAGAATACCGCACTGGTGCTTATCAAAATGGCCAATGACTTCCGTATGATGGCTTCCGGCCCTCGTTGTGGCTACTATGAGCTGAAGCTGCCAATGCGCCAGCCTGGTTCTTCCATTATGCCTGGTAAGGTAAATCCGGTTATTGCTGAGGTTTTGAACCAGACCTGCTATCAGGTTATCGGCAATGATTTGGCTGTGTCCTTCGGCGTGGAAAATGGTCAGTTTGAGTTGAATGTTATGGAGCCGGTAATGGCCTTCAATATGTTCAATTCCATGAAGTATCTTACCAATGCAGTGGATGGATTCGTGGATAAGCTGTTGCTGAATTTGCAGCCAAATACTGAACAGTGCCAGGCTTGGGTGGATAAGAGTGTTGGTATCGTAACGGCACTTTTGCCACATGTTGGGTACGAGAATTCAGCTATGCTGGCTAAAGAGGCATATAACAGTGGTCGTCCAATCCGGGAAGTAATTCTGGAAAAGGGCTTGCTTACCCAGGAACAGCTTGATAAGATTTTGGCTCCAAAGGCAATGACTACCCCGGGTATCGTGGGATAAAGTTCAATAAATATTAAAGGCTGAGGGATGCTGTTCCCCCAGCCTTTTTTATTCAGTAAAAGGGACATTATAGAAGGATTAAACTTTTATTTGACAATTATTTGCCTGTTTTATTTAAAAATATTTAAAAAATTGCAGATTTCAGCAGGAAAAATGGACATAATAGAGAAATCTTAAAAATGACTAAAAACTATAGCATGTAAAATGACACTTTATGTTACAGGAAAGGGAGGTGGCATAATTGGCTGATAAGTTGAAAATCCTTATTACAGATGATTCCAAGCTGCTCAGAAAAAAGTTGCGGGCAGTGTTGGAGGAGCTGGGATGTGAAGTTATTGAAGCAGAAAATGGCAAGGAAGCTATTATGAAGGATCTTCAGGAACAGCCTGATGGTGTTATCCTTGATATTGTTATGCCGGAGGTAGGCGGTATTGAGGCCCTGCAGGTTATAAAGGAAGTTAATCCTGATATTCCGGTAATAATGCTTTCTTCCGCTGGAACTTCTCAAAAATTAAAGGAAACCTTGGATTTGGGTGCTTTAGACTTTATCCAGAAGCCGTATACCCCAGAACAGATAAAACAGGCTGTTGAAAGAATACGGAGAAAGGTTGAGGAGAATGGGAAATAGGTATTTCTCGCAGTATCTGCTGAATGCTGGCGTTCTGGATGCCGGTAATATCAGTGATGTTATGCCAAAATCAGCCCATGCAGTTCCACAGCTTCATATCCTGGCTATGCAGCAGCATCTGTTATCGGAAAGCCAGGTTGAGGAATTGTCAACGGTGGATGATGTGGTAAAGACATTGGAAGAGGCCAAAATGCTCTCCGATGCTCAGATAGAAAGCCTAAAAAACACTGTTCCGGGCCGGGATGCCCGGGTTGCCCAAACCTTGTTGGATGAACATATAGCTGATTTAAAAACCATTGAGCGTTGTTTTAGGGAATATGACAATGATGAGCTTCATCCGATAAAGGACGCAGTCAAGAAAATCGTCAGCAAGTATGAGGAAATGAATCCTGTTGCAGACATTTACGGTGAATATACGGAGATGTTTGTTGGAGCCTTGCAGCGGTTTATGGATACGGATGCAGTGGTTCTGACTGAGGCGACTAGCTTTGATTTTGCGGGGACCAGAATTGTTTCCCAGAGTATGGGGGGGCAGTTATCGGTGGCTGTAGCTGTGCTGGCCAAAAACCAGATGTTTTTGGAAATGGCCCGACGCTATAGTGGTGAGGATTTGACTGAGCTGGATGAGCTGGCTGAGGATAGTCTGGCCGAATTTATCAATGTACTAAACGGATTGTATATTGTTAATTTATCCGGGCGGGACCTGGATATGGATCTTGATATGCCGCGAGGCGGTCAGGATGTGGGGCCTACGGCCAGTAATATGATTGCCATGCGTATAGTGACGGATTTTGGTTCCTTTGTGATATACTTAGCAGAGGATGAATTTATCTACTAAGATGTGGTTTAGAGTGTGATGTTGTGCGGGGACTTTTGTAAAAAAGTCCTCCACTTTGATTTTAGAAAAAGTTGTTGACAAGGATTTGAAAGTCTGTTAGAATTTACTTCGTTGTGATGAGCCGACAATAATTTAATATTTTTAGTTTTATTCAAACAAGTGGAGAGTTGTCCGAGTGGTTGAAGGAGCACGCCTGGAAAGCGTGTGTACGGGTTACTGTACCGAGAGTTCGAATCTCTCACTCTCCGCCATTTTTGTACCTAAAAATAAGTTCTCTTTTTAAGATTGGACCGCAGTGTCTTGGTCTCGCGCAAGGTGGCCTCATGAACCTCGTCAGGTCCGGAAGGAAGCAGCGATAAGTGAATCGTTATCTGTGCCGTGAGGTAGCCTGGAGGCTGTGGCCCAATGTTAAAAAGAGACATGGGGATGTGGAAAATGTTTTTCTGCATCCCTTTTTTATATTATTATGTGGTATAATTATCTGTGCTATGTGTTAGGAGGTGGGGATATGGCCTATGTTGCTTTATACAGAAAATGGCGCCCGGATAATTTCGAAAATCTGGTGGGGCAGGAGCATGTCAGCCAGACTTTGGCCAACGCCATAAAAAGTGGCAGGATTGGTCATGCCTATCTATTTTCTGGCCCTAGAGGTACCGGAAAGACCAGTACTGCCAAAATATTGGCCAAGGCATTGAACTGCGAACAGGGACCTACTACTGAGCCGTGTAATCAATGTGAAGCCTGTCGCCAGATAAATAACGGCAGTTCTATGGATGTATTTGAAATAGATGCGGCGTCTAACCGTGGTATTGACGAAATTCGTGATTTGCGGGAAACGGTGAAATTTGCTCCGGTAAATGGCCGGTTTAAAGTATATATAATAGACGAGGTTCATATGCTGACTACTGAGGCCTTTAATGCATTGCTAAAGACCTTGGAGGAGCCACCGGCCCATGTGGTGTTCATTATGGCCACTACTGAGGCCCATAAGGTGCCGGCTACTATTCAGTCCAGATGTCAACGGTATGATTTTAAACGGATTACTGTTGATGATATTTTTAAGCGTCTGAAAAAAGTCGTTGATGAAATGGGTATAACGGCTGATGATGAAGCTTTGCGGATGATTGCCGTAAAGGCAGATGGCGGTATGCGAGATGCATTGAGTTTGCTGGACCAATGTATTGCCTTATCCGAACAAAGCTTGACTATGGAACGGGTACAACAGCTCTTAGGCTTAGTGGGTAAAGAATGGCTGGACAAGCTGACCGCCGCTTTGCAGGCTAAAAATGCGGCAGATGTGCTGACTGTTGTCAATGAACTAATTCAGTCCGGCAAGGATTTACAACAGGTATTGGGTGAACTGGGGATGCATTTCCGGGGCCTGATGATATTTAAGGCAGCCGGACTAATAGACGGAGTGGAATACTACAGCCAGGAAGCAGACAGTATAAAAAAACAGGCAGCTGGTTTTACCCAGGAAGAAATTATCTGGATAATCAGGCGATTGCACGAAGCAAGCAGTGAGGTGAAGTGGTCGCCGCAGCCAAGAATTGCTGTGGAAGCGGCTTTGCTGGAAATTTGCCAATGCAGTATTTTGATGAAAAATGATCAGCTTGGTGGTACGGTAGCTGAGCGACCGGCCGATGATGGACGGATTGCCCAGTTGGAAGCAAAATTGGCCAAGGTTATGGGGATGCTTCGCAGCGGGACTGTAACTGCCAATAAACCTGCTGTAACAGCAAAACCGGCAGGGGGCACAGTCAAAAAAAGTGGGGGCCAGCCAGTAAAAATCAATGTAAACGCCACGGAAGACGGGATGGAGCTTTGGCAGAAAACATTGGAGGACCTGCGGATTGCTGGCAAGAATCAGGTAATGGCCTGTATTCAAAATTGCTCGTTCCTGGGAATGAATGATGCGCAGTTTGTGCTGGGGACCCCGCCAGGTGTGCTAAAGGGCCTTATTGAACGGTTATATAAGAAAACTATTGAGGAAGCCTTTTATGAAGTGAGCGGTTTAAATTTGCAGCTGGTATGTCAGGAAACAACTGTTATACCGGAAGTGAGGCCGGCTGTAGAAGATATCCAGGAGGATGTGCCGCCACCTACCGATGAAGATTTTGGTATCGACGAATTAAATGAGGTGGAAAAGCAGCGACTGGACACGGCAATAGAAGTATTTGGTGATGGGCTGGTTCATCCGGAGGATATACAACAGTAATTTGAGTTTGACGCATAAAGTATATTTTGATAGCATTAGCGTATGACATTTATAAACTAGGAGGAAGATATAATGTTTGGTGGAATGGGTGGCATGAATAATATGAACGGCATGATGAAAAAGATGCAGAAGCTGCAGAAGCAGATGCAGGATATGCAGGAAGAGCTGAAGCAGAAGACTGTTGATGTAACTGCTGGTGGTGGTGCCGTTAAGATTACCATGAATGGTGAGAAGGAAGTCAAGGGGATTGTTATTGACCCGGCAGCTGTAGACCCGGAAGATGTGGAGATGCTGCAGGATCTTTTGGCAGCAGCGTTTAACGAAGCTTCCAAAAAGGTGGACGAAATGATGGCCACTGAAATGGGTAAGCTTACTGGCGGTTTAGGCTTGCCACCAGGAATGTTTTAAGCCATGGAATACATCGCACCTTTGGCAGAACTGATTGAACATTTTCGGACATTACCCGGTATTGGTAATAAAACCGCTGTAAGGCTGGCCTATCATGTGCTGGATATGGATATGGACAAGGCTAAGGGGCTGGCCGGTGCAATAATGCAAGCCAAGGAGAAAATTGGCTATTGCAAGGTATGTTTCAATCTTAGTGATGAAAATCCATGTCGCATCTGTAAATCCCCTAATAGGGACCATTCGATAATTTGCGTAGTGGAACAGCCCCAGGATGTGGCTGCTATGGAACGGATGCGGGATTTCAAAGGAGTATACCATGTTTTGCATGGGGCATTGTCTCCTTTGGAGGGGATCGGCCCGGAAAATATTCGGGTAAAGGAACTGATAAACCGGCTGCATGATGATACAGTCAAGGAGATAATTATGGCCACCAATCCGAATGTGGAGGGGGAGGCGACGGCCATGTACATCGCCAAGCTGGTTAAGCCCATTGGCATAAAAGTCACAAGAATAGCCCACGGCTTACCGGTGGGCGGTGATTTGGAATATGCTGATGAAGTGACTCTTTCCCGGGCCATGGAAAATAGAATTGAATTGTGAGTGTATGTATAAAAGCAGGCTGGCATTCGTCAGCCTGTATGTGTATATGGAGGCATGAGTATGGAAATACTTATTGGTTTTATAGTACTGGCAATAGCGATTTATATTATCGGCAAGCTGATATCTATTCCATTTAAGATATTGAAAAATATAGTTATCGGTTTAATTGTTGGTTCAGCGGCTATATGGGTGGTGGACCTGTTTGGCATGGGGATAGAAATCAATGTGGTAAATGCTTTGATTGCCAGCGTGGTGGTATACATTATTTCATCAATTATTTAAAAATATAATGAAATTTCAAAAATCTTGTTGACAAGGATTTTGAAAAGAGTTATATTATACAAGCTGACTCTTTGAGTCGGCGGTGTTCTTTGAAAACTAGATAATGTAGCAATTAAATCATATGATTTAAAGCCAGATGAATTGGTACTGTTTGTATAAACAGTAAAACATACAAAAACCAAGAAATTCCTTTATTAAAAGGTAATTCTAGAAACTTTTAGAGCCATTCAAAGCTTCAAAGGTTTGTATATAACGAAGGGATTTTTGCCAGTATCGAGGAA
>CADACU010000016.1:0-27082 GCA_902786545.1 uncultured Anaerovibrio sp.
TTCATAAAGTCCGATATGTCCAAGTCCAGTACTCGGCCATAGGTTTTAAAATCCTCATCCAATACACTTTTCATTATTTTTGTTCACTCCTCCTCACTTTCTCCTATTTTTTATTCGCCAAAATATAATTCATTTCCTGCTGTATATGGGGAAAGTATTTAAGTTGCCAATCCGCTCCATCCGTTTTATACTTTTATTGTGAATTTTTAGCTTTGTTCTTTTAGATAGTTTCTAGGAGGTTTGCTTATGAAATCAATATTGACAATTGCCGGCTCAGACTCCAGTGGCGGTGCTGGAATTCAGGCTGATATAAAGACCATTACAGCTCATAAGCTGTTTGCCACTAGTGCCATTACGGCTCTTACCGCCCAAAACACCACCGGGGTTAGGGCTATACACGATGCTCCGCCGGAATTTGTCGGTCAGCAGCTTGATGCCATATTTGAAGATATCCGCCCGGATGCAGTAAAAATTGGTATGGTATCCAATCCGGAAATCATACAGGTTATTTCAGAAAAGCTCCGGGAATATGAAGCAGAAAATATCGTTGTGGACCCGGTAATGGTTTCCACCAGCGGCAGCCGTCTTATCACGGAAGAGGCCCAGGAAACCCTATTCCAGCTGCTGTTACCCTTGGCAACAGTTATAACTCCTAACATCCCGGAAGCAGAAATACTTACTGGCATCAAAATCAATAACGAGGATGACTTGCTGATTGCTGCCAAATCAATTGCGCCAAAGCTGTTTGGTGGAGTTCTGGTCAAGGGCGGTCACTTAACTGATACAGCTACTGATTTGTTATATCACAACGGCTTGGTTCATTGGTACACCCAGGAGCATATAGATAATCCCAATACCCATGGTACCGGCTGTACCTTGTCATCAGCCATTGCCTGCAATCTGGCCATGGGCTTTAATCTGCCGGATGCTGTGGGAAATGCCAAAAAATATCTCACGGGAGCTTTAAAGGCAGGATTGAATTTGGGCCATGGTTCAGGCCCATTAAACCATATGTACAATTTAAATAATTAGTTGTCATACAAATAAGCGAGAAAAATTTAAATTTTCTCGCTTAATTTGTATTTTATCCAAAAATAATACATTTTTAATGTATTGTTCGATAAAAAGTGATATGATGACTACCAGAAATAAAACGAGGTGATGGAATTGAAAAAATTCGATTTGAGAAAAAAGGTAATGTACACCCTAAGCACCGGACTGCTGGCGTGTACTTTTTCTTTTGCTCCCCTTTCTGCTCCAGCTGTAGCTGAGGCCGGCGGCTGGGATTTGCTCGGCACTGTCTTGGGCACAGTTTCCCAGGCCACTATGGAGTATGAGCAGGTCAGAACTTATTTGCTGAACTGGGGCAACAGCCCGGAAACCCAGCAAAAAACCCTTGATGAGACCGTTCAAAAATACGGTATTGATAACTCAGTTGAACACAATGAGCGGGTAAGTCGGGTACTTAACCAGCTTATTGACAAGGGGCATTATGCCATGGAGCCTAACAGTCTCCCCTTTAGATGGCGTGTTATCAATAATGATGAGTGGAATGCCGCCTGCTATCCCAATGATTTTATAGAAGTAAACAGCGGACTGGTGAAGGACCTGACCAATGACAATGAACTGGCCGCCGTAATGTCCCATGAAATGATTCACGGCTTGCATCAGCACATTGCCAAGGACGCACCAAAACAGGTTATTTATAAATATGGTGCATCACTATTGACCATGAATGCAGATATTATTCAGTCTACTTTAGGATCATATATAAGTAACTATGTAACCGTGAAAAATACTACTAACCTGTCGGAAGCAGATGCAGACGAATATGGTTTTTATCTGCACTGCAGTGCCGGATTTAATCCAGGCGGTTTCCCGGCCATGACTATGGATATGGCTAAAGGGGACACTTCTGACCGCAATCTTCTCAAGGAAATATTTGTAGGAGCATATAACCATCCTGATTCCCAGAAAAGATTTAACGAAGCGCAAAAACGCATGGAAGAATACGGCTATAATCATGTAAAGGTCAAAAATGGTTCAGATATTTTCATCGACGACAAGCACTTTATGACTGCTGCTGAAACGCCAGAGCTATCCGATTGGGAAAATGCCTATCTCATTGCCGGTGGCATTTGTAAAGGAATTCACGACTATTCAACTATTGAAGCCTGGGGTTTTGGTACACCTAATTTTCTCAACGAAAATGCTTATAAAGAGCTGAAAAATGCCCTCACCGATACCACCTTATCCGCTAGCCTTCAGACCATGCTTACTAATTCCTATTCCTTGGATTTACATGATAAGGAGCACCGTACTGCCAAAGCAAAGCTAAAGGAAGCTGAACAAGAGCGCAACGAAAAAATTTCTACCAAGAAAAATAAGGCAATGTCGCCTGAAAATGCATCAGCGTATAAGGATCACTTCGAATCGTACAATAAGCTTGGACTGAATGTATTGGCGTTTAAGGAAGCAGAGAAAGCCTATAAGGCTGATCCAAACAATTATATTTATAACGGCAATATGTCACGGGCTTACAATGCTCTTAACGCCGAATATCAGGAAAAAAATAACGCCTGGAACACTGAATATATCAACAAGGCAATTGAATACACTGATAAAGCCTTAAAAATCTGTGAGTCAAACTCTATAGATGATACTTACTGGCTCTACAGTAATATGGCTTACTATCAGATGCAGGCTCAAAACTACACTGATTCCAACAGTGCTGCCTTGAAGGCTATCAGTATAAAACCTGATGAAAAGAGCAATTACCGCTTTGTGGGATATAACAACTACAAACTGGGCGACAAAGGAACCGCCATCAAATATTATTCTCTCTACCTGTCCCACGGTGGTGATGCAGAAATGGTTCCATCTGATCTTTCGGCTGCAGTCAAGGAAACAAAGCCAAAAACAGTCACTCAAATATATGACGACAATGAATGATTGAATACATCTAAAAAATGGGCTGATTAGCCCATTTTTTTATTTTGCCGCTGCATATATCAAATCGTGATTGATACACCAGTCCGTTACTGCTTCCAGAACATCACCGGCAAGTATTTTATTATACTTACCATAAGCCTGCACCACTACCCCATTTATTACTTCAATGCAGGCCAAATAGTCCTCATCCTTTTGCAAATAGTAAATTGTACAGGCCCGTTGCGCCATTTTCGGAGTATACAGACGGAAAACGCAGTTATGCATATTATCAGAAATAGCATACATATCCTTGCCGGTGCGCGGTAACTTAAAGCTCCCCTGCGGGGTGTCATCCTCTCTGGCCAGCTCACCTTTGGTCAAGGTAAATTCCAACTCCAAAAGATGCTTATATTTGGCATTTTCCAGACCATTTACCTCCAAACGAATAAGGTAGTTGCGCAAATCATGGGCTTCCTGGGAAATTCCATTACGATATATTTCCTGAACGAATTCTTCCGGAAAATCATTATCCTGATAGTCCGCCAGCCAAAGCCTTAGGCAGTCATATTTATGATAATCAATATTAAGCAGAACATCACTTAGTATTTCTCCGGTACGCTGAGCTCCCCATTTGTCCAGCAGCCAAGTATACAGCAAATGCCACCCCACATATCTGGTATTATATTTATCTTTATCCCTGACAATGTATTCCTTCAAATTCTTTGCCTCGTAAGGTGTGGAATTATCCCACCAGAATTTATGTAACAAGTAGGAATTGCTTTTGAAATAAAACCCGCCATTTCGGTCAAGGCCCAAAAGATTAAGACTTACCCCCATCAATTGCTTACCTTCATAGAAATGCGGCCAAATATTGATATCATCCACCCCAATTTCTTTGAGGAAATAGCAGATTATCAGAGCCTCAGGATTATCATGGTAGACTTTTTTTAGGCCCTTGCTCTTGGGTAGCTGCAAATAATCGCAGACCAAATCAAAATTGGATTCATTTTTCCGTACCACCTTGTTGGAAAAATCAAAGCCCAGCATATCCACATACCAGCCCACATTTACATCCAAAGGATATTGCACAAAATATTTCAATAGCTTATCCCCCGGCATATTATCAGGTACCGTTGGTTTAAAGCCGAATTCCTCCTTGGCCAGCTCCTGTAAAAATTCCATAACCTTCTTAACTATAATATCTGGAATTTTCACGGAGAAATCGTAATTATTTTCTGTCCAGTCGTATTTATAATTAAAGGTATTATTACCTATCTCCACTTTGTCAGTTTTAGCCGGAATAGCCGTATATTTCCATTTGCCATAGTCCAGACGCAAAGAGAATTGCTTGGACACCTTGCTGAAGGGTTCTATAATGTATTCATCATCGTATGCAAGGCACATCACTTTCACATTAAAAGTATCCGCCAAAATAATAGCTGTTTGTTGCTCCTTATATAGTTGCACCCGCCATCTGGCCACCGCCTTGCGAAAATTTCCATATCTGCCGGAATAGGCCAAATCCAAATAAGACAGAAGTGTGTCTTCTGACATTTTTGCTGTTATACGGGCCAAGTCCCCCGGGTCAGTTTTGCTGCTGACGAATTCTATATGCATTTTTTCGATGTCATCCTTGACCCACTGGGCATCCGTATCCATCCAAGCCCGCTTGCTGCCGTCAAAAATATAATATGTCTGCTCCAAAATATCACTCCTATTTATCCATTCCCCATATTTATACTACATTTTTTGAAACAATCCTGCTAAAAAAAAGAGAAAGCAGATTTAAAAGTCTGCTTTCTCATGGAGATACCTTTGTAAACTATAACAATATCAGCTTGCCAGCTTAAAACTCTTTAAATTCATAATATTCTTGGGAAGTGGCAGGCTATCATAGGTACCCTTTATCT
Organism: uncultured Anaerovibrio sp.; assembly: GCA_902786545.1. Classification (GTDB taxonomy): domain Bacteria; phylum Bacillota; class Negativicutes; order Selenomonadales; family Selenomonadaceae; genus Anaerovibrio. Next base: position 4,842 of record CADACU010000016.1, read on the forward strand.
GGGTATAGAGCTCCGCCTTGCGCTGAGCCGTGGTCTCCGGTTTGCGCCATTCTTCATACAGAGTATGGGTAGCCCGGCTGGCCGCTAATGTTTCTGCGGAATGAACCTGTATTTCAAACTGCTGTCCAGATGGACTGGTGGCATTGAGATGTACCGCCTTATACCGGCCATCCTCATTGAGGTACTTGTTATCAACTTCATTTACTGTATAGCCCTTTTCCTCAAGCAGCTCCACAGTGGAACGAACCATATCCGCCATTTCATCATGCTTTACAACTTGGGTATAACGCAGCAAATCGCCGGTTTCCGATACATATTCGTAATCTTCCTTGGGCATTTCCCCGGCCTGCAAGGCCTTGTCGGTCTTTCGCTCAATCTTGCTCTTGACACTGGAGGCGGTTTTTACCGAATACTCCAGTCCATCCATAGTTGTTCCCAGCCGATGGGCAATATCCAACATATCAAGGGTAATTCGAGGCTCATTGGCTCGGGCCATATTATAGGCCACCTGTGCCTTGGTTTGGCAGCCCTCAAGAACATTATCATCCATGGAAGCACTGCCGGAAACCACTATTTTGCCGTTGCGGTTTCTATAAGGAATCCCCCCCAGGCGCATACCCTCTGTAATCATTCCGGCCTGCCCCAACAATCCGATACTGGCCGCTGAGGCGCTGTTTACATTGCCAAAGCTGCAGGTGAAGGCTGACCAGGCCACTACTCCGGCAATGAGCAATGCCTTTCCTCTGCCGATATTATCCATTCTGGTTATTTGCATTAACCGGGATAAATCATTTAATTTGGTATTTTTCAAATAACTCTTCACTTTCTTAGCATAATTATTGATTTCTTCACAATTCATATACAGCCTCACTCCTTTCTTAATCAGCTGTAAACAAGATGCATTCAGTTAACCCTGGACTTTTTTGACTACATTCAGTTGTTGTTTAAAGCTCCAACTGAGCAAGTCTCATTTAACTGTACTGCTCTCTATGGTTACACTATACCAAGTCAATCTGTAAAAATAGTGAAAAGTTAAATTCTAATCTAATTTTAACCTTAACTTTGCACAAATTGTGTAAAAATTCAAAATTTTGTTGCAAAACTGTTAACCCTATAATATAATATAGGCAAATAAGAGGTGTTTGATGTTTGCACCATCAGCTTTCGTGGAGGAAAGGATTTGGCTGGTGTTGATGCGCCGATTATATTAATCTCACTTTTGGTAACATGATATAGCAACAGTGTATTGAGGTAAGATGGTAACATTTGGATGATAACTTCATAACCCAATCTGACCACCGTGGTCAGTGATTAGTGTTTAGTTTAGTGCATAAGTTAAATTCCCAACTGGGATGTCCGACGACATCAAACACCTCTTTTCATTAGTTTAGAAAACCCTAGCAGATAATCTCTGCTAGGGTTCTTTGTTTTACTTTTTATTTTCCAATACTGCCGCAATGCCCTGCACTAAATCCTTTACATCGATTGGCTTTGCCAAATGTCCATCCATTCCGGCCCGCAGTGATGCCTTTTTATCTTCGTCAAAGGCGTTAGCTGTCATTGCCAAAATCGGAATATTGCTCTTGGCTTTATCCAGTAGCTTGCGTATGGCCATAGTAGCCTCATAACCATTCATATTTGGCATTTGAATATCCATCAAAATAAAATCATAATAATGTGCTGGGGATTTTGTCAGCATATCCACACAAATTTTCCCATCAGCGGCGTGTTCAACAACCATTCCCAGTTCATTCAAAATCTCGATAGCAATCTCGGCATTTATATCATTATCCTCAGCCAAAAGTACCCGTTTCCCCTTCAATACATCCGGCTTGTGTTCCTTCAGCAATGCCTGATTGAGTTCATCCGCCTTTTCACCAACACGATGAGGTGTAGTAATAATAAAAGTTGTTCCCTCACCCTTTTTGCTTTTTACTTCGATTGTTCCATTCAAAAAATCAACCAACCGCTTTACAATGGACATCCCCAACCCGGTGCCTTCTATATTGTTACCCAAGTTACTTTTCTCCCGGGCAAATGGATCAAAAAGCTTTGGTATAAAATCTTCACTCATACCTATCCCTGTATCCGAGATAGTAGTCTGATAGAATACCCAGCCTTCCTTATCACAAGGCAGCTCTTCGACAAAAAAGCTCACTGAACCACCTGTATTGGTGTATTTGTAGGCATTGGAAACAACATTAAGGAAAATATCCCTTAACTTGCCTGCATCACAATATACATATGGATGTTTGACAGAAATTTTCCGGGTGAATTTCAGGCCTTTTTTCTCCATCATCGGCATAAATACCGAATAAAGATAATCGGCAAACTGATAGGCATTCCAGACTGATTCCACCATTTCCAGGGTACCTTTTTCTATTCGGGCCATTTCCAACACATTGTCGATTATGGATAAAAGCACCTGACTGACTTCACCCATTTTAGTCAGATAGTACTGCCGCCTGGATGGATCCTCCTGATATTTTTCCAGCAAATCACGGTATCCCATTATGGCATTCATTGGTGTGCGAATATCATGGGACATATTGAACAAAAACGCCGTTTTGGCATGGTTAGCGGCTTCGGCCTGCTCCTTGGCTTCCTGTAAGGCAGCCTGTTTCTCCAGCTCTGCCTGTACAATATCAGTGATATCCCGAAAGCCAACTACAATAGCCGCATTACCGGTTTCATCCAAAATCCTAAGATAATTACCCTGATAATAATATCTTGTTCCATCATCATCCACCTGGGCATATCTGACACGGTACATTTCATTTTCACTTACCTGCTGCACCAAATTATCTAAGGAAGTGATCCGATGCATCCGCTCCCGGTCCTCTACAGCCACATATTTATCAATATAATAACTCAAAACCTGGTCATAATCGTAGCCTTCCGATAATTTGCTGAGAGCATCTACGGTATCGGCCCGTTTGCTGTACCGAAGAATTCTGAGCCGACGATTGATAACATCAATAATATTAACCGTCACAAACTCCCGGGAAAAAATCTCAAAAATTCTGGTCTGCAGTTCCAGAGCCTTCTGATTGGAAATATCCTTGGCAATACCCAGTACCTGTTTTGGCTTACCATCCCAGCCAAATACCCTACGGGCGGCCACCCGCAACCAACGAATAGATTTGTTCTTTGCATAAATACGAAATTCTTCTTCGTGAACATCTTTGGGATCAGAAATTTTCCCCAGAACATCCATAGCACGAACTACTTGTTCACGGTCATCAGGCACAATAGTATTAAACCAGGCTGGATAATTTTGTGGCAACTCAAAGGCATTGCTATATCCCAACATTTTCCAGTAGGCATCATTCCACGACAGTGCCACAATTTGACCATTATCATCGTAATCCACCCGAAATCTGGCTGACTCATTTAAATCATAAACCGTACCAAACCATTCGGCAGCATCAGCTTGTCGAGCTTTGACGGAAACATCCGGAATTTCTTTCTTCGTATTAACGGCTTCCTTGAGATGAGTAACATCGATAACAGCGCCATGCATTAAATATGGCTTGCCATTAGCCGTACGGATAAGAGTACCAATATCATTTACCCATATATATGCCCTGTCCTTGCGACGAATCCGATATTCTACATCAAGACCATCCGATTCCCCCAAACAAGCTACCCGTACAGCTTCAAACATTGAAGCAACATCATCCGGGTGCACATATTCAGCATAATCCTCCAAGGTATCAGGGAATTCCTCCCTGGTTTGAAACCCTAACATCTGGCGCAGCTCATCCGAATAATATATATCCCTCCAACTGCCATCTTCCGCTATATGGGCATACCAGGTGCCGGACCTTAAACGAATTTTCCCTATAGATATGTCTTTATCAAACATAATATCATCTCCACTATGTCGATAATATATTATTTTTCAGTATAATACTGGTATTTTTCCGATATATTCTTCAACAAGCTTTGAAAATCGCTGTAGCGGTACAGGCCATCGGCATTTCTTTCAATGGAAGAAAGCGTTATTTGATATCGCTTCGGCGGATTATTCAAATCCAAAATCTCACAGTTTCTTATCTGACGATCATTTTGATAAATCATATAAGCATTGATATAAAGCTCACCATCTTGCCCCCGCCTTTTTTCAAAGACAATTTTTCCGCCGATAGGAGCTTTATCAACAATAGTCTCCGGCACATGATAATCCCCAGCCCCCAAGACCGTCATCAGCATTATAAGGTTGGTATCATGACCGCATAAAAATGTAAATTTTTTATTGCTGTCCTGCAGTTCCTTGTCAATATAGTCCAAAATATTGTGGGTATTTCTGAGGGCTATGGCCGGATTTTCACAGACAATACCCAAGCCGGATGACATAATGTCACCGATATCTTTCCATTCAGTATCAGTAAGCCCTGTCCCCCAGTCGGCCTGTTTATTATCAGCAACCTCATAATATTGCATAATCAAAACATCCGACACCTTGTAGGCATCCCGAAGTGAACCGGAAAAGCTAGGTCGGTTTTTCTCTGCACCTTTCAATGATATTTGAAAATCATCCACTGACAAATGCTGTATCCCCTTTTCCCGGGCATACTCCGAATGCTGAAAATCCGTAACCTTTTCAAAGCTGGCCAACATTGTCTGGCTCTTGGCCCGAGAGCTTTCAAAATACTTTTCCGGAAAAGCTATACCCAACTCGTACAATCTTGGCGTATCATAAACTATTGGCTGTATGAAAAAAGGATCGGGCAAATCCAGGCCCAGCTTATGCTCTACCTGAACATCGGCTATCGGCAGCATTCCAACCGAAAAATATCTCGCTGTGGCGATAGTTCGTTGGAATGAATTGGCATAAAACGAAACCTCGCCGTCTCCCGGTATCCAGTTATCCGGAATTAAGCCCTCATCCTCTAAATAGCATTGAAAATACTGGCCAAAGGCAGTTTCGTTAACAGCACCCTTTAATGTCAGGTGCCCCGGTGGTATGGACCATTGGTGCCACTTATGGGGAGTAATCTTTTCAGCTATAGTTCCTCGCCCGGCCAAAGGGGTTCGTATCCCATGCCGACTCATAACCACTACCTGCTCCAGTGTATAGCCTTTATCGGTAAAACTGGTGGCAGCGTAGATTGGATTAAAGCCAATAAGCAGAACAAACAACCAAACAATTCCTGACACCAAATATTTAAACGACCATTTCATATTACACATCGCCCCAAATTCCGGTAACCCATTTATTATCTGACACAAGATGCAGCTTGCGGCTCATTTCAAACAGCTCATCCGTATCCTGCCGTATTTTCTCAATATTACCATTGGCACTCAACGCCATAAACCGGCTTATTTGCTCTCTGGTATATTTATTCTTGATAAGCATAGCCTGACAAAGGTTATTAAACAGCACATTAGTAGTGAAAAAATCCAAATTGTTCTTTTGAGTCACATATCGGGTGATTTTCAGCATAATGTCACTGTATTCCAAAAATGCACTATACAATTCGCCCAAATGGTTTACTCCCAACCAAGCCAGGCTCCGCAAATGACCATAGGCCGGGGTGGTGAAATACTCCAGCTGGGACGCTGTGGTATACATATCAATAAACTCGAAAAATTCATCGTTGGTGGTAAGATATTCGTTCAAGGTTACCTCATCAAGTGGCAGAGCATGAAATTCACCGTTGGCAATCTGTTCACTGATATCATCTTTATAACGCTGAATGCTGGCATTAAGTTCCACAAACTGATTGTCGGCAATCTCCAGTAATCCGGCAATCCGGGAAAACTCCCGCCGAATGGTACTAGGAATACCAAAGCTGCTTTTATAGCCCAAATCATGCTCAATTTCCGCCCAGGCATGCTGAAGCACAGTTCGTATCTGTATTTCACAACGGATTTTGCACAGCTCCTCCCGATATCCGTCCTCCGGCTTGAGAGATACCACATTATGCAATGATAAATAGCCAAACTGAGTGGCACTAAGAGCTTTCCGCTTATCAATAGAGTTGTATTCATCTATTACGAAATTTTTTTTCAATTCCTCGGCAATTTCATCAACAGTTACATTCAAATAGCAAATAATCCGCGCTGCACACAAATCAGTAATATCATATATTGAGGTGTATTTACCACTCTTTCGGCGCAGCTTTTCTGCCAGACTGTCCACGGTTTTGATGCGGTGACATACCTCCATGGTAAAAAAGCTATTCTTCTTGATCATATCTGTCAGTTTATTATGGAGAATTTCGCCTAATTCCTGATATGTTTCGATATTTTCCGAATAGGTTTGCAGTATGTCATTTTCCTGCTTTAGCAAATCCCCGTACATACAATCTGTCCCCCAAATGAACCAATTATCTCTAAAACCATATATTTTTCCACTTTAAAATATTTCTGCATTTATCTGCAAATTCCTTCAAACAAATTGGAGATGGAACCACCATCTCCAATTTTTATACTTATACCCTAAACTGACTTACAGCTTCCTTTAACAATTCGGCCTGAGCACTTAGCTCAACTGAGGCCGAAGCACTTTCCTCGGCAGTAGCTGAATTAGTCTGTACAACATTGGACACCTGTACAACACCCTGATTGAGCATCTGCAGGGAAGAATTTTGCTTCGCCGAAGCCGCAGCTATCTCGCTGACCAGTACGGCCACTTCACCTACCCCCTCCTTGATGCTGTGCAGGGCATTCGAGGTTTCATTAGCCAGCTTGGTTCCCATATTTACTTTATCTATCGACTCTTCAATAATATCAGTAGTCTCTCTGGCAGCTTTGGCACTTCTGGCGGCCAGATTACGCACTTCTTCAGCTACTACAGCGAAGCCTTTACCGTGCTGACCGGCTCTGGCAGCTTCTACAGCGGCATTCAATGCCAAAATATTGGTCTGGAAAGCAATTTCATCAATAACCTTGATAATCTTGGCAATACTACTGGAAGAATCATTGATATCAGCCATTGCCTTCAGCATTTCATCCATTCGTTTATTGCCAATCTCCGCCTTGCCATTGGCTTCACCGGTCAGACGGTTGGCTCGTTCCGCATTTTCGGCATTTTGGGCGGTTTGATTGGTAATCTCGGCAATTGAAGCTGACAGCTGCTCAACAGAAGCGGCCTGGGTAGTGGCTCCCTGGGCCAACATATTCCCTGAATCAGAAATATTTTTAGCTCCGGCAGCTACCTGGGAAGCAGACAAGCCGATGTTTTCCATAAGCTGATGCATGGTATTTTTCATCTGATTGGTATTACGGGCCAGCTCCGCCAATTCATCATTGCCTGTAACTTTAATATCTACCAAAGAAAGGTCTCCTCCGGCAATCTTTGACATAGTATTTGTCACATCATAAACTGCATTCATCTTCCGATTGATTATAAACACTGAGATAGCCCCCACCAACAGGAAAAGAATAACAGCTGCAAGGGTCATCTTAAACAGAAATTCCTGCTCCAAAGCGAAGACCGGTGCACTTGGTGCACCAACAAACAGCATACCAATTCGCTTGCCATTGCTATCGCTGATTGGCCGATAGCAGGTATAATATGGCACGCCAAGCACATCAGCCTGAACATTAGCCACTTCCCCTTTACCAACTACGGTTTCATATATACCTGTATTGGACTTGGTACCTACGGCCCGTTGCCCATCCTTCATAACTGTAGTAGAAACCCGGGTATCATCCTTGAACAGGGTCAGGGCCTCCCCGCCTGCCAACGCATCCAGTTCACCGGACAATCCCTCCATAAGGGTATCCCCTTTATATAGCTTGCCATTTTTTATGGCCCAGCTTCCGGGATATTTCACATCAATAAGCTGCTCAACCCGTTCTGATACATCAGCTACTTTACCAATATAAGCATCAGAAAAGCCGTCATCAGCATTGATGTAAGCAATAACTCCCAGCAAGATGCAGGCTATAAGCAAGCATCCATCAATAAATAATACTGCTTGTTTTTTTAAATTCATAAAATGACCCTCATTTCTTTCGAAAAATTTACCTCACTTTTGAATGAATTCCTGCATAGTTTTACCGTAGTTAAAATTCGCTATACTGCGGTAAAAATCCTTTAGGAATAACAAAAATATAAAGAAAATACAACCAAGAAGAAAAAGGATTTTTACTATGTCTTGTTGAATGATATTAGCAGTGGTTGATAATTTAGTATACAAAGCTATACGCTTTCCAGGAGGGATAGATATGACTGCAGAAGAATTTTATGCAATGATTGAAGGTAATTATGCTCTGATTCAAGGGCGTAAATGGGATGATACCAAGGTAAAACGGTTTGTAAAATTATTTTTGATGGACGAAAGCTACACCCAGCTTCAGGCTGCTTTAGAAGCCGGTGATGTGGAAGCGGCATTCAACGCGGCACATACCCTGAAGGGAGTTTGTGCCAATATAGCCTTTGCCAAATTGCAGGCGTCCGCATCAGCTGTTACAGAAGCCCTGCGGGCCAAAAATCTGGAGCAGGCCATTGAGCTGAATCCGCAAGTAAAAGAAGATTATGCGCAGCATATGGAATTTATAAAATTATTTGTAGAAGAATGATGTACTTACTCGCTTCCTACTATAAAGGAGTGGGCCTTCATCCAGATGATGAAAGGCCCATTCTTTTTATCCTTTATATACATTTACCAAGGTTGTTTTTAGTTTTTTCACATCAATAGGCTTGGCCAGATGACCATCCATCCCGACCTCCAAACACTTTTTCACATCATCTTCAAAAGCATTGGCCGTCACAGCATAGATCGGCATATCCATCCATTACCGGCATCATTAAATCCATCAGAATAACATCGTAGGTTCCCGGCGGATTTGTGGTAAAGCTTTCCACGGCTTCTTTACCATTTACCGCTATAGTAACTACAGCGCCAAAATCAATCAAAATTCTTTTAATGATTTCAGCATTGATACCATTGTCCTCTACTACCAATACCTTCATGCCGTTAATATCCGCCTTGCTGATATCAACTTTTTCCGGCAAATCAGCTTTCGTGGCAATTTCAAAGGGGATAACTATTTCAAAGGTAGTACCCAATCCCTCTTTACTGGTAACAGTTATGGAACCATGCATCATTTCTACCAGCCGTTGAACAATATACATACCAAGACCGGTCCCCTGATAGGTGCTGCGGGCACTGGCGTGCTCCTGAGTAAATGGCTCATACAAATGTTCCAAAAAGGTTTTACTCATACCAATTCCCGTATCAGAAATAATGAATTTATAGGTAATGGTGGTATCAGTTTTGTCCACCAATTCTTTCCGTACGGAAACACTGCCACCTGGTTTGTTGTATTTTATCGAATTGCTGTAGATATTCAGGAACACCTGCCGCAAATGCAGTGGACTGCCAAACAGATAAAGTTTATCACTGAAATCACTGATTTCATTTTCCGAAATAAAGGCTATCCCCCGTTCTAAGGCCTGTTCCTTGGCTACTGTCTCAATGTCATCCCCCAAAGCTCTAATATTAAAGGCTTCATGCCCCAATATTACCTTATCCACATTCAGCTTTGTAACCTCCAGAATATCATTGATAAGTTCCAGCAAATGATCAGCAGCCACACGGGCCTTTTCCCGATTTTCATCCACCATTTGCCGATTATCAGGATGATTTTTGCTCAGCTCCAGCAACCCGATGATACAATTCAACGGGGTGCGGATATCGTGGGACATACTGGTCAAAAAGGCATCCTTGGCTGCGTTGGCTCTTTTTTCATTTTCCAGGGCCAGCTGCAGCTTATTATTCATCCGTTCTTCGTTTTTGACCTGTTCAGTTACATCAGTGCAATATCCTGATATGTAGCAAACGCCCTTTTCATCGGTGTGAATTGTTCCACCAGCTCGTAAATTTATCTTGCCCTTGCCCGGATGATTCCAGGTTAGCAACCGGGTCATTAAACGCCCCTGAAACATATCATTATAGTCTTCCTGTTCAATATCAGAGTAATCCTCCAGGCGCTCATGATAATAGGTATACACTTCTTCCGGGGATAAATTTTTCTCTTTAATCCCCAAAATTTCTTTTATTTTATCATCTATCACCATTTTATTTTGGCCGTTGGCATACATATATATTTTCCAGATTCCGTAACCGGCATTAGCCAAAATATCCAAATCCTCAGCCAGAGCTTTATTTTTTTGGGTTAATTGTTGTATTTCGGTATTCTGCTGAAAATTATCTTCCTCCAAATTGCGCTTATTCTGTTTACTCCAACGATGCTGAATGATTATATACGCCAAACACATACACATTGCTTCAGCAAAAAACAAAGTAATAGCACTATCAATAATCCCGCCGGCCTTATAAACTATAACCGGAGCTGCTATCAGGGCTATAACTATCACATAGCCTTCTTTGGTAATATTTATGTCCTTCACTTTAATCCATCCTTTACCTTTCCTGATTTATTACCAAAGCATTACTTGTTACGGAACTTTTCCAATGTGGACAAAAGCACATCCACATCCAATGGTTTACTTATATGGGCGTTCATGCCATATTGCTTTGATTTTTGAATATCTTCAGCAAAGGTATTGGCCGTCATAGCAATAATAGGTATGATTTGAGCATCCGCCTTGGAGGATTTCCTGATTTGAGCCGTAGCCTCATAGCCATTCCATTCCGGCATCATTATATCCATCAAAATGGCATCAAAGGAGCCAGCTGGTTCATCCATAAATATTTCATAGGCGACACGGCCATTTTCGGCCTGAGTAATAACTGCCCCGGCATCCTCCAAAATAGTCTGGGCTATTTCCATATTCAACTCGTTATCTTCTACCACCAGCAATCGCATTCCCTCGATGGAAGAACCTGGCTCATTCTCTGGTTCTTCCTCTTTGGCTACAGCTGCCTGATAATTTATTTTAAATGGCAGGGTGACAACAAAGGTGGTTCCTATTCCAACTTTACTATCAACAGCAATCTTACCCTGCATTTTATCCACCAGAGCCTTTACTATGGCCATTCCCATACCGGTACCCTGATACCGGCTACGGGCATCGTTTTTCTCTTGGGTAAACGGTTCAAATATATGCTTCAAAAACTCCTCACTTATACCAATACCCGTATCACTAATGATAAAGTCATAGGTAACAGTTTCCTCATCCTCGTAACCAAGCTGGGCAGAAAAACTGATGCTTCCTCCCTGCTTGTTATATTTAACAGCATTATTGATTAAATTCATCAAAATTTGCTTAAAATGCAATGGACTTCCGTATACATCCGGATATTTCAACCCCTCCTTTATATCATATTGGGTTGAAATACCGTTTTCTTTGGACTTGATACTGCAGATATCCATTACTTCAGTACAAAGCTCATCAATGTTAAATGGCTCCTCAGCCAATTCAACCTTTCCATCCTCCAGCTTGCTCATATCCAGTACATCGTTAATCAGGCTAAGCAAGTGATTGGCCGCTACCTTGGCCTTGGCCCGATTGGCTGACATCAGCTCCAAATCATCCTTGTGCCGTTCATTGATGGTGAGAAGACCAATAATCCCGTTCAATGGGGTACGAATATCATGGGACATTCTGGACAGGAAATCCGATTTGGCCGCACTGGCCTTTTCAGCCTTGACCAAAGCCCGCTCCAGTGCATTGCGTTGCTTCTGGTCCGCCTTTACTATTTCCGTTACATCCTTGCCTATATACAAGGCATTAAGATGATTGTTAGCTGAGTCCTCCGTAAGAATGATTGTGGCATTCCAAGAAGATGCCAAACGATATGAATGATATCGAATCTCCACAGCACGCTTTCCGTTGGCAAAGGCCTTTAACAGGCCCTCACAGGTCCACAGTTCGGCTTCCATAGGAGTAAGTGCTTCAATTCCCAGCCGTTCAGTCCGTATTTTATTGAAATCATCGTATTTTATTGGGAAGCTGATGTTTATGCCAAAAAGTGGGTTATATTGTCGAGAATTATTAAAATCACCATCAATCATCCCATCAGTAACATCAAATTCAAAGAAGAATTCGCAGTCATGGAGCAGCGCATCGTTGTACTGATTCACCTTCTTCAAGGCATCAATCAGCTGTTTTTGCCTTTCCTTGGAAATATCATTTAATTCGGTTATTTCCTTCAGCTTTTCCTCTCGTTCCGCAATCAATGCCTTGTTCTTTTTCAGCTGAACATCAACTTCATCCTTGGCCATTTTAAGACCGGTAAGATATAGGTACAGTCCAGCCAAAACTATTACAAATATCAAGCCACCCAAGGCAACTACTACCACGCTGTTATCACGGATAAAATCCTGAACGGTATATTTACTGCTGGATTGAATATATTTAAACATATAATCTGATAACACAGACTTATCCATCAAGGCAATACCCTTGTTTAGGATGGAAAACAGCTCCTGATTTTCCCGTGGCAGACAAATACAATAGGAAATATTTACTCCCAATGGCATAGTCTTGATATTTGTATACTTCGGGTCATTCAGCCGATCCTTTAGGTGGTAGGATGAAACTATGGTACAGGTTGCTTCACCGGCCAGGATTGCATCGAGACACTCCTCAACACTGTCGTATCGTTCCACCTTACTATGCTGGTATGATTTCATGACCTTTTTTATTGGCCGATAATACATGGCAATAGTATCAAAGGTGTGATCGGAATATTCACCCTTATAGGCGACATACATAGGTGCATTTATAATCTCCGAGGTATAATTGAAATTTTGGTCCTCAGTGTATCGTATGTCACCTAAAAACGGAAAGGCCATATCTATGTCGTGATTTTTTAAGGCCTCTGTTAAATCATCAACCTCGTCGTATGGCATAAATTCAAGACTAACCATATCGGCAATACGCAACCGCTCAGTTATTACCCGAAAAACATCCTTGATTATACCATTGACTGCGCCATCACCTTCTTCAGTACTGAATGGCATATAATTATTTTTGTAGCCAATCCGCCAAATTTTATGGTTTGCAACATATTTTTCTTCTTCTTCCGATAAAGTACTGTTTATTAAAGTAGCTCCATAGTGGGAATATTGCAGCTTTCGGATGAAAAACGGATCCGCCCGGTCAATAGTAGCCAGAGCATAATTTAAATCCTGCAACAAATCCGATCTCTCTTTGTTAACAGCCAAATAAAACGGATCCTGCCCCACCTTAACCACCGGTGCATAGCCTGAATCCAGCATTATATTATTATCAGTGGCTACCACGCCATCAATTTTATCCTCAGCAAAATCCTTGTCACGCTCCGCAAAACCGTCATAGTATACAATATCAAAAGTAACATCATTATCCTTGGCCCATTTTTCCAAACTGGTGGTCATAAGATTGTTTTTAATGCCACCAATTTTTTTCCCATTCATGGTGGATTTATCCGATGAACTCATGGCCTTGTTATAATCATGCTGAAATAGCCAATAGTAATCAATTCCCATCACATAATCAGGAAAGGACATATAAGTCAACCGTTCATCAGTAACCGATACACCGGCCAGAACATCTATCTCACCCTTTTTGAGCTTTTCAACTAACTCGGCCCATTCCCCATTTACATATTCATATTCCCAATTAGTATAATCAGCAATACGGGATAAATATTCGTATGAATAGCCGCTTCGGGTACCATCATCCGGGTCAAGATCCTGAAATCCGTAACTGTTGAACCAACCAACCCGTACAACCTTGGTATGTTTATCAGGCTCTGAATAAGCAATCACAGGAAATACTGTAACAAATATGTTAAAAAAACATATTAAAAACACCAATATATGCTTAATGGTCCTGCTATACATTTTCATCATGCAGATTCACCCCATAAATTGACACAAAAACACTATATTCAATAATTAGTTTCATTCGACAAGAATTATATTATGTCCTGCTTTTTTCCTAAGAATAAGAAAAGGAAGCCAAATTATGGCTTCCCTAAATTATTTATTCGTTATCGGCAGTAATCTGACCATCTTCGATTGTAAAGCTAACCATCTTGGACAAAGCACTATCATCCGTTGGAGTGACAAATTCAAAAAAATAACCAAAAAGGCCATCACCCACATCCTCATCCGCAAATACCGGATTAGCTCCAATAGTAAAAGTATCAACATCAACTGCAGACCAAGTTTTATCATTTCCAGAAATTGTCATTCCGTAGTGAATGGTGGTTATTTTGTCACCACTTTTTAGCTGAACTAGATTGCGACTTCCCATCCCTTTGGTATTGATTCCTTTTCTGGCCCCAAGAATATGATATCTATCGTCATTATAGGTATAGGCAATCTGCAAATTGCATTCTTCATCATTCAACTTGATTGGAACAGAATAAAGATTGTAATTATCTTCTTCTGTGGTTATTTCCACATAAACCGGATGGCCATCCAGCATTGGCCATTTTCCGGTGAAGTTGTCCTTAAATATTCCATTTTCCCAATCAGCTACAATATTTGAATCACTCCCCAATAGAATTATTACATCCTGATCCACCCCTACATAGGTTAGCTGGCAATGCACAGAGGACAGAAGATCCATTTGTTCAGGTGTCAAAGTAACATATGCATAACCATCATTGTCTATATTTACAACTGTATCCTCCAGCTCTTCTACCCGGAAGATTTTCTGTTTTTGGACAGAACCAACATCCGGGATTGTGGTAATATTTTCTGTGCTGCCGGACGCCAGCAGGGCTTCGGCTTCCATTGGCATTTGACCATACAGCAGATAATAATATAAACATTTTTGTGGTAGTGGCACAGCTTCCTGCTCAACATATTGGGCAAATATTTCCTGGTCCCCATCATAGGAATGAAAACCGGAAAGTCCCATACCACGGCGCCGATATTTGCCATGAACTTTATAAATTACGGCATTGTTAATAGCTTCAATAAGTGGTCTGGAGGTTCGTGGTAAAATATCAGCTGACCGGCGGGCCAAATCCCCTAAATCAACCATATTTGAATATCCCTGATCCCGGGTATTACCACCGTAATTCTCGGCTTCCTGTGCCTTACGGCCAAAGGTAGCAAAAAAGCCTCTAGGATTATCGGAGGCCTGCTCAAGGGCCTCAATCCCAAAATTATTATAAGCCCGGCCCACAGGTGCCAGCTTGGACAAATCAACAACTGATAAAGTAGCTGTGTCCTCAGTTTCCACTGCTACACAGCCTTCCATATAACTATCACAAATAGCCTTGCCCAAGGTATCTCCCCGCATTGCCGGATTATCAGCCAAAGCACCAACCCAGCCGGTGTAGTACCAGCCATTTCCTGGCTCAACCTCCTCCGAACCAGTCATATAACGGGATATCCCCTGCAAGGCATTGGCTGTATCGTAGGATGCCATCAAGCAGGCATCAAAACCTACCATTTCAAACGGTGGCTTGGTATCAGAAGTACCATATACCGACACAAAAGCATTTCTGATGTCATTTAAACTAAGACTGTTTCCTGTACGCTCATCCAGACATACTCCGGCGGCACTGCCACCACCATGATCCCAAAATATAAAGGCCCGACGCAAATCATCCCTATCGAAATTTTCCTTACCCAACTTTAAAAAATCCGTCAAAGTCTCACCTGAACCAAAGTCAGCATCCTCGGCCCGCCCCAGTTCGTGAAAGCCTTCACTGTCATAAAGATATATCCCCACTTCGCCCGGTTTCATCGTATTATTATGCCATTCTTCCGCCCCACCGGTAAGCATCAACACCTGGACATTCGGTGGCAAATTCACATCCATCAGCTCAGCAATATCGTTGGTAGCAGACGCATCCAGAGATTCCAAATCAGAGCCGCAGATATACCAGTAAATTAACCAATTATCACCAGAAGCGCCGGCTTGTACCGCCTGGGCCCAAACCAGATTATGTCCATATAATGTGGATGAACATATTATCGCAGCAAATAATACTATGGACAAACAGATTTTTCTTCCCAAATTCCGTAAATTATACAGCATTTTCACTCTCCTATTTACCAACCACCAGATGAACCGCCACCACCGGAGCTGCCTCCTCCAAAGCCACCCCCGGAGCTGCCTCCTCCAAATCCACCCCCGGATGAACCACCTGATGAACCACCACCGCCGTGACCACCACCGCCACCCCATCGGCTGAATATAGGATTATAATCCAATGTTCCCAAATGTCCGAAAGAAACCAGATACAATATGGCCAAAAAGGCCATAATAAGCAAATCAAGCATTGGCAGCAAAGCACGGAACAGAAAAAAATACATAATAACCAGGAACAACAGTAGGCCACATACAAGATAAAAATAATCCTCCAATGTATAATCTTCATCCTCTGTTGGCGTAGCTGTAATATCTCCCTTTGTTTCTTTAGCCATAAGTCCGTCTGGCGGAGCAGCACCATATTCTGCATAAATTTTTTCCGACAGCTGACGATAGGCCACCGCTATACCTTCTGAATATTTTTCTTCGCGGAAGTATGGCTTCATTTTATCAAGAACTGCACCGGAATAACCATCCGTGATAGCTCCTTCCAGTCCATAGCCCACTTCAATGCGAAATTTCCGGTCGTTTTTGGCAATCAGCAACAGAACTCCATTATTTTTCTTGGCATCACCGATTCCCCAGCTACGGAAAATACGATTGGCGTATGCCTCGATTGGTTCATCACCAAGTTTATTCATGGTAAGCACCACCAGCTGAGCTCCAAACCGCTTGTCTAAATCCTTGCCTATTTTCAATATTTCCTCTTTATCCTCTGCTGTCACCAAGCTGGCATAATCGGCAAAGTAAATATCATACTTTGGAGGAGCAGGAATATTGGCTGCCAATGCAAGTCCGTTAAACAGCAGCAGGGCAACTATCCCCACAGAGAAAAAGAGCTTTATGGTCCTAATCAAAATGCCACCTTTGGCACATTATGGGCTGACTCCTCCGCCGCAAACGGTGTCATCGGCCCATACCCCATCATACCGGCAAATAGTACGCCCGGAAAGGTGCTTACAGTAACATTATATTTTTTAATTGCTTCATTATAGTCCTTACGGGCTACTGCAATCCGATTTTCCGAGCCGGATATTTCCCGCATCAATTCTGTAAAATGCCCATCAGCTTTCAAAGCCGGATAGTTCTCGGCTACAGCGAATAAATGGCCCAAGGCACCGGTCAGAGCATTGTCTGCATCAGCCATTTCCTCCGGGGTTTTCGCTCCGGCAATCTGAGCTCGGGCGGCGGTTACCTCGGTAAGTACCTTTTCCTCATATTGCATATAGCCTTTTACCGTAGATACCAGATTTGGTATCAAATCTGCCCGGCGTTGAATTTGATTTTCGATCTGCCCATATTGTGTATCAACCTCGATCTTGGCACTTGTAATACTGTTAAAAGTGCTGATGCAACCAATAATAATTGCCACCACAATAACCAGTCCCACAATCAGACCCGACCTCATCAATATAATCATCTCCCTAATTATATTTGTTCTCACCCATAGCATACTAAAAAACTCCCCTTTAGACAAACCTTTTTAATAGCCTTTCTAAAGAGGAGCATATCATTATGAACAAACAGTATGTTGTTCTTGTGTGATTAAAATCCTGTACAATTAGGAGTTTCTTATTTCAGTGAATTCAGATATTTCTTTTGTTCATCGGAAATCCGCCGGCTTTCACGAGCTTTTTGAATTGCCTTCCGATGGGTCCATTCCGGCAGCTTGCGCTGTTCAATATAAGGAACAGTAGCCGCGTATTGTTTGGTGAGTGCAGTGGCAAAATACCAGGCTATCATCATATTTATATAGTATTCCTCCGACCTGATAACGGCTACTTTATCGAGGTAGTTTGTCTTAAATTTTTCATCAAGATAAAATGCCATCAACATTCTGATTCCAAACCGTACTGCATAAGTTTCTCCACTGCTTAGCCATTTATCAATATGTGGCAGCAGTTTATCTGTATTCTTTTTGAAAACCTTCGGTGTTATGGTATCACAGGTAGCCCAGTTATCAATGTAAGGGAAAAATTTTTCCAACGCCTGGATAATACGGTCAAAATCCTTATAATTGGCTATCATATACCCATGAAGATTGTTTTCCTCCAAATAGTGGTGTGGAAGCTGCTGTATAAATGCGTCAGCCTCTTCCTGATCAATTTCCTTTATTAACTGTCGTAAAGCCGGTGTTCTGATACCGATAATTGTTTCCTTGTCAATATTTGGTATCAGTTTGGCACTAAAATCCCGATACTTTACATCCTGTAGCTGAAATAACCTATCTTTGATACAAACGGCCATTTGATATCATCCTCACTTCCGATAATTTAACCCAAAGAAAGAATTCTGCATCTATGGCAATATTCCTGCCAACATAAATTAGTACCTTTATGACAAATAAAAAGAGCTGCCAAAGCAGCTCTTTTTGAACTACAGGGAGGAAAGGTAGCGGAGAAAATCCCCATAGTTCCCGCTGGAGGAATCCAGCAAAATAAGAAAGGAGTTACTAGGTATGGGCAAACCATACCTGATGGAAGGAAATCTTTTTTAACTGAATTAATTATAAATCACCTAAACCCACAATGCAATAGTTTTAGTGTAAAAATTTTAACTTAGTTGCTATTTTCCACGATAAAACGCCAAATACAATCCCCAATATGGCTCCGGTCAATACATCACTTGGATAATGTACAAAAAGATATATCCTGGAAAAGCCCATTACTGCCGCCCCACATAACGCCAGTTTAGTCCAAATATTTTTCCTGAACATAATTAGGGCTACGGCAGAGGCAAAGGAGCTAAAGGTATGTCCTGACGGAAAGGAGTAATCATTGGCCGCCGGTATTATCCACGAAACAGAAACCCCGGGAAAATCTATACAGGGCCTCAGGCGCATTACCAGATTTTTTATAGCAATATTACCAACTATCATGGTAAAAAAAGTACCCAACAGAACTGCTATTCCTGCTTTGCGATACTCTTTGCTGAAGCAAAGAACGATACCTATCAGCACCCAAATTGCAGCATATTCACCAATAAACGAGATAAATCGCATAAATGGTGTAAGCCAGGGCGTAACCACCCAATCCTGTACTGAAAATATAATGCTGCGGTCCAAAGTAATAATCCAATCCATTTTTTCCCCACTTATCATTTTTCATCCAACAATTTATGTATTCGTTCCCAATCAAGTTTAATGGCGGCCGCCTGTATTGCTTGCAAGGTTTCCGCATCCTGTTCCGGAAGCTTGTAGCCGGAAAGCTCATCCAAAATATAGTTCAGACTGTCATAATCAAAGGACTGTACCACTTCCTTTAAGGATTCCCAAGCATCAGCTAGCTCCTCGGCGCTAATCGGACTTTTAGCCGATGAATCAGACTCTGGCTGTTCCAGCAATGGAGCCAGCATATTGGCGTAATCCCGGCAAAGATTCAACAATACTGGTGTATCCGTGATTATTTCATTGACGTATCCGTTGTTGCCGGCATCCTCCAGCCGTCTGGCCCGATCTGACAATTCAGCAAAACCGGCCACCCGTGCAGTGCTTTTCAAAGCATGCACCTTGGTTGTGTAATTTTTGCAACTTTTATTATCATAATATATCTCAAGTTCATTTGCAATGACCGATAGTGAACCGGCAAAAACTGTAAGGGCATTAAGATATTCCTTAACACCGCCACAATGTTTTATACCCGCTTCTACATTAAGCCCCGGAACCGCCTTCAGCCACTCCGGAATGATATCATTGATAAGTCCCAGCAGATTATTGCCGGCAGTTTTGATATTTTCTGCATATTCACAGATTACCGGGTCCTTGCATTCACGCAAAATCATTTCATCCATACCCAGCACCGCATTGATTGGCGTCCGGATTTCGTGACTCATATTAGACAGGAAGTTGCTCTTAGCCTGATTAGCCAACTCAGCTGTCCTGGCCATTGCTTTTAGCTCCTCATTGGATTCAGCCAGTTCTTGGGTCACCACATCCAAAAAGGCTGCCATCCGGGCCGCCAAAGGAATAATAAAATGTGTCTCCTCATCCAATATCTGATTGTTGCAGCTTCCTATTGCCTTATACGGGCCCTCCCGAAAGGCTACTGACACCAATGCACTGTTCAAAATCCCCCCCTTGCCTTGGTAGGAATAGATTTCTGACGTACCGTAATTGGCAATCAAATCCGGTGCGAATCGCCGATAATAATCAAGCTCCTTTTCTGCTGCTCCCCGCAAAAACAGCGAACGATTTCCGCAAACCGATATAAAAATCCCCTCAGGAGCAAATCCGCACAATTTCTTACTGGCTTCATCAGTTTCCTTCAATAGCTCTGCATGAACAGCATAGGAAAGACGCGCTTTTTCCCCTTTATAAACATCTCCATTGAAATATATCCGGCCTTCCTTGTCATACACCGGTGGAACCCGGGCAATAAGACATCCGTTACGCTCTATCACCAAAGGAAATTCCGATATATTAAAGACAAAATTTTCATCCGGCGTCACCTGCAGATAATGACGATATACCTCCGTAGCCGGCATATCATTTAACCGGGCCACACAGTTTACACCTTGTATTTCCGTCAGAGTCAGTTCCTTGCCAATTGGTTTCCAGCCCAGAACATAATCTCCCTGCACATGCAGATCCGCACCGCTAAAAACGACTATTACAATCCCATGGGTATGTATGTGCTCACCTAAAATATACTGTTGTTCGTTATAATTATTCACATCAAGATAAAAAAGATTTGGCATATTATCCGGTACATCAGCACTGCCTTCAAAAACCCCGGCCGAAGCTCCAAAAAGAACTACTTCCTGATTTTTCTTGGCTATCTCTTTAAACAACAGGGAAAAATCGGTATGTAAACAGCAACAGTATACCGCTGCAGCTTTTGCCTAAGGCACTCCGGCAATTTCCTCACCAATTTGCCGTCCCAAAGCCTCATAATCATCCGGCATACCGTTATAAGACAGAATTTTTAAGTCTGTCTTTAAATAAATATTGGCATTTATAATCAAATAACTATTTTCCTTTTTTTCAGCAAAAACCGTTTCCGGCATACCGGTCACCACCGCCTGGGGCAATATTGTTCTGATGGCAGACCGTATCCTATCCACAATACTTTGCGGGATTCGATGAAAAATCAAATGAATATATAAAAACTTACCTTTGTGATAGGTAAACTGGGTCTTAATATCATTGAGTATACCAACCAATTCTTCCCACTTTTCCTCCGGGTAACTTACATCTTTAAAAACGGTATATCTTTTCTGTAACATGGATTATCTTCCTTTCCTTCACAAAAACGGGGATGTGAAATATGCCATTTCACACTCCCCGTTTACCTCATCCGCCACACACTGCCTGATATCATCTACTCAAATGAAGACTCATAACACCTTATCGTCATGAAGTTTTTTAAATTTCTGTTTCTCAAAGAAATCATCTACCATTGCCACCAGCTTGGTCCGGTCCAGATTCTTCAACAAATAGCCGTCTGGCTTCAGAGCAAGCACACTTTTGACACTTTCCGGGTCATCTCTGCCAGTCAGAAAAATAACCGGAATGGAATCCACCTTGGTCTCGCTGCGAATCATTTCCAGCACCTGTGGTCCGGATGTAACCGGCATTTCATAATCCAGCAAAATTAAATCCGGCCGATTATCAGCAATATACATCAAAGCCTGGGCCCCGGAGGTAACAATGGTCACCCGATATTTGGCAGATAGCCAGTCCTTTACCATTTTTAAAAAGGTACCATCATCATCCACCAGCAATATGTTTTTCCGCTTAGCCAAATCATCATTTGCCTCTATGAGCCAGTCAGCCTGGGCAACCAGCTTTTTCATATCAAAGGGCCGTTCAAAGGTGGCTGAAATCAATGCAGAAGGAATGGACCGGTTGGCTACCTCTATCTCACTGGCAGTACCAATGAGAATAAGCAGCTTATCCTCTTCCGTACAGATGTCTTTCAGATAAACCAGCGTATTGGTCACATCATCCACATATTCTCCCAAATACATGATGAATAAATCCATCTCATCCTTGTGGGCACTAATGTCCTCCATAGTCGGTTCAACTTCGACTACCTTGTATCCTCCATCTGCCAGATTTTTGGCAATGGTCCCCAGCATAAATGATTTTCCTTTATGAATCAGCAAAACGGTTTTTTGCATAAATCTCGTCCCTTCGTCACATACTATATATCTTACTATTTCGACATAAGAGGATATAATCTGCCGTTTTCAATCCCTAATCCTATTAGCTGAAGATATTTATTTTTATTTATGGAAAAATTTAATCAACTGCGTTATAATCAAGTTATTGACATAT
>CADACU010000016.1:27092-89336 GCA_902786545.1 uncultured Anaerovibrio sp.
GTCAAAAAAAAAGGGGGGGGAGGGTGCTATGGCCAGACCGGTGAAAAAGAAAAAAATATGTTCATTGCCTGCCTTTGCGGAATTTATTCCCAAAAACTGCAACAAGAATATGTCGGTAATCTATATGCCGGTGGAGGAATATGAAACCATCCGCCTCATGGATTACAACGGGCTAACTCAGCAGGAGTGCGCTGAACAGATGAATGTAGCCAGAACAACAGTACAGGCTTTGTATGTTGCTGCCCGCAAGCGTATGGCAGTATGTCTGGTGGAGGGAAAACCTCTGAAAATAGTTGGCGGTGACTATGAGGTATGTGGTGAAAACCACTTGTGCAGCATTACCCGTCGCCGAAAAAATCATTGTCCCTATGAGCAGAAAGGAAGTCGTATTATGAAATTAGCCGTAACCTATGATAATGGTGAGATTTTTCAGCATTTTGGCAAAACCAGTGAATTTAAGGTGTATGACATTGAAGATAACAAGGTAGTAAAAGCTGAGGTTATCAGCACCAACGGTCAGGGCCATGGTGCTCTGGCAGGTATTCTTCAAAGCCAGAACATTGATACCCTGATTTGCGGTGGTATCGGCGGTGGTGCCCAGAATGCCTTGGCTGCAGCCGGCATTGCCCTTTATGGTGGGGTTTCCGGCTCCGCTGATGCAGCAGTTGAAGCCCTGTTGGCCGGCAATCTTGCGTATAACCCTGCAGTTCACTGCAACCATCATGGCCACGGCGAAGGCCATACCTGTGGTGACCATGGCTGTCACCAATAAATGTGTGTTTGTATTATTAGTTTAGGAGGACAATTTTATGTCAGAAGAATGTAATCACGACTGCAGCTCCTGTGGTACCACCTGTGGTGATGATACCCGCAGAACCATCCCCTACGAGGAGCCAAATGAACTTAGCAATATACGCCATACCATTGCCGTGGTTAGCGGTAAAGGCGGTGTTGGCAAATCCTTGGTAACGGGCCTGTTGGCGGTAGCTATGTCCCGCAAGGGATGCCATGTAGGCATAATGGATGCAGATATTACCGGACCATCAGTACCGAAAATGTTCGGTGTCTCCGGCGAAATTCTGGGCAATCAGGCTGGTGCCTATCCGGTCAGCTCCGCCGGTGGCATTGATATTGTCAGTATGAATTTATTTTTGGAGGACACCTCTGATCCGGTAGTTTGGCGTGGCCCAGTTATAAGCGGCGTGGTAAAGCAGTTTTGGCAGGATGTTATTTGGAATGATGTAGATTACCTGTTCATTGATATGCCACCTGGAACCGGTGATGTACCTCTGACTGTAATGCAATCCATCAAGCTGGATGGTATTGTCATTGTCACCAGCCCCCAGGAACTGGTTTCCATGATTGTAGAAAAAGCCGTTAAGATGGCCTCCGTTATGAAGGTGCCAATTTTAGGCATTGTAGAAAATATGAGCTACTTTGAATGTCCGGACTGTGGCAAACAGCATAAAATATATGGTGAAAGTCATCTTGAGGAAATTGCCAAAGAATACAATCTGGATATTTTGGGCCGTATTCCTATTCAGCCAAATCTGGCCGCAAAGTGTGATGCAGGTCAAATTGAAACAGTTGACTCTGAATATTTACAGGCTGCTGTCGATAAGCTGTTGGCCGGAGATAAGAAATAATTTCGTAACCCAATTTTAAGGGAGGACTTCATTATGAACGCTGATTGCGCCAACTGTAAAACCCATGCCTGTTACACCGAAGGGGTAAACTGCACCGGCATAGACCGGGAAACCGTTTTGGCGGCCTATGATGAGAATGAGCGTCGTATTATGCAGGCGGCTGCCTATGTGGAAGGCACCTTTTACAGCAATATAACCCGGCTACAGGAAACGGCGGAATTTGCCAAAGCCATGGGCTACAAAAAAATTGGGATGGCCTTCTGTATCGGCCTAAATGCCGAGGCCCGTTACATTTCCCGCTACTTTACCCAGCAGGGCTTTGAATTTTACAGTGTCTGCTGCAAGAATTGCAGCTTTAACAAAAAAGAGCTTGGCCTAAAACAGGTCAAACCTGAGCTGGAGCATGAAGCCATGTGCAATCCCAAATTTCAGGCCAAAATTTTGGCTGATAAGGGTACGGAGCTGTTCATCTCCTGTGGATTATGTGTAGGGCACGACACCATATTTAACTCCAGCTGTCCCGGACCGGTTACAACCTTGGTTGTAAAGGATCGCCTGCTGGCTCATAATCCACTGGGAGCCATCTATTCCCGCTATTGGAAGCGTAAGCTGGGTATTATGGATGAAGACGAAGTATAATTTTATTTGGACATAAAAATAACCGAGGTGCTATTATTGGCACCTCGGTTTATTATTAAAAAAATAATAGCTCTAATAATGCGAATCATCAGGGAGATTCAACCAATAATCTGTACCTTTGTTACCCCGAAGGCTTCCTTCAGGGCTGGTATGCAATCCCGTTCCAAAAAGGACCTTTCCAATATACCGCCGCTCACTATCAAAAGAGTATCTCCCCGTTTATTAAAGGTTTGAATTTTGGAAAAGGCCCGGTTAAAAGTATCCACCGGTATGAGCTCCTTTAATTTATCTACGCCGGCCGCCAGCTCCGGCTTCTCCTTCTTTAGACGAATATCGAAGGGCTCCGCCACCTCGGAGCTAAGGTGAACATTTCCCGCCATATAGTTTTTGTTGAGCATAGTATTACTCCCTTCCTATCACTTTCCGGTTAAACATAATTATACACCAAAATCACTGAACTACCAATTGTCAGCATTCATTGTGCACTGAGTACAAAATGGTTCCGGTTGGTCTCCAGTATCCCTTCCTTTTGAAGTCTGGACAGCTCTACTGTCATGGCAGCCCGTTCCACACATAGATAGTCTGCCAATTCCTGTCTGTTAAAAGGTATATCAAAGCTTAGACTGCCGGCCCGTTGTGCTTCACTGGAAAGAAAGGATAATAGCTTCTCCCGGGTGGAACGCCTACTGATATGGGTGATTTTTTCATTAAAGGTCATAACCTTATTGGCCAGTACCCCCACCAAGTTTCGGATGAGTCTTTGATGATAATCACAGGCCGATGAACAGCTTGACAGCAGCCTTTTTACATTCATCATAAGAACTGTGGTATCCGCTTCGGCAATGACACTGATATTAAGTATAGACCCAGGTGATGCAGCATATATCTCACCAAAAAATTCTCCCGGCTGACATTTTGCCATTATATTACGATGCCCCCACACATCTTCCTGAATAATAAATATTGATCCAGTAAGCACCATGCCCATTACTTCCGTGCTATCACCGGCCCGGAATATGTATTTCCCTTTATCCGCCTGTATTATATAGGCACCAACACACCCCAATACAGCTTGTATTTCACCTTTGTCCATACCACTAAAAAATGAACACTTACTGATAATATTCATATTATTTTCTATTTCTTTTCTGTTAACCATAATTTTTGTCCTTTTTTTCCTATTTGTTTGAATTACAACATACTGGTTTGATATATTCTATTATACTTGTTCTATAAAGACAATAAACAGAAAAATTTTTAGTGTGTATAAGTAAGGAGAGTAACCCTATGATCAGACAGATTATCAATATTGACGAAGAAAAGTGCAATGGCTGTGGAGCCTGTGCAACGGCCTGCCATGAAGGTGCCATTGGTATGATTGATGGAAAAGCAAAGCTGCTGCGGGATGATTATTGTGATGGGTTGGGCGACTGTCTGCCCCAGTGTCCTACCGGAGCCATTACATTTGTCCAAAGAGAGGCATTAGCCTATGATGAGGTAGCCGTAAAAGAGCATCAGCGGTTACAGGCTATGGTCCAAAATCAGCCACCAGCCGGGGGATGTCTTAGTACCAGAATGCGAACTCTTACCCCGAAGGAAACTGCCACTGAAATAACAACATCGAAAAAGCTCCCTTCACAGTTGGGCAACTGGCCAGTACAAATAAAACTGGCTCCAGTCAATGCACCATATTTTTCCGGAGCCAAGCTCCTTATTGCAGCGGATTGTACTGCCTATTCCTATGCTAATTTCCACGATGAATTTATCAAGGGCAAGGTGACCCTTATAGGCTGTCCAAAACTGGATAGTATTGATTACAGCGAAAAGCTTACTCAGATTATTGCCCAAAATGATATTGAAAGCGTTACTATTGTCCGTATGGAAGTTCCGTGCTGCGGCGGGTTAGAAATGGCCGTCAAGAAAGCATTGCAGGACAGTGGCAAATTTATCCCTTGGCAGGTCGTAACCCTGTCCATCGACGGAAACATTATTTAATATAATAATCTCCCTGCCTATATGGCAGGGAGATTTCTTTTTATGCAGGCTGCCAAGTATTTTTAACAGCCAAATTCTATTCCATACTTCGCAGACTGGCTATTTCCCGGGCATATCCCTCGTTATCATTAGGGGTCTCCAATATAAATGGCAAAGCCTTTAAATACGGGTGATTGACTATTCGGCCAAAGGCCTCATTGCCGATACTGCCCTCACCAATTTTCGCATGACGGTCCTTCCGGGAGGCAAACGGCATCATACTGTCATTTAGATGAATAGCCCGTAATTTATCAATACCGATTGTCTCATCAAACTCCTTCAGAACACCCTCCAAATCATTCACTATGTCATAACCGGCACTATAAACATGGCAGGTATCCAGACAAACGCCTAAATGATCCTTTAGCTCCGTCCGCCTAATAATTTCCGCCAATTCCTGAAATGTACGGCCAACCTCGGTACCCTTGCCGGACATAGTTTCCAGCAACACTATGGTACTTTGCGCTTTTTTTAATATTGCATTCAACTGACGGCTAATAAGCTCAACAGCCACATCAACCCCCTGTCCCACATGACTGCCGGGATGAAAATTATAATAATTTCCCGGGGTGTGTTCCATCCGCACCAAGTCATCAGCCATAACATTGTGAGCAAATTCCCTCAGTTCTTCCTTGGCTGCACACGGATTTAAGGTATACGGGGCATGGGCTACCAAATAGCCTATCTTATGCTCCTTTTTGAACCGAAGAAAATCCGCCACATCAGCCACATCAATATCCTTCGCCTTGCCTCCCCGGGGATTTCTGGTAAAAAAGGCAAATACATTGCCTCCCATACTGACAATATCCTTGCCCATAGCCAGATATCCCTTGGCTGACGAAACATGACATCCTATATTAAGCATATAATTACTCCTTGGTGACTTCCCCATTCCAACTGATTATTCCACCAAATTCAACAATATTGGTATACCCCATATTTGCCAGTTTTTGGGCAGCTTCCTTGCTCCGCCTACCACTGCGGCAATAAACAAAAATTTCCTGATTTTTGTCCGCCAATTCGGCCGGTGGAGTTTTGTCAATGCTTTCGTTCGGAATGCAGATTGCCTTCGGAATATGTCCTGCTGTATATTCTTTTTGAGTCCGCACATCGACAATAATGTACCCGGAGCTTTCTTCCATCATTTTTCTGCCTTCATCAGGGGTAACCTGCCGAAAGGTTCCCTTGCTGCCCTCCGAAGAGGAAGCTTCCCCACCACAGCCACAAGCAATCATCATTAGAGCCAACAAGGCCAAGCAGATACTTTTCTTCATTTTCTCTATGCTCCCCTCATCCATACCACATACTTAAAGAGCTGTTTGTGACAAATACTGTCTGATTTCTGCTTTTAGCTTCTCTCCATTAAAGTTCTTGAACAACTTAATCATACAGCCGCTTATCATTGGATTCATGTCCATACCCTGCTCCACAGAATGGGTATCGGTTTTGAAACCATAACACCGTTTACCCAACATGTAGGCCATGCCCAGTTCCACGGCGGCTCCTTCGTCCGGCACCCGTCCATCGATATTCATAAAGACAATATCTGCATTTTTTACCTGCTGAGCGTCCAACTCAAAAATCATCTTTACAAGCTCCTCCTCGGTCTTGCCCACCAGCAAAGCTGCTTCTAAGCCATCCCGTTGAGGCAGAAATACCTGATATCCAGCATCTTCCAGTATTTTTACCACTTCCAGATTAAAGTTTTTATCCGCCTGACTAAACATTGGCGCGGCAAAATAAACCTTCTTACCCATACCAATCCGTTGACTGACCTGGGCCTTAAAGGCTTCTTCCACACCATTCTCCGTGCTATTGGCATTTACACAAGCCGCAAAGGAAAGCTGGAATACAGTACACAAGCCCAGCACCCCTGCCCATCTAAATATCTTATTCATAAAATTCCCCCTCTGTTATAACGCCATTGTTCAAATTTTTCTTCTTTAGAAGAAAAATATTCCAATTAGCGTTTCAACGAGCTGGGAGATATGCTCGCCAGCTGTTGTAGTTTGTTTTCCCCCACCTAAAGAGGTGGGGGACATCTTAAAGCTCGTTATCTATAGATATTCATAGTATATAGTGGTTTAGTCTAACTGCCGATATAGCAACTGGGAAAAAACAATTTGGTGGCTTCATCATAATGCTGACTACTCGTCCTTTTCCAATATGTCCTTTAAGGTGCCAAATACCTTGCTGATATCAATCGGTTTGGCCAGGTGACCATTCATCCCCATGTCAAAAGCCTTCTGCTGATCTTCCTTGAAAGCATTGGCTGTCATGGCAACTATTGGGATGTTGGACTTAGCTGAATCCGCCATCTTCCTTATTCTCTGGGTGGTATCATAACCATTGAGATTTGGCATCTGAACATCCATAAGAATAATATCATAATAATCAGCATCGTGTTTTGTGAGCATATCAATGCATTCCAAGCCATCCCGGACCCGATCCACTGCAAAGCCGCTATCTTCAAGCAAGGTGGTGGCAATTTCAGCGTTGAATTCATTGTCCTCCGCCATGAGAATCCTTCGTCCGCTAAAGTCCCAAATATCCCCCTGAATCTGCCCATCATCTGCTTCAGCCGGTGCCTTACCAATCCGGTGGGGCAGCTTGAACACCATCTCGGTGCCTTCTCCCAGCTTACTATTCACTTTTATGGTACCGCCCATTATGTCAATCATACTCTTGACAATGGCCATACCAAGCCCTGTGCCCTGAATGCCACTTTGAGAGGTGGTACGGGCTCGGGAGAATTGTTCAAATATCTTATCGACAAACTCCTGGGACATACCAATGCCTGTATCCCGCACCGTAAATTCAATGGTGCATTCACCGACTTTTTCGCCAGGCAGTTCCTTAACCCCTACAAAGATACTGCCCCCATCCGGCGTATACTTCACCGAATTGCTGATGATGTTCATCATCACTTCTGACACATGGGTCCGATCAATGTAGAGAAAATGATCCGCTATTTCGCAGGAGCTGGACAGCTCCAAATGCTTGTTGCGCATTTCCCCCTCAAAGATAGCCAGGCAGGAATTAAACAGCTCTACCGCATCCGTCAGCTCTTCTTCAATCACTATTTTTTTGCTTTCAATGCGGGACATTTCCAGCACATTATTCAAAATATCCAGCAACTGATGACTGGCCATTTTAATTTTTTTACGATATTCCTTGTGCTTGGCCACATTATCCGACATCCGGTCTTCCAGCTCCGTAAAGCCGATTATGGCATTCAGCGGTGTCCGAATATCATGACTCATGTTAAACAAAAAGGCTGTTTTTGCATCATTGGCCTTATCAGCGGCGGCCCGGGCTTCCTTGAGCTCAAGATGCTGATTCTGTAGCTCCTGATTTAAAATCCTAGTTCGGGCCAGCTGCATATCCTTTTCCTCAGACAGCTCCTCCAAAAGTGCCTCCCGGGACTGCAGTTCCTGATTCATGGCGGAAAGCTCTTCGTTCAATAAGGAAATCTCTTCCACTTGGTCCGCCAGCTGCTGCCGTTGTGCCTCAGTTGTCCGCAGGAACTCACCCTTTTTCCTGCTTTCTCTCACCACAAAGAACAGTATCAACAGGAATATCAGGCTTAAGCCACCCACTGGAATCCATAAATGTTTCCGGAAAAAGTCTATGGTGGTAATTTCATTTTTCGGCATATAGTTGTAGGCCCGGGACAGGGCAAAATCCTTATCTATCAGACTGAGTCCATGGTCCAAAACCTGCATACCTTCAATATTTTCCCGCAAACCGGCAAACCCCAGTGCACCATCATTTAGCAGTTGGGCTGTGTTTAAATCCTTATACCGCTCCTTGCTACGCAGGAGATATTCCGTTCGCAGCTCACTGACAAAAACTGCGTCCGCCTTGCCCTGCAAAACAGCATCAAGACAGTCGTAGGCATTATTATAATAGACAAATTCACTGTTCGGATAATAAACCACCCTGTAATCATCCATTATACCGTTGCGCTTGGAAACAGCTATTCTGGCCTTAGTCAAATCAGGATATTCACCGGCATACAGAACATTAAAATAAGAACTTACTGCCGGCACACTTGGCAATACATCATGGATTTCAGTGATCCAGTAATTGGACACCACCGGAAATATAACATCAACCTCCCGGTTATGCAGTGCTTCATTGAGCTGGGTAATATTTTCATAGCCCTTGTAGATTATTTTTATTTTGGTGAAATTTAAGGACTTAAATATCTCCGGCACGATATCCTTGACCACACCGATAACATTTCCGTCACTGTCCGTTGCAGAATACGGCAAATAACTATCAAGATAGCCCACCGTAAATGTATCATGTTCAGCCAGCCATTTGCGCTCTACCTTGGACAGGGTAGTGGTAAAGGACGTGCGATTAAACCATTTTTTGGTAAGCTCTGAAATAAAATACGGATTTTCATGGTACAGTCGGTACTGGGCCTGGTCAAGCTCGGCCAAAATATCTGGACGGGCTTTATTCACTACCAAATAATAATCCGATGTGCCAGCCTCCTGACAATTCTCAAAGCCCATATTTTGGAAGGAATTATATCCTTCGGCAATCATTATATCAATATCGCCTTTTTTTAAGGCATCATCTCGTTCCTTAATATCACTATACTGAACGAGTTGAGCCTGAATATTATGGTCAGAGAGGAATTTCTCGGCCACCTTGTATTGGGCTCCGGTTAAAGCACCAATCCGTCTTCCGTTAAAGGAACTCGGCTCAGAAGAAATATAATCAGTTGTTGACCTTTTGAAAAACAGATACTGGATTGACCCCATAGGCTGGTTTGGATAATTGATAATAGTTTCCCGGTCCGGGGTGTGAGCCAGACCTGGCAGTAAATCAATTTCCCCCTTCAACAGCTTCTCATACAGTTCACCATAAGTGCCATACACATACTCATATTTCCAGGAATTTAACATTTTAAGGCGCTGCAGATAATCATAGGAATAGCCACTTTTTACCCGATTATCATCCGCCCCCATCTGGAAGCCGGCTTCTTCATAATAACCTACCCGAACAATCTTTTCATCATTGGCTTCAACTGCTATTT
This sequence comes from uncultured Anaerovibrio sp., assembly GCA_902786545.1. GTDB lineage: Bacteria > Bacillota > Negativicutes > Selenomonadales > Selenomonadaceae > Anaerovibrio. The sequence continues at coordinate 36,465 of CADACU010000016.1, forward strand.
CAGCCATAAATTCTGATGAACCCAGCAAGCAGGCCAATGTAGCCAACAGACAAAACATTGATTTAAGATTAAACACTTTCAGGCACTGATCAAATATATATCGCAATTTGTGCACCTCCCCGGAGGAATATATTACAAGCAATTACCATTTGATATCATTTCTATTTATTCTTTATTGATACCGAAAAATCCTATTATCATATAATTTTTTACAGTTTTTAACCTAAGCAGCTGTATCCCGAAACAAATTAAGGCGGATACAGCCTTTACATTACCTGCAAAGGTGTCATATCCGCCTTAACACAAAACTATTTTTTTAAAACCTTTTTCCGGGCATCTAATTTAAACTATCAAAAGGTTATACAGGCTATCAAAGATTCTAAAACATCCAATTGAACCCAACGCGCCCCATAATGCCCCGTTGACGGCCTACCCAACCTACAGCGGAAATATCAATACTCATTTTATCATTACCCTGCGGTTTGAATACCCAGCCCATTTCCAGCATACCACTGGCTCCACGGGCAGTTGGTGCAGGCGTAGACCGACCATTGCAGGTGGCCCGGGCCGTACCATCAAATTCATATTCAAAGGCCGCACCAAAATAATATTTATTTTTTTCATTTAGGCCATGACTTTCCCGTACGCCCAACCGGAACCGTTCACTATGCACACTGTCGGCAGAAAACTCCTGTCCCGTACTCAATCGGAATGTCTCTGGTCCGGTATAATTATAGAAAAATTTACCATAATAGGTAAATTTATGGTTTGGCTTCCACTCCACTTCCCGGCCCAAACCAAAATGGGCCCCATAATAACTGGTACTGGAATCAAAATCCTGCCTGGTCTTTATTCCATTGAATATATAATCATTGGTACTGTAATCCGACTTTAGGCGCCCACCCCGAAGGCTTGTTTCATAAAACTTACCGTCGTTGAAAGTGGTACGGCAAACTATTCCCATACCATAATAACTGCTTTTGCCCCAACCATGGGTACCATCATCCAAATAGGAATCAAAGCTACCCCGGCCATACTCAAACACGGGTGCAATTAGTACCCGACGCTTTTCCGTGTCAATTTTTTTGGACAAGCCCAGCACCATGCTATATCCCCGCATATCAACATAAGAGCCGGTAATCTGTCGCATATTACTGCCACTGGCTGCAAAAAACGGCGTATAAACCTGTGCTCCAGCTGCCTGGGCCGCACTGGCCGCTCCGCTGCCAGATAAAAAATCAGCTCCACGATTTATCAGTACGGGAACCCGAAATGATATAAGATTCTCTGTGTTAAAATGCAGCTCATCCGTATCAACTATCCGCATTACTACATGATTGGCATCAGGACGACTAACTTCAAGAACATACATTATACCGTTAATATCCCCGGTAGGAAGCCCTGAATCACCGTGTCGACCGTAATAAACTGTAGCATCATTATCCGTTATACCTGTGTCATTAACCAGCAAATTCACCACCGAACCCACAGGCAGACTGCTGGTTTTGTCCAAAATACCATTTACGGTACTGGAACTGATATCTGTGCTTGCTCCACCTACTACCGTCACCATAGTATCACCGGACACAGACCCTATTGGTACATGAACATTATAGGCATTAAACGCCCCCAATTCCCCAATGGTTAAATTTGGCACATAGGTATTAAGGGTGTTATTGGTTCCCATAACAGCACTGCGGGTGCGATAAGTATCATTAAACAGCATCGACCCGTAAATCTTGGCATTATATAAATCAGCATCCGCAAAAATATTAACGGTATTATCATGGAGCCGCCCGGCTATGTTCGGAGTATCCGGCTTTGTTTCCGCGGCAATAACATAATTGTTGAGTTTACCACCGTGAATATTGATAATATTGCCACTGACATCACCATACTTGCCATGGCCGGCAATAACATTCATCTTCAGGCCACTGGCCGAGGTATCATGAATGTGCAATGTACTATATCCGGATTGCTTAGCGGGATCATCGTACACTTTCCAGCCAACCACACTGCTATCAGCTGCTCCCACCTCGATAATATTTTTTTGCACCGGAACTGCGGAAACATCATCATGATATCCACCATATACATCGACAAAGGCATCACTGCCGTCAATATTAAGCGTCGTGGTGGTACCTCCCGGTTTACCACCATAAGCCCATATATCGGCCTCGCCATCCCCCTTTACCGTCACTTCGCGGCCGACCTGTTCATCCCCTTTTTTGATTAGGATAACCCGGGCCGGAACCTCGACAGTTCCATCGTGGTGTTCGTATTCAGACTGAACAGCCGCCGGCCACATAAAACAACCGGTACTGACGGCGAATATAAGCGCACTTATTGCCTTATGCAGTTTTTTCCCTTTACCAGTGCTTCCCATATTCTGCTCCTCTACAGACATACTTACATATCAATAACCACTGTCTCACCAATATCTACCGGGGCATCATTGTTCTCTACCTTATTGATAACTTCCACCTGGGCCCCACCTACAACTTCATCGATTTGGTCCAACTTCAGCTCCTGCTTGCCCGGCATGTTATTTTTCTTTTTTTCTTCCATTCTGGGTCCCCCCCTTACACTGCTACAAGAATATAATTGACAACCTTCTATTGATATATACGAATGAAAACTATTGCCGTTACAAAGAACAGCTATGAAATATATTTATTCCTGTCCCAAAATCTGCTTAAGAGTTCCCATGGCCCGAAACAGTATAACCCCCACATTGGCAGAGGAAATATCCAATATTTCGGCAATTTCTTTATTACTCATATCGCCCCAGAATTTCAACTCAATAATTCGCTGTTCCCGTTCGCTCAGCTTATCCATGGCCAACAGCAATTCCTTTTTTCCTTCTTTGACTAACAGCTGTCCATCCGGCTGCTCCAAATCATCTACCTTAGGTGAAAATACATCATCCCATTCCACATTTTGGCGGTGGCTTTGCCAACGATAATAATCCGTCAAAGTACGGGTAGCAATCCGGTTAAGCCATGTAGCAAAGGATGCCTTGCTGCTGTCAAATGCGGCTAAATGCTCCACCATTTTCTCAAATACATCACTGACTATATCATCGGCTACAGTAGAATTTTTCACCCTGGCATATATTAAATTATATATTTTCGGAAAAAAGTGCTCATATAATTCATCAAATGCCGTATTATCTGTTAGAGCCTGCTGAGCAATTTCGTTCCAATTCTTTTCTTCCATATTCCTCTCCTATGCAACCTGACGCTTTACCAGCTGGGCAAACACACCGTTTTGGGCCAACAGCTCATCATAGGTACCGTTTTCCACTATACTGCCTTTATCCATAACCAAAATCCGGTCACAATTACGGATGGTGGATAATCTGTGGGCAATGACCAACCTGGTGGTATTAAGCTTATCCAGACTTTCTGTAACAATGGCCTGAGTACGGTTATCCAACGCACTGGTAGCCTCATCAAAAATCAGAATAGCTGGTTTGGCTGCCAAGGCCCTGGCTATCATAATCCGTTGCCGTTGACCACCGGAAATATTATTGGATCCCTCGCTGATTACCGTCTGCATTCCCATAGGCATCTCCCGGATATCATCGGCAATTCCGGCGGCTTCAGCCGCCACCCAGGCATCATCCATAGAAAGAGCTGAATTCCCCACAATATTAGTAAAAATATCGCCGGACATCAGCTGACCGTTTTGCAAAACTACGCCCATTTGGCAACGAACTGACGGAGCTGACAAATCAGCCAATGATTGACCATCATAGTAGATTGCCCCGCTTTTCGGTTGTTCGAACCCCAACAGCAAACGCACCAGTGTGGATTTTCCACAGCCGGAATGCCCTACAATAGCCACATTCTCCCCGGCTGCCACCTGAAAGCTCACATCGTGAATAACATCTTTTTTACCTTCGCCATAGGCAAAGGACAAATGGCTCACCTCAATAGCTCCGGACAACGGCTCAGCTTCCAGCTTATCCTCGGTGGTTTCCGGCACTTCCGCCAAAATTGGCCGCAGATTTTCAATATGAGGCTGAATGGTAAAATAGGTCCCAATTAAAGGAATTACCGAATTTAAGGTGGCATTAAACGAGCTGAAGGCTGCTTCAAAGGCCAAAAATTGTGCATAGCCAATTCCGGTTGTTACCAATTTTCCGCCAGTACCGTCACTGATTGATTCCTGCATACCATAAATGACCACATAATATAAAAGCATGGTGAGAATAAATGGCTGCACTGCCGCAATTATCGTATTGTAATTCCCCTGCCATCTAAGCTTCAGATTCCACTTCCAGGTTTCGCCAAAAACCTTACTCCAAAGGTGATACGCCTGTTCTTCCGCCCCCCGAACCCGGAACTTGGACAATCCGCTGAATAGCTGTTGAACCAAACCCGCCTCAGCGTTGCCAGCCGTAATCAAATTGCGCTGAAACTTCAGCACCCGACGGTAAACAAAGGCTGTAATCAAACACCACACCAACCAGACCACCATAGCTGCCGCCGTCAGCTTCAGGCTGTACCAACACATAAGCAGCAAACTCCAAAAGGAAAAAATCGTATTAAATACCCCGGTAACAAAATTACCGCTTACTACATCCTTGATAGCATCTATACCATGCATCCGGCTGGCCAGTTCCCCACTGGTGAACTGTTGGAAAAATTTTTGTGGCAACGATAAAAGTCTGCCCCACAACGCAGCCTCCACAGCCATATCCAGCCTGGTACCAATCCGCATCACAGCTATAACCCGAATCATGGACAAAGCCGCCATGGTAAAGCTGGTGACCAATACTACCTGGGTAACGGTTACCAGTCCTTCTCTATCCATAATTGGTAGAATATCCTGGAAGATTGTTTCAGTTATTATCGGTGAAACCAATGGAATTAAGCCGGCAAAAAAGCTTACCAGCAAAATGGTCCGATAATCAGCCTTCCAACACTGATTGACCATAAATCGAATCAAATCAATAATTTTCAGCTTGCGTCGCGGAAAACCGGCATAACAAACAAACGCATCCTCATCCAGCTGAGCTACTACATCATCCGTCAAAGGAATACCAGCCGGTTGCTTTTTGGTAATCAGCCTGTATTCCCCCGGACCATTAGGAATAATCGCCGCCAATTCTTTTTTATCACCATAATAGCCAATCATTACCCCGCTGTCTTTGGAAAACCAATCGTTCCCCTCCAGTTTTACTAACCGAAGCTCTATATTGGCCTTTTGCGCTAAACGACGCAGCAGAGTCAACGGATCCAGCTTTTTGGCAATATCTGTGGAAAGAGAAATGTCCCCATCCGGCATTGATAAGGCTTTAGACGCCTGACGCAATATAAAGACCGTTTCAGATATGGCACGCCCTTCCTGCTCCGAACTGGTTTCCTCGTAATATATTTCATCGTCACCCAACAAAATATTGATAGCATCCCTGACCAGCCACCTTTTCTGTTTGGCCAGAATTTTTTGCCGACGGGCCAGCTGTTTGTCAGCTGATAAAAACCGTACTCCCTGCAGCATGGAAAAAATCTGCTGGTGGCTTATAAAAGTCTTTAACAGCTCCTCCCGGTTATCCTGACAGTCCTGAAATAACTCAGCCTTTGGCCATAAGGAGAGCATATCATCCCCTATAGCAATCATCCGTTTAACCCAGGAGATTTTACTTAAAGTATTAAACCACCCATACATCAACGGAAGAAGTTCTTCCGTTGCGGTGTCTGCCATGGTCTTTTCAATAAGCACACTGTCAGTTACTGCATATATATGAATAAATACTTCGCCAAATTCATCCATAGCAGGGAAAATGGCCTTGCCAGTGTCCAAAGACAACAAGAAAACCTGGCGGTAATCCCGTCCCTCCCGGGTAACAGCATAAACCTCCACCTTTCCTGCATCCAACACTAAAAATTTATCTTCATTTGTCAGCAGCCAACGCTGGCCCGCCTGTAATTCCATACCATCACAACCTGCTATAAATATTTATTCATTACTTGCACTGTACTCTTGAATTAACTGCCGATATGGACCATCATGCTCCATCATATCCCGATGACGCCCCCGTTCCACAACTTTGCCCCGGTCCAATACGATAATCTCATCCGCATCCCGAATAGTAGACAATCGGTGTGCGATAATTACACAGGCACATCCCCGATGCCGGATGTTTTCCAAGACCTTCTCTTCAGTAATTGGGTCAAGGGCGCTAGTCGCTTCATCCAATACCAAAATAGATGGATTGACGGCCAAAGCCCGGGCAATTTCCAGACGCTGACGCTGGCCTCCGCTAAAGTTAAGGCCACCCTCGGACACAGCAGCATCATAACCGTTTTCCAGTTGCAAAATATCATCATGAATGCAGGCATCCTTGGCCGCCTGAACAATGTCACTTTGTCGCAGAGAATTATCAAATAAAGCAATATTTTCCCCCACGGTGCCGGTAATCTGAAATACATCCTGATCCACCGATGCCAAAGAAGTGGTAACAATATTGCGAGGGATGTTCCGCCGCGGCATCCCATCAAAGAGTACTTGACCGCTCCATTCTTCGTACAAACCGGTAATAATCTTTGCCACAGTGGACTTACCGCTACCGGATGAGCCCACAATAGCCACCCAATGTCCAGGCTTTAAATGCAGATTAAAACCCATCAATAAAGGTGGTTCCAACGGACTGTAGCCAAAGCTGACATCATTCAGCTCAAGGTCACCTGAAAGTCGCTGCTTCTCAAACCCCAACGGTTTTTTCGCCGGATAATTTAAGCTATCCACATCATAGCGCCGTACATCGTTAAGCCGCTGCATCTGCATCTCAGTTGTCTGCAAATTGGTATACAGTCTGGACAGATTATTCACCGGAGCCTGGAAACTGCCCATCAGGTGCTGAAAAGCCACAAACATACCGGCTGTCATGGCCCCGTCCATAATGGAAAAACCACCGAAGGTCATAATAAGGGCCCCATTGAGTCCCGCCAACAGGGTTGGCAACATATTAACCGACAGCATCCAGAGTTGTGATTCCTGCCGGCCATTCAGTACCTTGGCCCGATATCCGGCCCATTTCATAAAGAAATCGCCTTCATTGCCATTGGCCTTAATACTGTCAATCATGGTCAAGCCGTTAATGGCCGTACCATATTCCTTGCCAACATCCTGCTGAATACGCATGGCCAAATCCGTCAAACGGCGTCTGGTGTACATCAATACCCCAATATTTATGGCCATAAAGCAAATACCAATAAAAGTCAAAAATGCATTATACTGCAGCAGCAATATCAGGTAAAAAAAGGCCACAAAGGCATCCAACACTGCTGTAGCGGCCTGACCGGACAAAACAGCGGCCACGGATTCATTCATCGCAATACGACTGGCTACCTCAGCGGCATATCGTTGATGGAAAAAATGCATCGGCAGTCGCAGCAAATGCCAAAAAAAGCTGGATGAATCAGCCAAAGTAAGCTTTCGTTGCCATCTGGTCAACATGACTGCCCGAAGCCAGGTCAATACAGCTGATACAATGAAAGACACCGTCATGGCCAAACATAGATTTACCATCCAATCCCGGTGTTTTCCCGTGAGTATATCATCCAAAAAAATTTGGCTGAATACCGGTGCTGCCAATCCAGGCACAATCATACACAGCCCCAACAATACCAGAAACACCATGCCCCACTTATCTTCCCACAGCTTTCCCGCCACAGCTTTAAACACATTGTAACGATGGCCGGCTGGCTGAAATCCCTCCGCTGGTCGTATGGTCATGGCAATCCCTGTGTAGGAGGTAAGAAACTCATCCCAAGTAACTGTCCGTTGGCCCATGGCCGGATCATTCAGGTAAACAATATCCCCCCGAATACCTTCCAGCACCACGAAATGATTAAATTCCCAATGAATAATCAATGGGTAATCCGCTTCTTCCCGTATGCTATCGGCTTCCCAGCTGTAGCCATGTACCTCACAGCCCCGGGCTTTGGCAGCTCTCATTACATTACTGGCCTTGCTGCCATCCCGGTTAACTCCACATTCAGCCCGCAGTTTTTCCAATGGAATCCACAGGCCATAATGAGCCAACACCATGGCCAAGGAAGCTGCACCACATTCAGTAGCCTCCATTTGCAATATCGTAGGTACCTTCACCCGCGCTCCCGGTTTATTAAATATATTTTGCAAAAAATCCATAGCCATATGACTCACCTGTTCCGCAGCCATTGGCTGATTTTATAAAATACTTTTTCAATCGGTGGACGCCGTTCAATAATAACCGAACCCGTACAAAAACTGCCCGGAGTTATGGGCTTATGCTCCCCTACAAAAGAAGTCCACAAATAACCGGAAGGATTGTTTTCATCCTTCACTAAGACGAAGGAAACTTCTACAACTGCCCCCTGACCACTAGCCATAAGCCACTGGGCCAGTTCCGGATTGCTTACCTGCTGTACAATAGATTGCAACGCCACCGGATAGTCCGAAACAGTACGCACTACTCCAATAAGACTGCCTGATTCCTGTACATCTGCCCCATTGGGTACCAGCTGAATGGTTTGGCCAGGCTCGATGCGTTTGCCCTTATCCAGCGGAACATACAATACCCCGGTCAAATCACTGCGCTTTTGGGTTAATCGCACCGTACAAAGCGTAGTTCCACTGGTTACCACACTACCCTTACGCACCATAACACGATCCACAACGCCATCATAGTCACTAATCACATCCCGGGAAGCCAGCTGATGCTGCAGTTTGGCTCTATACTGATACACCTGGTTGGCCGTATCATGCATATTCCCAGCCAGTTGGGAACCATATTGGGCCATATTGGTATCTGCTGACTGCTCCGGCTGTTCCAACTGGGCAATAATGTCACCTTTTTTGACTTCCGAGCCTTCCCGGACATATACATGGGAAATTTTCCCACCAGCCACATGATTTATCGTAGCCATACCACCTGGGTCCAAAATCATCCCTTTACCATCAGCCCGTACCGTAAAGGAACCAAAAATAGACCATAGGATAACCGATATCAACAGAATCCCGATAGCCACCAGCGACATCCAACCAATAGGCGTGGTAATGGGCAGTAGCATATCCAGTCGGTCAGGAGAGCGCAGCTTATCCAGCGCCGCCTTGCTAAAAATATCACTTCCATCTGACATATCCAATAAACCTCCCACGCCTTATTCTACACGGCATAATTAAACGAACAAAAATTATAACGCCATTGTTCAAATTTTTCTTCTTTAGAAGAAAAATCTTCCAATTAGCGTTTCCCTAAAGGACTAGCTTCGCGTCGCAACGAGCTGGAGTTTGTTTTCCCCCACCTAAAGAGGTAGGGGACATCTTAAAGCTCGTTATAAAACAGCCAAAAGACCTGTCGGATAATCCGGCAGGTAATTTGGCATCCACGCTATATTAAAGCTATTATTATCCTACATTCACATCGCCATCAATGGTGTTAGGACCACCAACATTGTTCTGCTGAACTCCACTGTTATTGCTGTTGTTCTGCGAAGTAGTTACATCATCATTGACTGTTTCATCAACTTGATAGATAAGACCTCCCAGTTGAGGCTTGGGCATCTGATCCAAAACATCTGGCGATATCTGCGGAAGCTCTCCCCCTGAGACCTTTGCCAAGCCATCATATTGCAATTCCTTTTTATTCAAATCTTTCATCGGTCTCACATCCTTCTGCACAGTGTTAGTTATTTACCACCAAGATTCACACTGCCTCCAATGGAGTTAGGACCATCCACATTGTTCTGCTGTACTCCACTGTTATTACTGTTGTTCTGGCCAGCACCTGTGGTAGTCTGGGTTGGACTGTTAGGTGTCGCTCCTGGAGCGACAACAACAGCAGCACCACCACCGCCACCACCGTGAGGACTACCGCTACCACCGATGATGCTGGAAACTCCATCCGATACAGTATCATAAACCTCTTTCGCAGGTTCAGTTACAACACCTACCGCATCTTCTGCTACATCCACAATATCATTGAAAATGTTTCCGCCGGAAACCTTGCCCAAAGCCTTATCATGTAACTCGCGCTTATCTGTCATTATGTCCATCCCCCTTCTAGCCAATTTTTATATGTTACACTATCCTTAACCGATATTTACAGTAGTGGTTTCGCCAGTATCCTTTATCACCACCGGCGAACCAACATTTACAGTCCCTGGATTATTGCTGATATTATTTTCCTGAATAACATCACTGATATTATCGCCGGATTCATTGTTCTGCTGAGCACCGTCATTGTTGCTGTTATTCTGCTCTGTTCCACCTGTTATATTATCCAGGCTATCCAATTCCAGTTCCCGTTTTCCCTTTGTGCTCATGGCAATCGCCTCCATCCCGCAGGACTATTTACTTATATTCATATCATTTGCAGTGTTAGGACCTGATATGTTGTTTTGCTGGGCACCGTTATTATTACTGTTGTTCTGCCCACCGGAAGCCCCACCGGAACCACTGTCCGAACCACCGCTTGAGCCACCACTTGAGCCACCACCATTAAGTAATTGATTGGCAACATCCACTACTGGTGCTATGTACTTCTCCCAGCCACCGCCAGCAACCTTGTCCATAGCCTCGTTCTGGAGTTCTCTCTTTTTGTTATCAGTCATTTTAAACAGCCCCTTTCTTTTACTTTGTTGATGTTATCATCTTGCATTTCTGCTTTCTTGACTATACATACGATTTCACAATCCAACTATTACAAATTGTTTAAATATTTTTAACCATCATCCAAATCTACATCAATTTCCGTACCTACGGTCAAGCCTTCAGTATCTGATGTAATGACGATATCGCCTTCCTGCAGCCCTTTAATTATTTCTATATAAGTACCGTCAGTTATACCAGTTTCTACATCCCTAAAGCCCAACCGTCCATCGGCTTCCAAAACGGCTACCCGATCATGACTTTCATCCGTGAAGCAGGATATAGGTATCGTCAATACCCGACGGGTAATGCTGGAATGCAACCTCATTTTCCGATATGCACCCGGCTCCAACAGCCCCACCCGATTATCTATCTGCCAAACTATCTGCCTTACTGACGCCGGTTCATTCAGTGCCGGGGTAATTTTCATTATCGTGGCCGAAAATACTTGATCTGCGCCCAGATTTCCTACCGAATAATTTGCTCCATAAGATTTAGGCAGAGCCTCACCTCCCAATACAGAGACGGCCCCACCGGCAATACTTACTTCTATAGGCCGGCCAATTGCCATGCGTCGCGCATGTTCATCAACTACCGGTGCCGTAAAATACAACTTGGAAAAATCTCCCACCAGAGCTACCGGTGTACCGGCACTGACATAGGCCCCCTCACTCTGGTACAATCGAAGCACCTCGCCGGCAATCGAGGAGGTTACCATCTGCCTGGACTGACGCAAAACCAGCTGTTCCCGTTCAGCCTGATAGCGGGCCAGCTTTGCCTGGGCAGCTGTATAGGCAGCTTCAGCCTCATCATACCGTTCCGCGGAAATTGCATTATAATCCATCAACTGCTTGTAACGATTATAAGAATTTTTTGTTTTCAGCACCTGAGCTTCCGCATCCAGAATATCACTGTCAATCTGCTTCAGTTTTAATGGAATATCTTCATCAATCAACTGCATAATTGTCTGTCCAGCCGATACATTACTGTGCTTTTCCACATATATCTGTACAACCCGGCCATTTTCCCTGGCTATTACATCAGTCATATCATCACTGTAAAGGTTTACCAGTTCCAGTTCTAACATAGGCCTGATGGTACGCTGCTGTACCACAGACCCTCGCAAAGGTAACCGGAGATTTTCCATCCGCTGGGCGATTTCATTTTCTCCCCGATGATTAAGATAGACACCGTATACAAGTAGTGCCACAATAATTGTTATTATAATACCTACACCAAGGTAGAAATAATTCTTCATAATTTACTCCAAACCATTTTAAAAATTTGTAAAAAAATATGTAATACTACACCCACCTAATCGTATATTTTGTTAGAATAAATAAAACAGATAGGAGGGAACGAATATGCGTATCGAACATGATTTACAAGATATAGATTTCTCCAAGCTCAGCAAAGTCAAGGACAGCCTTAAAGCTCACCTTCACGAATTGCGGGACAAAAAACGGGAATTGTCTTGGGATGAATTGGATAATTTGGCCGCAGCCGGCGGACCAACTTCCTGTCAACCACCTGATTTGCACAAAAATAAATAAAATTATATAACTTATAACTTTTAACTACTTCGTCAAACAATCTGAAAATCCTGCAAAAACAGAGGCACATTAGCTAAAAAAGTCAATGTGCCTCTACTTTTATTTCAATATCCAAACGATACCCTTGGCAATTCTATCATCTACATCGCGAAAATGGTTGCCGGGGTTAAGCTCAAACACTGTATCAATCCCTTGTTGCTGGTAGTGGTTTAAAATAGCCCTAGTCCGGTTTTCCACTTGCATCATCAACTTATTTTTGACATTCTTTTCCTTATTCCCCAAGGACAAATACACTTTTTCCGGCTTTTGGGCAAAAGGATTATCCATTACATATTCGGCAAAATTTGGGAACCAAAGAGACCCGGAGGCACTGACAGCTCCCTGAAACATATCCGTCCGGTATAAGCTGTACAGAGCAAACAAACCTGCCAAGGAATAACCGGCAATTATTAAGGTTTTCGGCTCAGCTGAAATTTCCCGCTTTATAGCAGGGATGATTTCTCCGGTCAGTTGGGCAAGATAAATGTCTGCCCCGGCCTGAAATGGTTTCTCCCCCTTAAAAACTGGCATACATTCCCAAGGAGACATTTCCCTATTCCACTCAATGTCACCTATTACTGCAAGTCTAAAGGGCTTATCCGTCCACCTTCGACCTTTTTCGTATATTTCTTTACCGTTCCCCTGAAAAGTGTTTAGAATAATCAGAGGCGCCGACTGCTCATTTACACCATAAATATAAACATTTTTTCCTGCTATCTGCATCATTATCACCGACTTGTCCTGTAAAGTTACCACATGAAAGGTGGAGCCTTAGCACCCGTTAGCATAGGGTAAAGAAAAAGTGACTGAACGGGTCAGTCACTTAAAATTCAAATTACCCAGCAACCTAGTAGCTACCGGAACCGCCACCATTACTACTGGATCTGCCGGAGCTGGAGCTGCTGTTATCACTCTTGGCTCGCTTGGTTACAGTTCTGGTAGTATGAAGAAATACATCTGATTGCCGGGAAATATTAACCGAATCCCGGTTCAGATATTCATTAGCTTCACTGACATGCCGAACATTACTCATATTACCCCGCAGGTGACTGACAAACAGATAGGCAATACCAGCGGAAATCAGGGCACCAAGGATAAGCCCCAGGAAACTGAACTCATTGGCCGGATCCCATGGTTCTCCTTCTTTCTCATAATAGGCCAGAAGCTCATCCACCTTGTCAGCGTACGCATTGAAGGCACCGTTATAATCATTATCCTTCAAATCACTCATAAAGCTATCACGAATAGCCGGAAAACCATTTTCGTCCGTTATACGCTCCCGCATATTATTATCGGTAGTAACAGCCCATTTTCTGGCACTCGGGCAAACTACCATCATAATGCTGCCGTTATTATTGGCTTCATCCCGATAATTCCGGTTAAGGGTTTCATCGGCAAATTTCTTGATACCTGATTCAGAACCAGTTTGGGCATCCTTGGGCACAGTCATAACCACTACCCGGACATTGTACTTCTGCTCAATAGTAACGAGCTTTCGCATCAATGCCTGCTGCTGATCCGGTTTTAACAGATTTTCCATATCAAACAAGCTAACCATGCCCAAATCAGCCGGCAATTTTATCTGACCGATAGCTTTGGGATCTTTTTGATTGGTGGTTGTCTGAGCCAGCAAATTCCCTGCCGGGAAACTATCAGCACCAGCCATAACCGGTACGGTCAAAGCCAGCATCAATAGCAGGGACATAAAAACAGTAAGTAATTTTCTCATTTTCCTGCCCCTCCTCAATCCATCATTGCTTCCGTAATAATCAAAACAATCCACTTACAAATGAAATAAGTTATTGGCAAGGTTATAAGCCATGCTGCCGCGCCATACATCTTGGCCTTATTTTCATCCACTGGCAGTTCCCCCACCAGCTTGCCGGTCTGCCCATTCATAACAAAGGTAAATGGCTTATCCTGATATCTGGTAGTTAAAATCCAAACCGGAGCCATAGCGTACTGCACATCACCGTTTAGCTTATCCATATGAAATGCTGTTGTACTGCAGGTGTCATAGCCGTCTACTGAATTATATAGCACGCTTTCCGTTGATTCTTTGATACGGCTTTCCGCATTTGGAAGTGCTTCTTCGGCCGTAACATCGTATCGGTCAGCCAGGAACCCGGCCATATAGCTGGTATTAAATGGCACCAGTTGTGAATAATTAAACGGTTCAATACTTTCCATCCAGGTATCATCCATCTTCACACTGCCATCCACCGGCACATTGACAAAGTCCATAGTACCGCCCCGGGTAACCCGGTAATGGTCAGTTTCCGTTACATCATAATCACCATCCGTGTAATACCGGGAATTGGTTGCTTCGAATTCACCATCAGCCTCAACAGACTGATTAAACAGCCAATACGGTACATACATCCCCTGAATAGCTTCCACACGGGACTGGGAGGCAAAATTGCTTGGAAGCAACCACTTACCTTTATGATAATCCGAAAATGCTTTTTTGGCGTCAGCTTTAGTGGTCTGGAATGGAATAACCGTATCTGGCCGAAGCTGACTTTCGTACCGCCCCGGTACCATTACCGGGTTGCCACAATAAACACACTCAGTGGCCAAAGTATTATTATCACAGACAATTTCTGCCCCACAGGAGGAGCATACCATGGCCTTTAACATGGCAATTTCGTCCGAACCCCACTGGCCACCGGCTTCAATCAGCTCGGCTTCCTTTTTTTCAATCTTGGTATCCTTGGTCTTTTGTGCTGCTGCCGCCGATGCTTCCTTGGCGGCATAGTACTGTTCCAACTCATCAACTGTAAATTCCGATTCACAGAATTCACATTTTATTTTGCTGCCGCTGCCCGGAGTATACGCAAGGGGCGCACTACAGCTGGGACATTTATAATTTACAGAGGTATCGGCCATATTTATCCCCCAATCCTATTACTGAATGTCGTTGTCATCAAATGCATCACCGCATTCCGGGCAGAACTTCGGCGGATTATGTGGGTCCTCCGGTACCCAACCACACTTATCACACTTGTAAAGCGGTGCATCAGCTGGCTTCTTGGCACCACACTGCGGACAGAACTTGCCTTGGTTTACTGCACCACAGCTACAGGTCCAGCCTTGAGCCTCTGGCTTTTTACTGCCACAATTTACACAGAATTTGCCAGTGTTTTCCGCACCACAGGAACATTTCCAAGAGTTACCGCTGGCGGCAGCCGCCGGTGCTGCCTGCTGTGGCGGAGCTTGCTGAGGCTGTTGCTGGGCCTGCTGCATTGCTCCTACCTGCATCATCTGCGCTGCCTGACCACCGCCAATACCACCGGCCATGCCCATACCCATAAAGGCACCCATAGCTCCGGCCCCGCCTTCGTTGCTGGCAGCCATTTTCATACTGTCAGCCGTAGCTCCAGCCATTTGCAGACCGGCCATCTGGGCATTGCCCATGCTGGCATAACGCTGATAATCCTTGATTTTTTCTTCATCTTCGTCGCTGGCCTTTACGCTGCTCACACCGAAGGAGACAATTTCAATACCTCTAAGCTCCCCCCACTTTTTGCTGAGCAGGTCATTTAAGATATCAGCCAATTCATCCACATGAGCCGGAATGCTGCTATATTTGATTTCCTGCTCAGACAATCTGGCCAAAGCTGGCTGCAGCTTGGTCATAAGCTCACTCTTCATTTGGCTGTCTATCTGCTCCCGCGGATAGGAATCTGTTATATTGGCACAAACATTTGTATAAAACAGAATAGGATTGGTAATCCGATAACTGTACTCACCAAAGCACCGCAAGGATACGGTCATACTAAGACCGCTGCGTTTATCATAGGTATCAAAAGGAATAGGGCTTGGAGTCCCATACTTGTTACCAATGATTTCCTTGGTGTTCACAAAATATACCCGCTGATCCTTCCCCGGATCGCCGCCAAAGGTAAATCTCTTGCCGATTTCACCAAATATCGCTTTGACATTTGACCCCAAATCACCGGTAAATATGGATGGCTGCAGGGAAGTATCATATTTGTACTCACCTGGTTCAGCACAAATATCCACAACCTTGCCCTGTTCAACAATAATCATGCACTGTCCGGTGTTTACCGCAATAACAGAGCCGTTGGAAATAACATTATCCTCGGCGGATGTGTTGGAACTGCGTCCCTGGCTGCTGGTACGCTTTTGTCCCTTGACTACCAATAGATCGGCCGGAATACTTTCACAGTATATAAATTCCTTCCATTGATCCGCCAGTGTACCGCCTGCGGCACCCATTGCTGCTTTAATAAGCCCCATAAGATATACCCCCCAAATTAAATTTTTCCAATATATTTTCTATTTCGATGTTTTTGATATAAAATCCTTTTATTTGGAAAAATATAAACAAATAGTCTTATACAACAAGTGCAGGCCTAAATGACCTGCACCTCTTATTTTAATCCTCAAACGGACATTTTGCCTTGTTAAAATACTTGTTTACAATCTCTACAGCACAATAGTCTCCACACATGGAGCAGGCCCCTTCATCCGCGGGGTTCCGCTCCCCCCGAACCTTCCGGGCCAGATCGGGATCAATGGCCAGCTTGAGCTGTTCCTCCCAATCAAGATTTTTCCTGGCCTCCGCCATCCTGTTATCCCATTCCCTGGCCCCTGGCACCCCACGAACAATATCAGCAGCATGGGCGGCAATCCGGGAGGTAATTACCCCGGTATGCACATCATCAATGGTTGGCAAGGCCAAATGTTCAGACGGAGTAACATAACACAGGAAATCAGCCCCACTTACCGCCGCCAAGGTGCCACCTATTGCAGCAGTAATATGATCATACCCCGGTGCAATATCCGTTACCAATGGCCCCAACACATAAAATGGTGCGTTACGGCATAGGCGCTTCTCCAGCTTCATATTGGCAGCAATCTGATCATACGGCACATGACCCGGTCCTTCCACCATAACCTGCACTCCTCTGGACCAAGCCCGGTCTACCAGCTCTCCCAAAGTAATCAGCTCCGTTATCTGGGCCCGGTCAGTGGCATCATTTATACAGCCTGGTCGCATCCCATCACCTAAACTGATGGTGACATCGTATTTCTCACAAATATCCAAAATATCATCATAATGAGTGAAAAATGGATTTTCTTTTTCATTGTGCAGCATCCAGCCTGCAATAAAGGAACCACCCCGACTGACAATATCCATTTTCCGGCCCTGCCGCCGCATTTTTTCAATGGCTGAAAGGGTAACACCGCAGTGCATGGTCATAAAATCGGCCCCATCCTTGGCCTGCTGTTCAATGGAATGAAGCATATCCTCATCCGTCATTTCCACCACAGCACCATGTTCCTTTATCGCCCGTACCGTAGCCTGATAAATTGGCACAGTTCCAACCATAACAGGTGAATGGGCAATAATCTGCCGTCTGGATTCATCAATATTATCTCCGGTGGATAAATCCATAACGGCATCCGCTCCGCATTTTACTGCTTCAGCCAGCTTTAACAGCTCCGGAGCCGGATCAGGAAAGGTACTGGAAGTACCAATATTAGCATTTACCTTTACGGAAAGACCTTCCCCCACTGCACATGGCTTTAGGTTATTATGATTGATATTGGTACAAAGTGCCACCCGGCCGGAGGCAATCAATTCCCGCAACCTATCCGGGTCCATCTGCTCTCTGGCGGCGGCCAGCTTCATTTCATCAGTGATTTTTCCTTCTCTTGCCTTTTGCATCTGTGTTGCCATTTTCTTTCCTCCCAAAAAATAAAACCATCCCTGCGTACAGAAATGGTTTTCAAATGCCCAAAGCATCTTTTCACTTCCCTACGCAGGTATTATCCCAACAGGTTCAAAGGGTCGGCAGTAAATACTGCCTCTCAGCCAAAGGTTCCCCCAGTGAGTATATTCAATTCATTGATATTCTAACACCAAAGAACACATTATTCAATTATTTAAGCAATTCTTCCATCCTGGTAATAGGCTGGCTGGTATCCATATGCCCTTTCAGGGTTTCCACCTTGCGCCCCTCAATGACAATCTGGACTTTTTTTATCTCCGGAAATTCAGTAAGGGTATTAACAATCGATCCTACCAGCATCTCTTCACCAGTGGATCCACCGGATAACTTATCAACCATTGCCTTATTAAAGTCCACCTTGGCTGTATCCCCGGTCACGGTTACCCCCAGCACCTTGGCATCCTTCGGAATAACAGTGGTCAGCTTACGGTCATCCGTCCCGGCCAACAGGGCATCCATAGCAGCCCGATATTTCGTGGCCCCCTTGAGCTTTACCTTCTTTTTCTCGGCCACCAGCTTGCTGGCATCGTTATTCGGGAAGTAAACCTTGATTTCCAGCGTATCATCTGCCGGTTTATCAGTATTGGTAGTAACTCCGGCGGACGGTTTATCCTGCTTGGTTACATCGGTATTATTACAGCCTGATATCATAAAAACTGCCACCAACAGCAACATACTAATCAGGATTTTGGTGATTTTCATTCAGTTTACCTCCATTATCTCAATGTATCACGGAAATAATTATTTATGCCCCGGCAAATAGCTTTGGCCATAGTGTACTGGCATCGCACATTTGCCAACATACTTTCCTCATAAGGATTGGTAATAAACGCCGTTTCCACCAAAGTGGCCGGCACCCGGGAATTTCTCAGCACATAAAAACGGGCGCTGGTTATGCCACGGTCCCGCAGGCCTGTACTATGTACCATTTCATTTTGAATATACTGGGCCAGCATAGCATCCCGAGAGGAATGAGGATAAAAATATGTACCGGTACCATTGGCTTCCGAATTCGTAAAAGCATTGCAATGTACGCTGACAAACATTTCCACCGATGGATCCCGACGGGCTACATCCACTCTGGCCTGCAATTCCTGCTTATCGGTGGCAACTGGGCCAAATACATCCACATCCGTAAAACGGGTCATAAGCACTCTGGCGCCATTTTCCCGCAGAATTCGGGCAGCTTCCAAAGAAATACTCAAAGTAACATCCTTTTCCCTCAACAGACTAGGACCACTAGCTCCATTATCAGTACCACCGTGACCAGGATCCAGCACAATAGTATGCCCGGCCACACTGTCCATCAATTCATCCTCCGGTATATCAGGTACCGGCTTGGTATCCACTGGCTTGCCTTCATCCCCGGCAATCTCAATCACCAATCGATACGGCTTTCTGGTTTTCTTGTCCTTTTCAACAGTGTAAACCTTGTATTCATGCGTTGCCAAATCCCCATCTGTGGCAATCATAATCTGTAAATCATTTTTATTCTTTTCTCTTACGGTCATATATCGGGCTATTTTACGGTCAAGACCGATATTTTTCTTTATCTCCCCTGGCTTGGTATTTTTCATCAGCACCAGTAGCTGATTGGGTTTGTCCGGATTATCCGACACCTCGTATTCCAGATTATCACGGCTAAGTCCTATTTCAATTTTCAGCCAGTCCCTATCCCCGTCTTTATAGCTTTTATAGTGAAAACTCTCCACTTTGTGGCTGGGTGCCGCCTGACAGGAACCAAAATTCATTCCCCAAAAGCCTATGGCACAACAGACCACGATGAACAACCTACATAGTATTCCCTTCAAAAAAATCGCTCCCAAATCACTTTCCCATTAACTCCATAGCTTCTTTCAAAGCATCCTGAGTCTTTTTCTTATCAATGGAAATTTCAATATTGATATAACTGCCTTCAGCTAAATCCTCCGGCAACAAATTACTGGGAATTTCTATCTGATAATCCTCATTCTCCCCCAGTAAAATCACCGCCAGATTTTCTTCGATTCTGTCAACATATGCTGAAATCATCTTATTGTTCTCCTGTCACCGAATATGTATTACCATCGCTTATAATGGTAATCGTACCACTTTCAGCTGTCGTAAGATATTTTATATTATATCTCTTGAATAAATTACGGACTTCCTTGTGAGGATGCCCATAAGAGTTTCCCTTGCCGCAGGATATTATTCCCCACTCCGGATGAACCGCCTTCACGAATTGAAAGGATGATGATGTATGGCTGCCATGATGAGGCGTCTTGTATACCTTGCAGGCCAACCCGTCACCGTATTTTTCAAGAAGTTCCTTTTCAATATCTTTTTCAGCATCACCGGTAAACATCATGGTAAAGTTCCCAAATGATAGAATTCCCACAATGGATTCATTGTTCACATTTACTTTTCCGCCGGTATTCAACGCTTTCGTATCCTTATCCACCAGCTGTGGCGACGGACTCAGTACCCTGAACAAAACCCCTTTGCCAAAATCCAGCACATCACCAGCCTGAACGGTAGTCTGATCAACCCCACGGGCTTTGGCTGTTTTCAGCGCGTTGCGAAAATGAGCTGATGCAGAAGGAATACCATTATAAATGTATTCATCCACATCATATTTTTTCATTACCTTGGCAGCACACCCCATATGATCAGCATGGGCATGGGTGACAATCAGCTTGTTAATATGGGTTATCCCCTCCCGGTCCAAGGCTTCAAACAACTTATTATTGTTTTCCCCCTTATGTTCACCATCACGGTATTTATCATCACCGGTATCAATAAGAATCACCTGTGCACCGGTCTGAATGAGATAAGCATCCCCCTGGTCCACATCGATAGCCTTTATTATAAGCTGACTGTCTATATTGGTGCCACTATCCACTGCAGCAGTATTGCCGGCCGTATTTCCACATCCGGCCAACAGCATGGTCAAAGCCACAATCAGTAAAAAGGCATTGCGTAATAAATTTTTTAACATAGTCGTTACCTGCCTAACGCTTATTCTTAACATTTACTACATACAGTCGTATACCAAGCATAATCAGCCAGGCTGTCACGCTGACCAGCAGCACATAGTCAATCGCCTGCAAATTGCTGTAATCCGTATCGTACAAAATAACGGCAATAAGCACCATCATCAGCCAGTCTGTTTTATTTAACCCGTCTATTTTCATATTCGCCTCCAAAGAACAAAACACACTTTGTCCAACCTTATAAATCAACTTCTATATTATATCACTTAACAAAAAATATGACAAAAATACCATCTTCCGCTTTTTTCTTATCTCTAAAGATATTTTAATCATTTATGTTTGCTTGTGCTGCCTTCTCTTTTTCCGCTGTTCCATCCCAGGCTGATGCCAATTGGATATCAACGGTTCTCAATGTAGGAGTTGCCGGCTATCAAATGGTACAGTACAACAAGGAATTTGATAGACTGAACAACACCGAGGAAGGTCGTCAGGATTTGTATCAAAGTATGAAGAATAAACAGGGAGTAAATGACGACCCATATCTAAACAACCGTCTGGATGGCATTATGGGCAATCTGCACAATGCTATTGCCGTCAGCGACCCATCCATCAATGACAAACCATATCTGTACTTTATCAATCCAAGCAACGATTTTAACGCAGCCTGCTCCTTAGGACATGTTATGACCGTTAATACCGGTATTTTTGATCTGCTGAAAACCGATGATGAAGTAGCAGTAGTCCTTGGCCACGAAATGGCCCATGGACAGAAGGACCATGTAGCAAAAGGCTTTAAAAAAAGCATTCCAGTAACCCTGATTGCCACAGCCATTGCCTCCAATACCAACACCGTTGGTACGGCGGTTACTGCACTTATCGCTGACTACACGGAAAAGGTGCATATCACCAAACCTAATGAATGGGAAGCAGATAACTACGCATTCAATTATATGTCGGATTCCGACTACAATCTGGGAGCCTGTGCTGCGGTTTGGCAACGGGTAATAGATAAATACAGTGGTCAAAAGGACCGGATGACCGGTGATATTTTCTCCGTTTCCGACCATCCTTCCCACGATGAACGGCTCAATAACTACATCAAAAAAATCAAAGAATACAGCAACGGAATAGTGGATGTCAAAGACAGTGCCGTATATGTCAACGACAAGGAATTTATTGCTCCTTCCGCTTACGGTGATATGACTGGGAAAATCCGTGCTTACTATGTAGCCGGCAACCTGGCCCGTGCCTGCCACGACAACAAAAACATCACCGCCACTGTAGAAAACAGTACTGTTTATATGGGCGAACAGCCTATTATCACGCCAATCGGCACCGATGCATCACCGGAAGAAATTGCCGCCAAGCTGAATAGCTTGAAGTAAAACCAAAAATACTGTAGCCTGATAATTCCATCAAGCTACAGTATTTTTTTGCCTTTAAATATTATTCTTCTTCAACATCCACCGGTAAAGCTTCCACATCCTTCAGCTTTCGCATCATCATATTGGTACGGGTACCTACCAGAGAATCGAATTTACTGGTCACCTGTCCCAGCTGCTTATGTAACTTTTCAACGGCCTCGCTGTACACCATAAATTCACTTTTTACTTCTCCCAAGGTCTTCCATACCTCATTGGAGCGTTGCTGAATGGCCAAAGTTCTAAAGCCCATCTGCAGGCTGTTTAATGTAGCAGCCATAGTGCTTGGACCGGCAATATTTACCTTGTATTTATGCTGCAACCGTTCAACCATACCATTGTCTACTGCATGGGCATACAGACCTTCCACTGGCAGAAACATTAACGCGAAACTGGTAGTATGGGGCGGCGCCAGATACTTGGTGGCAATATCCTTGGCTTCGCTGTCCAGCCGATTTTCCAGCTCCTTTTTGGCCTGCTCAATCAAGCCTTTATCCCCGGATGACTGGGCCTCCAACAGATGACTGTAGGAATCCATCGGGAATTTGGCATCAATTGGCAGATAAACCACCTCGCCCTCCAGTCCCGGCAGCTTAATGGCAAATTCCACCCGTTTATTGCTGCCTGGGACGGTTTCCACATTTTCCTCATACTGCTCCGAGGTCAAAATATCCACAAGAATATTTTTTAACTGGTACTCTCCCAATACGCCTCTGGTCTTAACGCCGGACAATACCTGCTTCAAGCTGCCCACATCGGCCGCCAGAGCCTGCATTTCCCCCAGCCCTTTATATACCTGCTCCAGCTGACTGCTGACCGTTTTAAACGAAGCTGAAATCCGTTTTTCCAGTGCTGTCTGCAGCTGCTCATCCACAACGCCTTTGATTTCCTTGAGATTTTTATCCAATTCACTGCGGATAGTGGTAATGCCCTTTTCGGTTTCCGTCCGCACCGCTCCAAGGCCATCGCCAACCACTGATTTAATCTCATTCAACGCCTTAATATTTGCATCATCCATCTGGGAAATATTGCGGCAAATATCCTCCTTGGTCATCTGCTGGCCATCCCCCAAGGCCTTCTGCATATTCCACAGCACCTGCTCAGCCCGAGAATTATCTGGTTTTTTCATCATCAAGGCAATCAAAAGGCCTATGATTATTAACAACAATACAATAGCAATATAAATCGGCTCCATAATCTCCTCCGTTTATTTTTTTGGATATACTCCAATAGTGGCCTTATTTATAACCGGTATCACCTCACCTAGCCGACGCATCAGCATGGCCAACAGCAAGGTAGCCCCCACCGCCAGGCAGTAAAACAACACAGTCATTGACACGGTAAGCCGCAGCCCCAGACCATCAAACAGAAACCCAAAATAAGTCAGGGCCAACGGATGAGCCAAATACATAAAATAGGAATGCTTGCCCAAAAGGGCCAAAACCGGCCGTAAGAAATCCGGCAGCTGCCAAAGGGTAAAAATAGTGAAGAAAAACAGACTGGCTCCCAAGGTATAAATTATCCCGGTAGGTGCCAGCTGATGGGCCGTAGCCACTCCCTCCAGTGGTGTATAGCCCCGAACGCTCAACAGATAATAGTAATAGCCCAGATGCGCCGCCACTGTCAGCCAGAAAAATACCACTATTCCGCTGCGGTATTTGGCCATAAACTCCATAAAGCCATTCATATGTACCGCCAAATAGCCCCCCAGCAGGAATATAAACACATAGTGTATTACCCAATAATTCAAATGATAAATGGCAAACCGGTTAAGAATCGGATTTTCAATTGTATACGGGTTCCAAATAAAGCAAAGAAGATAATTTATTGCTATCTGGGCAACCAACAGCCAGACCAGCTTAACATTATCCAGCCGTTTCACCGCCCATACCCACATTGGCATCATCAGATAAAACCATATGAGCAGTACCATAAAATAAAGCTGATAATTGGCCAGGCCAAAGAATAAATCATACAATATTGTAATAGGATTTAGTGGCCCCGGGTCCTGCCACAAAATACAGTAATGTACTATATAAAACAAGGACCATACCACATAGGGAACCACCACTGCCTTGTAACGGCGCTTCAAAAAATCCTTGTATACAAACGGCTGGGACAAATCCAGATTGTAGAACAGTCCAAAGGCCGAGATAAAGAAAAAAATCGGTACACTAAAACGGGTGAAAATTTCCAATAACGCAACAATATGGGGATTGGCAATGGCATCCGGTGTAGTATGCTGGCCCAGATAGGCCGCCCCAATATGGATACCCACAACCCCCAGCATGGAAATTCCCCTAATATATTCTATTGCCGCCAATCGTGGCTTTTTCATCCAAAACGCTCCATTACTCAATAATATAGTCTACATGAACTGTTGCACCCAGTTCAATAGTACCAGCCTCAATAGGGGTAGGCTCGGGTGCTTCATTATCCATCGCGCCGGCACTGGCCATCTTGGCTAATGTCATATCAGCCCGTGGTTCAACGCTTCCAACACTTTCCGTTACCAGCTTTATCCCCTTGATTTTTATCCCAAGTTCATCGGCAATGATGTCCGCCTTGGCCCGGGCATCCCGCAGTGCAACCCGCAGTGCTTCCTTGCTATACACTTCCGGTTCCTTTAAATCAAAGTTCAAATTATTTACCCGATTGGCACCGTTATTCAAGGCCCGATCTATAACAAGACCCGTTTGGGAAATATCATTGACCACTACCTCAAGGGAACAGGACGCTGTATAACCAATAACCTTGTTTGTCTTATTTTTTTCCTGACTGTATACCGGCCGAAAATTATAGTGACTGGTCTTCATATCAGACGGATCGATGCCCAAATCCTGCAGAGCTGCTTTTACCGCATTGGCAGCGGCGGCATTATCCTGCTGAGCCTGTTTCGCGGTCTTGGCATTGGACACAATACCAATGTTAATATTGGCTCTATCCGGCGTGGCCGTAACCTCACCATAGCCGTCTACGGAAATATAGTTTGTTGGACTGTCCGCAGCACTGGCCAGTCCCACCATTGACACCATCAGAACACACATCAACAATAAACTCTTTTTAACAACTTCTACAATGTGCATTATTAGCCCCCCTTACTTTGTTAAAAATACCCCAAAAACTCATCGGTCAAAACATTCTAATCTACAGTGTACACAATTATTTTCAACATATCAATAGAAAGCCCCTTTCAGCTTTACACTGAAAAGGGCTGCTGGCGTGTTTTCTTATTCGGCCGAGCGCAATGCTCCCAAGCGTTCCTTTTTCCGTTTTTGTCGTTTATGATTGCCAATTTTAAACAAAGCCATCGGGATTAACAGACTGACAACCCCCAGATATATTGTTTCCCGTAAATCCGGAGTAGAGGCAATAACCACCATGCAGATTACCTGAGCCCAAATACCAAACAGGGTAACAAAGGGAAAGAATGGCGTTTTATATTTTAGTTTATCCTCGGAATTTCTGGCAATACAGTGCTTACGAAAATTATACTGGCTCCAGCAGATAGAAATCCAGGCAATAGCACCGGTAAATCCGGACAAGGATAACAAATATGTATAAGCCATATCACTGGAATCAAAGCTGTACAAAAGAATGATAAACCAGCAGGTTATAATAGTGACAATTACTGAATTTTGCGGTATCCCCTTGTCATTTATTTTGGCAAAAATCTTTGGTGCCATACCAATGGATGCCAATGAATACATGGCGCGGCTGGTACCATAAAGACCGGAATTAACACAGGAAAGCGCCGCGGTCAAAATTACAAAGCTGAAGCAAGCCGCAAACTTATCAAAACCATAGTTGGCCAGTGCCACTGCAAACACACTTTCATCCAAACCAGCCTGTTCCCATGGCAAAATGGAAACCAAAATAGAAATCGGAATAATATATAATGCGATAATACGCCATGTAACATTTCTTACAGCCAAAGGAATACTTTTGGCGGGGTCTTCACACTCACCGGCGGCCAGCCCAATGATTTCTGTCCCCTGAAAGTTTACCAGAATAATGGTCATGGTCAAAATAATTGCCCAATAACCATTAGGGGCAAAACCACCACTGCCTAATAGCAGAGTTGTTCCAATAAAGCCCTGATCCCCCACAAGGCCCACAATAATCATAATGCCCACAATACTGAAGGCAATAAGGGCGATTATCTTTATAATGGCCAACCAAAATTCACTCTCACCAAATTTATCCACCTGAAACAGATTTACCAATGTGACCAGCAGGCAAAAAAAGATAGCCCACCATAGCTGACTGATTTCCGGAACAAAATTATTCATAATTATGCCCGCTGCAATCATTTCAGCCGGCACATAGGTAACCCAGGTTATCCAATAAGTCCAACCCACTCCACAGGCCCAGGTTGGATTGATATACTTTCGAGCGTAAGTTACGAATGACCCCGCTATAGGTTCAGCCACAGCCAACTCTGCCAAACAAAGCATAACACACAGCACAATAGCTCCCCCCAATAAATAGGACAGAACTGATGCCGGGCCAGCCTGTTGCAGAATATAACCTGTGCCAAGGAAATATCCGCTGCTAATTACCCCACCCAAGGATATTAACTGTAAATGGCGGTTTTTCAATCCCCTTTTCATACCTTTATCTTCCATTATAGCCTTAACACGACCTTTCAACGCTTCATTCA
Source organism: uncultured Anaerovibrio sp. (assembly GCA_902786545.1). Lineage (GTDB taxonomy): Bacteria > Bacillota > Negativicutes > Selenomonadales > Selenomonadaceae > Anaerovibrio. The sequence continues at coordinate 63,519 of CADACU010000016.1, forward strand.
AAATACTTTGTATACTATAGCATTTTTCAACCAGTAATGCCATTTATTTCTGCTGATTCTACTTATCTTCAATCAGCTCATCATCTTCATCCTCATCGTTGTCCCCATCAGTTTTTTTATCTGAGTTTTGATGACGGTTAAACATAATAACTGCTACCACGGCTACTCCAATGCCCACCATACTGGTAACAGCCGAAATATCAGCCGGGGCAAATTCGGAAATCAGCCAAAAAATAAGTACAATTACCAGACAAAGCTTCATACTGTTCATATTCAAAATCCTTTCCGCCAGAATTATTTATTATGTTTTGGTGAAATTTAATTATATTTTAATTCTCATTTAATAATTCAATGCTATTATATATTCACATTATAGAAGATACTATCTTCTATACTCGGGTCAAAGTATGCAGCTGTCAAACCTCTCCATTTGATGGTTGCCCGAAAAATACTTTGATAAATCCCATTATCATTCCTTCTCCGTAAGAGGCCCCTAATCTCCAAGGGGTCTCTTTTTTGTGTAAAATTCGACTGCATTAAGTTGGAATTTAAAGCTCCAACTGGGTAAGTCTCATTTTACTTGCATTTACATGTGGGCAATGACATAATTACCTTATATTTATTTTATCATAAGGAGTACATCTATGGATACTGAAAAGCTGGATGAAGCCATTCAAAAGTTGGATATAGAGCCTGGCACCGGCCACTTTTATTGGATATTGTTCAAATCTACCTTTCTCATAAGTGCTTTTACCGTGGGCGGTGGTATGGTTATTATTCCACAGTTAAAAACCAAATTTGTGGATGAATACGGCTGGATAAACGACAAGGAAACCTTGGATATCGCCGCTATCGCCCAATCTCTGCCGGGAGTTATGGCCGTAAATGCCTCCATTATGCTGGGTCATCGAATGGCCGGATTGGCTGGAACCCTTGTTACAACTCTGGCTACAGTATTACCGCCTCTTATTACCATGACAATTATTGCTTTTTTCTATGATTTATTTGCCCACAACTATTATGTGCAAATGCTGTTAAAGGGTATGCAATGTGGTGCCACAGCAGTTATCATCAATGTGGCAATTAACCTCGTGAAAAAACTCACCAATAAAAAACAGCTTATTCCTATACTGATATGTGTGGGAACCTTTATCGCTGCCCTGTTCTTTAATGTCAATCTCATGTACTGTGTCTTGGTGGATGCCCTGCTCGGCCTGTTGCTGCTAAGGGATCCGAAGTACAATTAAGGAGGTCATTATGGAATTATTGATTCAGCTATACTGGGAATTTTGTAAAATAGGTATTTTCTGTGTCGGCGGCGGTTATGCATCCCTGCCGTGGATACAGGCGGCTGTGGTGGAAAATTATCATTGGCTCACCCTGACGGAATTCGTTGATATTTTTACCATATCCCAAATGACACCAGGACCAATCGGCATCAATGCCGCAACCTTTACCGGAACCAAAATAGCCGGTCTGCCTGGTGCAATAGTGGCCACAGCAGGCTTCGTTACCCCATCCTTCATCCTCTGCCTCACCATAACCTATCTACTAAGAAAATATGGCGAAATAAGTGGGATAAAAGGGGTATTAAACGGACTGCGGCCGGCGGTTGTTGCCCTGATTTGCGTAGCCGGGCTGAGCTTTATTTACCTTTCTGTGTGGAACACCGAATCCCTGCCGGAAAACCTGTATGACTATGATATTACCGGTATCATCGTGTTAATTCTCTCCTTTTGGGCGCTAAAAAAGAAGGTCAGCCTGATTCCCCTGCTGTTTGGCAGTGGCGTAGCTGGCTTGATATTGGGAATAGTATTACAATAACCAAATTAAATTTCGATTTCATAAAGTTTTTGGGACAGTTCAATCATTGCCGGGTCATCGCTGCTGTTGAGCCAAGTAATAGTACCCTTTTTATCAGAATTATTCAAGAGATTTCTTGAATAAAGCCGCCGGCGAAGCTGTCTGGCGGTTCCCGCTGCCCCGTCATATATTTTCACTTTATTGTCAAACAGTTCACTGATTACTTTTTTTACAAATGGATAATGGGTACATCCCAGTACAACTCCATCCACGGTCTTTCCACCCAACGCCTTGAAATGACTGGCGAGAAAGTCCCGCAGGGCCGGTGAGTCCAGCTCACCTCTTTCCACAAATTCCGGCAGCCCCGGCAGGGGCATTTTTATTATCTCAGCCCGATCCTTCCAGGCATCCATCAGAGTAGCAAACTTCGTTTCCCGCAGGGTTGCTTCTGTAGCCAAAACCAGTACCCGTCCATTGGGACAACCAATCACTGCCGGCTTTAAGGCTGGTTCAATAGCAATAATCGGCAAAGACGGATATTTTTCTCGCAGGCGCTTACCCGCCGCACTGCTGGCCGTATTACAGGCAATTACCACAGCCTTTACCCCCCGGTCCAAAAGCTCATCCACCACCCTGGAGGTCAAATGATATATCTCCTCCGTAGTACGGCTCCCATAGGGAGCATTTTTTGAATCACCGTAAAAAATAAAGTTTTCATTTGGCAAAAGGGCCGTTATCTCCCGCAAAACACTGATGCCCCCCATACCCGAATCCATTACTCCTATCGGACTATCCGCTGTCATATTATCAAAGACCTTTCCTCTAACGATAAAATCTACACAATCATTCTTGTTTACATATCCACTATTATACACCAATATAAATCTTTACGGTATGCAATCCTATTGATTTGAGTTGTTTTTGTGTATAAAATATAGCTAGGTGGTTGAATATGAATGTTAGAGATGACTTTTATCTATACAAGAATGACAAAATAAGCCAAAATGCCAAGCTTACCAGCAAAAGCAAGCGGCGTATGAATAAATCCAAGGCTGATAACACCCTGAAATCATACTCAGCTGATTGGAATGATTTTACCGACTGGTGCTCCCATCATGAGGTGGCACCACTCCCCTGCACGGCAGAAACCATTGTAAATTACATAAACGATTTGGCGGACCACGCCCATGCTAATACGGTATCACGACGCATTACCGCCATATCGGAAAATCATATTGCCGCCGGCTTTCAATCCAACAATCCCACCAAGGACGGTATGGTAGTTAATGCCATGCGGGCTATCCGCCGGGAAAAGGGAACCTTTCAGCACGGCAAGGCACCTATTTTGCTGGAAACTATGTCTCTGCTGGCTGATTTGTTTGATGCCGGTGATTTGGTATCCATCCGGGACAAGGCCATTATTTTCCTGGGCTTTGCCGGAGCATTCCGCCGGTCGGAGCTGGTAGGTATTGATATGCAAGACATTACCTTTACTCCGCAGGGTATGGTAATATTCATCCCCCAATCCAAAGGCGATCAGCTGGGACGGGGCAGTCAAATAGCGGTTCCATATGCACCGGACCCTCATGTTTGTCCAGTGACAGCAGTACAGGACTGGATAGAAGCGGCCAACATTAAATACGGCCCTCTGTTTCGCGGTTTCAAACGCAATCTTGAACCACGGGACACCCAGCTTACTGACAAGGCCGTAGCCCTAATTGTAAAAAAATATATGGCCATGCTCGGCATGAATCCGGATGATTTTGCCGGACATAGCTTGCGACGGGGCTTTGCCACCAGTGCAGCCCAACATGATTTGGATGCATTGTCCATTATGCGCCAGACCCGTCACAAATCGGAAAAAATGGTGCACCGCTACATTGAACAAGGAAATCTTTTCCGGGAAAATCCACTTAACCGTATGTATGGTTCATCATCAAGAAAGGATTAGACATAAATGAAAAAATATCATCATAAACTGCTTATGACTATTGGTATTATTTTAATTGTAGCAGGAGGCTTTGGCTGGGGCTTTACCTATGTGTATGACCACCGTCCCTGCGACAATCTGTCCGGCTACTGTGACATTGACTTTAAAACCGGCGTAGATATAAATGGCAAGGTCAGTACAGCTACCCTGACCATTATGGATTACCGGTTTTCCAGTGCTGTACTCAATCCTACCCTGACCCTTATATGTGATGATGATACCTTTACCATTGACGCTGCCACCCGCCAAACTCCGCCCAGCTATTCGTTGGCATTTTACAATGACAAAACCACATTAAAAAATACCAACAAGCTCTTTGTGGAATTTCCGGCAGAAGCGTTTGATGCCATTCTGAAGGCTGATGTTATTACAATTCAGTTCAGCTATGACAACGGTGATAAGATTTCCCTGCCGCTCAGCGAACCAGATATGGATTATTGGCGTACGCATCTCCAATAAAATGTTTACCCATTAACATCGAACAAATCGTTTGATATCATATTTTCAAGGAAGCAACTTTCCAAACATTAAATGGACAAGTTGCTTTTTTTATGATAAATTTTTATAATGCAGTTGTTCGAATTTTTCTTTTGAAAAAGAAAAATATTCGGAGCAGCATTTCAACGAGGCGGGAGAAATAGTTCGCCGAGTTAAAGGTTTTTTTAATATCGAAGGAGTGATTTTGTCAATGAGTGAAAACCGTGTAATTCAGGTGGATGAACGACCACCAATTACCAAAACAATTCCACTTAGTCTTCAGCATTTATTTGCAATGTTTGGTTCTACAGTATTAGTGCCAATACTCTTTAAGGTTGATCCGGCAACTATTCTGCTGTTCAACGGTATCGGTACTTTGCTGTATTTATTTATATGCCGTGGAAAAATCCCGGCCTACCTTGGTTCCAGTTTTGCGTTTATCTCGCCGGTATTTGCCGTACTCAGCCAGTACAACTACGAAGCTGCATTGGGCGGCTTTATCGCTGTAGGTGCCGTTTTTGTTCTGGTGGGTATCATAATTCGGGCAGTTGGTACCAGCTGGATTGATTTCATCTTTCCGCCGGCCGCTATGGGCGCTATCGTAGCTGTTATCGGTCTGGAATTGATGCCTACAGCCGCCGGTATGGCCGGTCTTACCGCCAAGGAGCCGGATACTGTAGCCATCACCATTTCCATTGCCACCTTGGCTATTACCCTGTTGGCCCAGATTTTATTCCGGGGCTTTTTGGCTATTATTCCTATACTTATTGGTATTATCGGTGGCTATATTTTATCTGTAGCCTTTGGTATCGTAGATTTCAGTCTGGTAGAAAATGCACCTTGGTTTGCCCTGCCTACCTTCTATACACCGGAATTTAACCTTACAGCTATTACCATTATCCTGCCGGCAGCTCTGGTGGTTATTGCCGAACATGTAGGTCACCTGTTTGTTACCGGTAACATTGTAGGTGCTGACCTCACCAAGGACCCTGGTTTGGACCGGTCCATTATCGGTAACGGTCTCTCCACCATGATTTCCGGTTTCTTTGGTTCCACACCAAACACTACTTACGGAGAAAACATCGGTGTACTGGCCATTTCCAAGGTATTCTCCACCTGGGTAATCGGCGGTGCCGCTATTTTCGCTATTATCCTGTCCTGCTTTGGCAAGCTGGCTGCGGCCATTCAGAGTATTCCTACCCCGGTTATGGGTGGCGTATCCATGCTGCTCTTCGGTGTTATCGCCGCTTCCGGTATTCGGGTACTGGTAGACAGCAAAATTGACTACAACAAGCCAATCAATCTGATGTTGACTGCAATTGTACTTGGTATTGGTGTCAGCACTGCCAGCATAACCATTGGCTCCACCACCCTTTCCGGTATGTCACTGGCTACGGTGGTTGCCATTATTCTCAGCGTATGCTTTAACCTTATTAAAAAGCTTCGTGGTGAGGAATAAAACATTATGAAAATAACCTATCAGGTTGACAATGAAGCTCTGACCCCTATTTCGGTCAGGGCTTTTTTGAAGAGTAAATGTGGGGTAACTCAGGGACTGTGGCGACGACTGAAATGGAATGGTACCATTTTGGTAAACGGCATCGAAGTAAAGGCCACCATGGCCCAAGTGAAGACCGGCGATATCATCACCTGCCTTTTGCCGGAAGACTCGGAGGTGGTGGCTGCCCAGGTACCACTGGACATCCGCTATGAGGATGATTATTTAATCATCCTGAACAAACCGGCTGGAATGTTGGTCCACCCCACCGGCAAGGACCACGACAATACATTGGGTAACGGTCTGAAATACTATTATCAGCTCACCGGGCAGGATGTGGATTTTCATCCGGTTCATAGGTTGGACCGCAACACTACCGGATTGGTGGTTGTGGCCAAACTGCCACAGCTGCAAAGCGCCCTTACCCAGCCCGGAACCAATACAAAACAGATTATGCAATCAGCCAATGTGAAGGATAAACTGTTCAAACGGACTTATCTGGCTATTATAAAAGGTACTCTGCCTCAGCCGGAAGGAATTATTGATTTACCCATTGCCCGACACCCAAACAGCATTATCCAACGCATTTGCCATCCGGCGGGCCAATACGCTGAAACCCATTATCAGACCCTTTCAGTAAATCAAGGAAAATCCTTGCTTAAACTGGAGCTGAAAACCGGCCGTACCCACCAAATCAGAGTTCATATGGCCGCCATTGGTTATCCGCTGCTGGGGGATGATTTATATGGTGGAGACACTGCACTAATAAATCGACAGGCACTACACGCTTATCATCTGGAGGTGTTCAATCCCCTCACCAGGGAAATAACTTCCGTTTATGCCGATGTACCAGCAGATATGATGCAAGCTTTTAGGGCTAATTCCTAACTAGGACTTATGTTTCTACTTAAGTTCAATTATGAAGAATGCTTTCACTAATAAAAGGAATTATGATAGAATTAAGTGAAATGAGTTTTGGGGAAGGCGGGATATGCAGATGGGAAAAATTGATATTGCCAAAGGGCAGATTTTGCATAAAAAAGGTGATGTGGTAAAGGATGTAGCCATTATTCTGAAGGGCAGCTTCCTCATAAAAAATGATGAAGATATTACCCTGAAAGCGGATAACGGCTCCATACTGGGTGCATTTCAGAAATGCGGTGAAGCCTACAAGTATGACTATGTAGCCAATGAAGACAGCACCCTGTTTGTCTATGACTACAACAGTGAAGCAGAACTTATAGAAGCAATCAATGAAACAGCTTCTGTTGCCCCTGCTATGGCGTCAGCTACCATTAACCTGCTAAACAATATGATTGATGTTTTGGCTTCTCTCCATGAAAAATGTGAACAGCTATGCAAAAAGCTGAAAAACGATTATTCCAATTACAAAAATATTTGTGCAGAACTTATGGTGATGCCAAAGAATTTTGACACACTTAATATTTTGTTTCCGCCAGCCGAGCCAGCCATTCTCAACAGCTGGGAAGCTGACTTTTACCGCTCCTGCCGGACCCAAAACGATTTGCTTCGTCAGGAGTATTATCCAGCTGATATAAACTTCTGTATCGGCACTATCATGCTGGCTGCCAAGATGGCTCAGGAAATCCAGCCGCAAATCGAGGCAGCAGCTGACTTTATCCACCGCACCAAGCTGGATAATGATGCATTTATCAAGGAATACCATTCACAAACAGCCAAACTGGACAACGCCAAGCGGCAGGAGGCTATGGAGGCCGGCAGTGGCAATCTGCCAAAGATAAAAAATGCTCTCCGCACTATTCTGGCCTTTGCTGATATTGACCAGGAAATCAGTGACACCTTTACCAAGGATTTGAAGAAGTTTATGTCCCATCCGGACAAGACGGAAAAATCCGGCGAAATGCGGGCATTGCGTCAACGCATTGCTGATAATTTCTATACTATCTATGAGGCTGCTTTCTTTAAGAGTCTGGAAACTGAAAATGTTCCGGCTGAAGTTAATATGTTCTTCTTCTTTGGCTTTGTGGACGAAGAAATGGCCGGCGAGGACAATACAGCAGCACTCTACAAATACGCCCTGCTGTGGGAGGATGACCCGGAAGGCACTATTCTCCCTACCCACAAGTGGTTACAAAAGGTCTATACCGGCGAGGTACTTCCATCCAAGGATGAATTCGATAACGACTGGACTGAACACCTGAAGGAAGAAGTTCGTCAGGGCAATGTGACCCAAGCACAGGCTGATGCAATGGTAAATGACCCTAAGGCCAAGGTTTCTTATGAGCTGCATAATATGATTGCCAGCGCCAATAAAATGACCTTCGGCAGCGTATTTTCCTTTATACCGGTATTCTACGCCCAGCAGGTAAACCGTCCGTTGGAAATGTGCCTCTCTAGCGTAGAACGGGTCCGTCAGGCACTGAACAGGATACGCTCTATTGACTTTGGCTGCTTCTATCGGCCAGCCTACACCAGCTTCACCAAATTGAAGATTAACCGTTATGTTTATAATATTGAAATCCTGCCTTATATCATCCTGATGCCAAACTTCGGCAGCCGTGGAGTAATGTGGCAGGAAATTGAGGGCCGAGTACGCACCAGTCCGGCTCATATGATGTTCTCTATTTTCCATTCAGAGGATATTGAAAATACCATGGTTACTGTTTGCGCCCAGTTCCGTTGGGAAATGTGCAAACGCATTCAGGGTGTTCACTACAGTGATATTTCCGATCCTTCCCTCACCTCGGAGTATGTTAACTACCTTCAGTTCTACAAGAAGAACTCAGATCTTACCGCCGATATGAAGGAAGCCGTTCGGGCCGCCCTGAAAAAATATGGTAACAACTACCGTAACATTTTCACCTCAGAGTATGAGATATTTATAAATAACGAATCCAACGGCATACTCCGTCTCAACCGGGTAGCCAGGGAAATTCTCTTTAAATACTGTACTTTCTCCAAGGCCTACCGTGATAAACTCAGCATCAATCCACAATATCGCAAGCTGATGGATGCTTGGCGCATCAGTCAGGACGAAAAGGAACATACCTTGGATTTGTTCAGCCGCAAAATACTTACTATGGTGGATGAATTGCCAGAGGAAGTCAAGCTGGAAACTGAATATCTTAAACTGTAAACTACCAACAAAAAATCGTGGTTCCTGTATGGAACCACGATTTTTAATTTCTAAGCTTAGGCTTTACCATCAGAGCCCAATACATTCCGTATCTTATGCGCTACAATATCCTGAATATTCTGCCGGGCTGGCTTCAAGTACTGCCGTGGGTCAAAATGCTCCGGATACTTAGCCATATGCTCACGAATACCGGCTGTCAATGCCAAACGCATATCCGAGTCAATGTTTATCTTACATACGGCACTACGGGCTGCCTTACGGAGCTGATCCTCCGGAATGCCAATGGCATCCTTCAGGTTACCACCATAGTGATTGATAATCTCCACATACTTAGGAACTACTGAAGAAGCACCATGCAATACGATAGGGAAGTTTGGCAGACGCTTGGAGATTTCCTCCAAAATATCAAAACGCAGCTCAGGTGGAACTAATACTCCCTCAGCATTTCTGGTACACTGCTCTGGGCGGAACTTAAAAGCGCCATGACTGGTACCTATTGCAATAGCTAAGGAATCAACACCGGTACGGCTGACAAACTCCTCAACCTCATCCGGCTGGGTATAGGATGCATTTTCACTGGAAACATTAACATCGTCCTCAATGCCTTCCAGCTGACCAAGCTCACCCTCAACTACAACTCCATGGGCATGGGCATATTCAACAACTTCCTTGGTAATAGCAATGTTTGCCTCAAAAGAATGGGCTGATCCATCAATCATAACTGATGTAAAACCGCCATCAATACAGGACTTACAGGTCTCAAAATCTGCGCCATGATCCAAGTGCAAGGCAATAGGAACACTGCTGACCTTCAAAGCTGACTGAACCAAACCGAAAAGATACTCCGCACCAGCATATTTTCTGGCACCAGCGGAAGCCTGTAAAATAACCGGTGACTGAGTTTCCTCAGCTGCAGCAACAATACCTTGAACGATCTCCATATTGTTGACATTAAAAGCACCTATTGCATACCCCCCTGCATAGGCCTTATCGAACATTTCTTTAGTATCAACCAATGGCATAAATTAATACCCCCCATATACATTATTGGTTTTATTGTTTTTAATTATAACATATAAACCCTATAAAAAATAGACCAAAACCACGGTAAATGTACAAAAATAAAGGTAAATTTATGTCAAATACGAATAAACAATTACCTTTTATCTATATTTTCCTCCGGCAAGGAATTTATAAACCGACATGGCACATTGTTTTTTACCCTGTCCAAAACCGAAGACAGATACAACGCCTTTCTGGCCCGGGTAATCCCCACATAAAACAGACGGGCTTCCTCGTCAAAGCACCCACTCCGAATGGCCTGATAGCTTGGAAAGGTTTTCTCCTGCAAACCAGCAAAAAACACTTGGTCAAATTCCAGACCTTTGGCCTGATGTACAGTAATAATTGGAATTTTCGGATGTTCGGACAGCATGAGATCAAACTCTGTGTTGGACAAGGAAGTCACATTCAACAAAGCTTTAATTTCATCCAGGGCAGACTGACTACCATCATCCCGTTCCCGAATAATACGATACAGTGTCCGCAGATTGGCCACCCGGCTGGTTCCCTTTTCCCTTATATTAGCATCCTCTTTTTGATACGCTGACAAAATGCCTGTTTCATTGATGATATCCACCATCAGCTCCTGCGGCCGTTTGACAGACAATGATTTTTTAAAACCATTTATCATTTCGCCAAAAGGAGCAAAATGCTTGGAATATTTGGCAAAAAACTGCCGTCGTTCATCAATGCCCTTAGAAATATTATTTTGCACCGCATAGATAAGGCACTCACCAGTGGCACAAATATCATCAAAGGCATCATGAGTAGAAATATGGCTAACCTGACAAAATTCTCCTATTGTCGATAGCTTGTGATTAGGCAGCTTTGGATAAAATCGGCGAAAAATATCCAAGGTATCATAATAAGCCAAACACTGCAGTGGCTCCATCCCAAGCCGGTTCAGCTGACTGGCCAGAATAGACAAATCGTAGCCCACATTATGTCCCACAATTACACTGCCTCTGGCAAAATCAAGAAATTTCTGCAAAGCATCCCGAGGATCAATTCCCTCAGCCTGCAGCTTTTCATCCGTTATATGATGGGTATATACCGACTGTCCCACCGGCTTGGTGGCCCTCAGCAAACAATTCAGCTTGTCCAGCTCTTTACCGGTTTTATCCAGACGGATGCCGGCAATCTGGATAATCTCATCCCTGGCGGTATCCAGACCGGTGGATTCCACATCAAAGACCACCACATTGCCGTTTTCCATCTCCCGCCGTAGCATCTCAAAAGGCTCATCATACTTTAGCGTAGATGGATGCAGGATATCATTGGGCCGAATGCCCAAATTCATAGCCTCATCTGATTTCAGCCGTTCAATGGTCCGTTCACCAATTCCCTTGGCGTATTCCTTGGCAATACGGCAAATACTGTTGTCATCCCAGCTATTCACCAGAATATTAAATACGGCCAATACATCCTTTATTTCCTTGCGGCGGAAAAACTTAAATTCATCCACCAGCATAAATTCCAAGGGAAAATCACTGAATTCCTCGCCAGCTGCATATTGATTTTCCCGTCGTTTATTTATGATTTTCTGAAAATTCTGGGACAGGAATTTATTATAAGTATTGGATCTGGTCAATATGCAAACCCGGGACAAATCCGCCGGCCGAAGCCGCTGTAGGGTCATATAAATCCAATGGGCTTCCATATAGATACTATTAAAGGTACTGTAATGTATCTTCTCCCCCGGTTCAGCTACCATGGCCATGGCATCCTCTTTAAAGAAATTACTTACCATTGCCGGAAATTTGTTTTTCAAATATGTATAAGAGCTGTCTAAAAGAATTTGGGTCGAGCGGTAATTCCGATTGTATACAATCACCTCCGGTCCATAATTCTTCATAAATTTCTCAAAAATAAGTTCCGGCTGGGAGCCGCGCCATTCATAAATAGTCTGGAAAAAATCGCCACACATTATAACATTGCTATTACCAAACAATTTTTCCAACACACTGTATTCCAGACGGCTGGTGTCCTGAACCTCATCGATGCACCAAAACTTGTAGGCGGACTGCCACCGTGTCTGACGCTGTTCATCCTTCAGCAGATAATAGGCCATATTTATCAAATCACAAAAATCCAGGGCGTGATTTTCCCGCAGCGTATTATCGTACAACGCTATCAGCTGACCACCCCGACTTTGAAATTCCATTATTAAATCCCCACAGGGCTTTTTCATAACCCGGCTGGCATCCTCCACCCGAGAACCTTTTTCAACAATCAGACGGTCAATTACCCGCTGATAGTCCGCTGCCATATCATCGGTGAAATAATCATATTCTCCCCGATATTCCTTAAAAAGAGTAATCAGCTTCTGCACAGCTGCACTCCAACCACTGAGCGCGGTCATATGGGCAAAATCAGGTATCAGCTTAATAAGCTCCAGGCAGTCTTCCTCATCAAAAATTATTGAGTTTCCCGCTATACCAATATCCGATTTTTTTGCTTCGCTGCGGATAATATCGTAACAAAAACTGTGAAATGTAGTAACCGTCACCGCTGTTCCGGCTTCCCCCACCACATCCACTACCCGCTTTTTCATTTCGTTGCAGGCCTTGTTGGTAAAGGTAAGACAGGCAATCTCCTCTGCCCGGGCTTTCTTTTGCTCAATGATATTGGCAATGCGATAGGCCAAAGTATTGGTTTTCCCCGTACCGGCTGATGCAATAAGCAAAATGTTGTTTGTCAGCTCATTGACAACGGTCAGCTGCTGGTCGTTGAGCTTTCCTTTTCCGTCTTCATTTATGTCCATTGTTATTTAAACCTCTCAGGCCAGCACCATTTCAAATAGTCCCGCAGATGCTTTTCCCGACCATTATCTGTCGGATGGTAATAGGACACGCCCTTCATTTCCTTCGGCAGATACTGCTGCCGAACAAAATGCCCTGGAAAATCATGAGCGTACTTATAACCTTCCCCGTGCCCCAGTTTTGCTGCTCCCTTATAATGGGCATCCCGCAGATGACTTGGTACCCGGCCACAATCATGACGCCGCACATCAGCCAGTGCTGCATCCACCGCCAGATAGGCAGCATTACTCTTAGGGGCGGAGGCCACATAGGTAACGGCTTCCGCCAAAGGAATTCGTCCCTCCGGCATTCCCACAAACTGTACGGCCTGAACTGCTGCCATAGCCACCACCAAAGCCATGGGATCGGCATTCCCCACATCCTCAGCCGCACATATGGCCACCCGCCGGGCAATAAAATTCACATTCTCACCACCGGCAATCATTCTCGCCAGATAATGAACCGCTGCATCCGGATCACTGCCCCGCATGCTCTTAATAAAGGCCGATACCGTATCATAATGATTGTCGCCCTTTTTATCGTAGCTCTGGACCCGTTCCCCCAAAATATTTTTTATCAGCTCCAGAGAAATAACGCTGCCATCTTCCACCATGGCAGCCGCCTGCTCCAACAGGTTCAGCGCCATACGACCGTCGCCGCTGGACAACTGGGCTATAGCCGCCAGCACTTCATCATCAGCCGATATTTTACGGCCACCCAGTCCCCGTTCCGTATCGAACAGGGCAGCCTTCAGCATCCGCACCAAATCCCCCTCTGACAAAGCCGTAAGGCGAACTATCCGCACCCGGCTGAGCAGGGCATGATTGACCTCAAAAAATGGATTTTCCGTAGTTGCACCAATTAAAATAAGCCGCCCGTCCTCCACATAGGGCAGCAACACATCCTGCTGACTTTTATTAAAGCGATGTATCTCGTCAATAAATACAATTGTGCGTTTTTGATAGAATTTTCGTTGATCCGCCGCCTCATCCACAATCTTCCGTATGTCACCAATGCCGGAAGACACTGCATTCAGCTTTTTAAAATGACTGTTAGTAATATTGGCAATCATCTGAGCCAAGGTGGTTTTGCCGGTACCCGGCGGACCAAATAAAATTAAGGACGGCAGCTGGTCCTTTTCAATCATCTTGCGCAGATACTTTCCCTGACCAACTGCCTCTTCCTGTCCAATAAACTCATCAAAATTACGGGGCCGCATCCGTTGCGCCAATGGCTCGTACTCATTGCGACTGTTTTCCGCTGCTGCCCCAAATAAATCCATTTCCAAATCCATACTCATTCTCCTGTGGAGCCAAAGCCACCCTGACGCACAGCACCGGTCCCGGCTTCATCTCCATCCATGGTGAGATACTTATAAAAAATCCCCTGAGCTATACGGGTTCCCTTGGCAATAAAGAATTCCTTCGCCCCGTGATTGATGAGTGGCACCATAATATGCCCCTCATTCTCTGGATTGTTATAATAATCCGCATCAATTATCCCCTGACTGTTAATACAGGAAATACAATTCTTGATGGAAATACCGGAGCGGACATGGATACCCAGATACTCATCCGGCTGCATATAAGCCTTTATACCGGTAGGAACCAGCACCACCTGATGAGGGGCAAGCACCGTATCGGCAGCTGCCTCCATATCGTATCCGGCACTACGGCCGGTTTTTCTTTTCGGTAAATTTATGCCCTTATCCGCAAAGGCATTAACCACCTCAAAGCCCCGAAGTCGGTTATTATTCCTCATTTTGTTCTTTCTTTTCTCCGCTTAAATTGTCCAAATGACGGCTCAATGTGATGGTGGAAATCGCATGCTTGTAGACCAGCTGCTGCTTTCCCATTGAATCAATGATAACAGTAAAATTATCAAAGCCCTTTACCATGCCTTTAATCTGAAATCCATTAACCAGATGAATGGCAACCTGTACATTTTCCTTCCGCACCTGATTTAAAATACTGTCCTGTAAATTGATAGCCTTCCCTGTCATTTCTACCCCTCCATAATTAGTGATTGAAAAATCTTGCTATATTCCAGGTGACATTGTCCAACAGTCCATGTCCCTTATATAACGCCGGATGATACCAGTGAATATATGGCATTTTACGATACCATGTAAGTTGCCGCTTGGCAAAATGCCGGGTGGCTTTTTTTATCTCATTGCCAGCATCAGCCAGACTACATTCCCCATGAATGTGCCGAAGCATTTCCTTATAGCCGATTCCCCGCATCGCCTGACAATCCGGTGCAACCCCAGCAGCCAGCAGCTGACTAACTTCCTGGGCCAATCCCCCCGCAATCATCATATCGACTCTTCTGTTTATTCTATCATAAAGCAGGTCCCGTCGCCAATATAACCCTGCCACATAAACATCATAAATCAGTTCACTCTCCCGATCGGTGGAAATCTGCTCCCCGCCAAGGTGATAAACCTCCAGAGCCCTTATCACCCGCCGAAAATTATTGGGATGAATCCGCTGGGCAGCTTCCGGATTGACCTTTTGCAGCATTTCATGCACATATTCCTTGCCCTTTGATGCTGCCAGTTCCTCCAACTGCTGACGATACTTCTCATCACCGGCTGTTTCGTTAAACTGATAGCCCTCTACCAGCGATTTGATATAGAGTCCGGTTCCTCCGGCCAAAATCGGAATCTTCCCCTGGTTATTCAGCTTGGTTATCAACGGCTTTACCTGTTGGATAAAATCTGCCACATTAAAGGTTGCCTCTGGCGGCAGTATATCTATCATATGATGGACCACACCACCCCGCTCCTTAACATCCGGCTTGGCGGCGCCAATATCAAAGCCCCGGTACACCAACTGAGAATCCCCGGATATGATTTCTGTATTTAATTTCTTGGCCAGCTCAATGGACAGCCCCGTTTTGCCGGAAGCTGTAGGGCCCAATATCACAATTATTTTTTCTTGATTCATAGGCTACACCACACACTTATCGGAAGAAAAATATATGCAGCAGAAAGAAAAATTTTCACCTTCCTCCGATTTTAGAAAAGAAAATGGCTGCTGCCCATAATGATACACCACAAGCAACAGCCAATGCAAATTCACCAATATTATTTAATCATATCATGTTCGATCATATATTCCGCAATCTGGAGAGCATTCAGAGCTGCACCCTTTCTAATCTGGTCACCGCATACCCACAGATTAAGACCATTATCAATGGAATAATCCTTACGGATACGCCCCACCTCCACATCGTTCTTGCCGGAGGTCATAAGTGGCATTGGATACGCCTGCTCATCCGGATTATCATTCAGGGTAACACCTGGGAACTTGGCCAGAACTTCCCGGGCCTTTTCCACAGATACCTCATCCTCAAATTCGATATTTACTGACTCAGCATGGCTGCGGTATACCGGCACACGAACAGTGGTAGCAGTGATGCGCATATCCTGGTCATTCATAATTTTCTTGGTTTCGTCAATCATCTTCATTTCTTCCTTGGTATAAAGGTTTTCCTTGAAGACATCAATCTGCGGAATTAAATTAAAGGCAATCTGATAATGCTTCTTCAATGCTGCCCCTGGCAGAATATTGGCCACTACTTCCTTGCCATCATTTATGTCCTTCACCTGCTGCTCCAGCTCAGCCATGGCTTCTTTGCCACCACCGGATACAGCCTGATAAGTAGAGACTACCACCCGCTTTATCTTTGACACATCGTAAAGCGGTTTCAAAGCCATTACCATAATAATAGTAGAACAATTAGGATTAGCAATAATGCCCTTGTGCCAGGAAATATCCTCCGGATTTACTTCCGGAACTATAAGCGGAACCTCCGGGTCCATCCGGAAGGTACTGGAATTGTCGATAACAACAGCCCCGGCCTTAGCCGCAGCCGGGCCAAGGGTTTTGCTGATGGAACCACCGGCAAACAGAGCGATATCCACATCATCAAAGGACTGTTCAGTAGCTTCCTCAACGGTGTATTCCTTGCCCATAAACTGGATTTTCTTGCCGGCTGACCGCTTGGATGCCAATAATTTTAAATTGGCAAAAGGAAACTTACGCTCCTCGATAAGATTTAAAAACTCCTGTCCCACGGCTCCGGTAGCACCCAGAATAGCAACATTATAATTCTTCATATCATTTATCCCCCTAAAAACATAATTCCACATTACGCATGCCAAACACGATTAGTCCATAAACTGATCCAAGCCCACAATAAGCCCTTTTCGGCCAATTACTTTTTTGCAGGCCAGACAAACGCCTGGCATAAAGGACTCCCGGTTCAGGGAATCATGGCGAATAGACAGCGTCTGACCCAAACCACCGAAAATAACCTCCTGATGCGCCACATACCCCGGCAAGCGGACACTGTGAATATGCATACCATCCACATCTGCCCCCCGGGCACCGTCCACCTTCTCAGTCTCGGCCGGATTGCCCTGTTTATGGGCCTGACGAACCTCCGAAATCATCGCAGCGGTCTGCAGCGCCGTCCCAGACGGTGCATCCAGCTTCTTGTCGTGGTGAAGCTCAATTATCTCCACCTCCGGCATATATTTGGCGGCCTGCTTTGCCATCAGCATCATCAATACAGCCCCAATGGCAAAATTAGGCGCAATGAACACTGGTGTATCATTGGCGGCAGACAAATCAGCCAATGCCTGTTTTTGCTCTGCCGAAAGGCCGGTAGTACCAATTACCGGGGCTACTTTATGCTTCAGTGCCAGACTGGCATTGCCAAATACCACATCCGGAATAGTGAAATCTACCATTACCTGTGGCTGGGCAGCTTCAATGGTAGCAGCCAAATCCTTCGTGTAGCTGACACCGCATTTACCAAACCCAACGACTTCACCGGCATCGCCCTCACCAACTATATCAACTGCACCGACCAGCTCCAGGTCCTTATCCTCAAGAACAGCCTTAACTACAGCCTGTCCCATACGGCCATAAGCACCGCTTACTAATACCTTTATCACAGACCAACGCCTCCATATTAAATGTTATAACGCCATTGTTCAAATTTTTCTTCTTTAAAAGAAAAATCTTCCAATTAGCGTTTCCTTTTCAGGACTAGCTTCGCGTCGCAACGAGGTGGGAGATATGCTCACCACCTGTTGTAGCTTGTTTTCACCCCCACCTAAAGAGGATGAGGACATCTTCACCTCGTTATAGTGTCTATAGACACCTTTATAATAATAGCTTAAAATGGTGGTATAGGCAAGATTATTTTATGATTTTTCCATTCTTATTGTACATTTGTCTATATATTAACAATACACTGTTACAGTTTTGAGAGGATGTTTATATTTTGAAAATCAATCTGCCCCAGCTCTATTTCAGCAAGCTGATGCGGGCAATTACCGAATTTGAACTAATTGATAACCACGACCAGATTTTATTGGGCATATCCGGTGGCAAGGACAGTATTTTTCTGGCCTACGCCATGGCTATGATGAAGCAACGGCTTAAAAAACACTTTTCTTTAAAGGCGCTCACCATCAATCCGATGTTTTCGCCGGATTTCCCGGAAAAAGTTGAGCGAATCCGAAAATTTATGCGTGATCTGGAAATCCCCTTTGAAACTATTGATGTGGATATTGCCGGCACCATTGAAGCCCAGAACGGCAAAGAGCCTTGCTACACCTGTGCATTTTTTCGACGAGGGGCCGTAAATCGCTTTGCCAAGGAACAAGGCTGCAACAAGGTGGCCTATGCCCATCACCACGATGATGCAGTGGAGACCTTCTTTATGAGCCTGTTGTATTCCGGACAGCTCAATACATTCACTCCAAAAACTTATTTAGATAAAGTGGATATAACTGTTATCCGTCCCCTGGTATATTTCCGTGAACAGGAAATAATTGATGCCATTCAGTATCATGGCTTTACACCGGTGCCATCCCCCTGTCCCCACGACGGTCACACCATCCGGCAGACAGTAAAGGAGCTTATCGCCGATATGGGAAAGGATAACCCCCAGCTATATTCTCATCTGGCTGCTGCCATGCGAAAAAACAATTTAGGTGAGCTGTGGCCTGCCAGCAAAAACCGCAAGGAAATGCAGAAAGCCTATTATAGCTATATGTATGGAAAATAAATGTAAAAAAACGCCAGTAAGCGTAGTATAGTGTAGAGACCCCCATAAGTTAGACCAAGTATCTAACTTATGGGGGTCTTTTTATGGCAAAAAACAGTGCTGAATATAAACCTCGTCAACAACTATAAATCAGCTCTCCAACCGATTTTTAAGTGTCATAAAATACTCTCTGGCATTTTGCAGATCATTATCATCCGGGTGAGTCTTTCCGCCAGCCAGGCGTTTTATCCGGGCCTCATTCATAGCATGGGGATGTCCTTCCGGGAACATCCTTTGCATCATATCAACCATTTTCTGGGAAACCGCTCCCTGACAAATAAACGATCCCACTACCTCACAGCTTTCATCAAACTGTGCAACAATGTTTTCAATACACTTTTGAGCGTGCTCAGAATCTGGATATGCACCAAGAGTCGCAAATATGGCCACCTTTTTGTTGCGCAGACTTTTTATAAAATCAGCCGCTTTTTTATCTGCGTTCCCTCGGTCAATCCAAGTCCCCACCACTACCAGATCATAGTCAGAAACATCAGGATTTTCCTCGACCTTTACGGCTTCCATTTTCTCATCCAAGGCATAGGCCACGGTACCAGCCACCTTCAGTGTGTTACCGGTACGACTTGAAACTACTACAATACTTTTCATATCATTCCTCCCAAAATATAAGGGGCTAAACAAATTAGCCCCATTAGTCGATAATGATTATCATTACATACCGATATTATCATTTTGTAAATAAAGTGTCAAGTAGATTTCAAGCGGTCATAATGCAGTCTAGCTTGTTCATTGCCGGGCTCAAGCTCTTTGGCTCTACTAATATCCTGAAGGGCCTGGGCCTTGTTCCCCATTTGTTCATAGGTAAGCCCCCGGTAAAGATAAGCCTCGCCATAAGCATCATCCATGCTGATGGACTTTTCTAACAGCTCCATAGCCCGGTTATAATCACCGGTGCCCAGATAAATTGCCCCTAAAACACAATAATCATATTTCTTTGGTTTATTATTGGACATTTCCTTCTGTACATTTCGTAAAGCATCCTCATATTGTTCCATGGCCAGATAGGTTCTGGCTATATAGCGATATAGACCCGTAAATTTAGGATTTAGGCGAATGACCTTATTGTAGTTTTCCATAGCCTTATCATAATCATGGTATATATCATTGTAGAGTATACCCAGGTTACAATAGCCATAGTCATAGGCTGGATTTATCTGTACAGAGGTTTCAAAGCATTCACGGGCTTTTTCATAATCCTGTAATACATCTTTATAGATTATTCCCAGATTGTTATATGCCGAAATAAACCGGGGATCATAGCTGAGTGCCTTTTGATAACATTCAATAGCATTGGAATAATCCTCATTATTATCATAATCAACGCCATCATTATAAGCCAGCTTCGCCATTGCCGTGTTGTATGTAGACGAAGACGAGGTATATGGCTCATTTCTCATAAATTTATCCTTTAGCTGCTTCATACGAAAGCGGATATTTTGTTTTTCCGTTTCGTTATAAGCCCGAGCATATTTATGCTTCAATTCATCCATTTCCCGTACCAGGCGGTCACGCTCCTCGCTTTTTTGCCGGCTTTTCTGTATAGACTCAAATGAAGTATGCTGAAAGTCGCTGGTATCCACCACCGCAACCAGATGACAATAATACATGGTCCCCCGCCCACTGGTTGAGCTAGTATATTGTGGCAACCCCTGAACGCGTATTACACTGGCGGCGTAGCTGCGTAATTCCGAAAAGGTCAGCTGATCAAGAAACAATTCCGATGAACTGTCAACAAAAATTGCAGCCTGTTCACTGGCACTTTGCAACGCCTCATACCTGGCCCGTTCTTTAGCCAGTGCTTCATCTTCAAGATCATTGTTCATCAGGAAGTAAGTGCCATCCCCCTCCACCTGATGGCGTTGGGCAAATGCTATTGTTGAAAGAAATAATGGCAAAAACAGGACTATTCCCATGACTAATATGTTCTTATTCAGCACAGTTAAGCTTTTCATTTAACACACCTCTATTTCCTTTATAACGCCATTGTTCAAATTTTTCTTCTTTAGAAGAAAAATCTTCCAATTAGCGTTTTCCTTTCAGGACTAGCTTCGCGTCGCAACGAGGTGGGAGATATGCTCACCACCTGTTGAAGTTTGTTTTCACCCCCACCTAAAGAGGAAGGGGACAGCTTCACCTCGTTATATTTAACTCTGTGATTTTATAATATTCCCTCTTTTTTTATTTGGCAATAAAATTACTAAAAAAGGAATATGGATTTTTTTGTAGAAAAGAATATATAGGAATTTTTTAGTTACCTAAAAGGCTAGGTTGGTATCTGGGGTAGGCTATTGCAGGTAAATACAGAGAAGCGTCAATAATTTGTTGTTTCTATTTTAAAGGAGGAATTTGCTTATGAGAAAATTTAGCTTGCACAAATTATTTTTGGCTTTTGTTATGGTTTTAGGTTTGACCGTATTGGGTTCTTCCACAGCAGATGCCAAAGCTTTATCCCTGGTTAATAATACCGGTTCTACGATTGTAGTGTTAAATTGCTCACCTACTATCAGCAATCAGTGGTATGAAGATGTACTTGGCAATTCTGTTTGGGAAAACGGTACAACCGTTACCTTGGATTTTGACCGTTGGGCACTGTGTGAAACTTGGGATTTCAAGGTTCATTACAGCAATGGTGGTTCTGAGGATTGGCGTAATGTTAATGTAAATAATGTAAATACCATCATTTTAGAGCCAAATGGTGTAAATACTTACCTATAATTCAGAAGCATAACCAGCCATGTCTATCCTGTTTCCTATATTAGGAACACTCAGCTAATACCCCCAAAACAAGATAATCTTGAATTAAACCAAAGAAGCCCTTCTCATATAAGAGAAGGGCTTTTTATGTATTATGCGTATGTCATCTACAGTAACCAATATTTGTTACGATATATTTAACCAATATTTACGGTAGTTGGTCCTCCAGTGTCCTTTATCACCACCGGAGAACCAATATTTACAGTACCTGGATTGTTGTTGACAGTATTTTCCTGAATAACATCACTTATATTATCGCCAGACTCATTGTTCTGCTGAGTACCTTCATTGCTACTGTTGTTTTGCTCGGTTCCACCTGTTATATTATCCAGGCTATCCAAATCCAGTTCCCATTTTCCTTTTGTGCTCATGGCAATCTCCCCCATCCCACAGGACTATTTATTTACCGTCATATCCCTTACAGTGTTAGGACCTGATATGTTGTTTTGCTGAGCACCGTTATTATTACTGTTGTTCTGCCCTCCAGAAGCACCACCACCGGAGCCGCTGTCGGAATCACCACTGGAGCCACCACCATTTAGTAACTGATTGGCAACATCCACTATCTGTGGTACAAACTTTTCCCAACCACCGCCAGCAACCTTATCCATAGCCTCGTTTTGGAGTTCTCTCTTTTTGTTATCAGTCATTTTAAACAGCCCCTTTCTTTTTTTTGTTGATTTTATCATCTTGCATTTTTGCTTTCTTGACTATACATACGATTTATCAGTACAAATATTACAAATATATTAAACTTTTTTAACCATCATCCAGAATAGAAAGATGAGTTATTTTTGCCCCATCATTCAACTAAGGAGGCTGTATAGATTGTTGTTTTATAGTATTTGTGCAGTAATTTAATAAACATTGGATTCTTGCCGGAGAACCTGATTTTTAGAAAAATTGTTGGTAAGAAATGCCATATAATGGTACAATTTCAACAAACATAGGAAATGGTTGTGCCGGTAGCACTGAGGAGCGTGTTGGTGATCAGCTATGCCAGAGAGGATTATGCTGTATGAAAATTTCTTGGCTAAAGGCAATTCTATTATTCCCCTTTAATATAACTGTCATAATACCAACCCTGCTGTTATGGTATACAGATTATCAATGGTTCATTCCAGCACCATCGCAAATTGTCATAAGCATTATATTATTCGGTGGCGGCTCGTATTTATTCATTAAAACCGCACTGCTTTTCCATAATGAAGGCCAAGGAACCCTTTCGCCTTTAGAACCACCTAAACGGCTAATTATTAAAGGTCCCTATAAAAAAGTTCGTAATCCTATGCTATTAGGAATCCTGTTTTTACTTTTATCAGAGGTTGTTTTTTTCAGCAGTAGTTATATTTTTATATATACTATTATCTTTTTCTTTATCAATTGTATTTACTTTAAAACTGTGGAAGAAAAGAAGCTAATTAAACGCTTTGGTCAGGATTACATCGCATACAGGAACAGTGTTCCCATGTGGCTGCCTAATTTACACGATAAAAGCAAGATGAAATAATGTCCATATATTCCAAAACTACCCTCCAAAAATGAGGTGCCCCCTCGTTCAACTTCATTGCTAAATAAGCCTTCCCCTCTGGGGAAGCACCTACAGGCACTAGGAGCAAAGCTCCGTCGGTGGCGCGATGCGCTCGGATGAGGTCCAACCCAACGGGCCTTTTTCGCGGGTCCTGTTTAAGCCTTCCCCTATGGGGAAGGGGGACCGTCGAAGACGGTGGATGAGGTCCAACCCAACGGGCCTTTTTCGCGGGTCCTGCCATGGGATGTTCCATTCCTGCGCTTCACACAGTGTCACATCAATTTGGCAGCAGGCTTCGATGAAGGAACGACGGTGAAAGTGCGTCCGTCAGAAACCTCACGGCGGCGCAAATAGACTTTGTGCTGATGTGGCATGTGACTACGCTTATCCATGGAATCATCTACATGTCACCCGCGGATTTCCCTGCGGTCCGTTTAGGCAGAGTCTGTATATGGGCAAGTGGCGATACTAAATTGGGCGGGGGCGACAGGCAACTGCCCCCGCCTGATAAGATTTCCCCTTATGGGTTGAACGATGCACCATTTTTGCCCCCTCGTTCAACATTATTGACGCCAAACAATTTATCATGTATACTTTGGAGTGGAAACGGATTCCCAACAAAATTTGAGGGCCTGGATTCGTTCAGGAGGCTCGTGTTGGACCCGTTTTTTTCATTCAGGTATTTATGTTGAACGATGCACCATTTTTGCCCCCTCGTTCAACCAAAAGTTCATTTTAGATTGTTTTATACAAATACTCCATTTGAATATATTTTTTCTTTTTGTATTTCTATGTTGGTTTTGATTTCTAAAGTACCACCTTTTGCAATTTTTGTTAAGAGTTCTTTGATGAAAATAATGTAATAGGAGATGATTTGTTTGAATATCCGTAAATTTATATTAACTTTTGCTTTAGGCATAACATTGACTTTTACCCCTACTATTTCAGAAGCATATGTATTTAATGACAGTCAAGAACATATTTTGGGTGAAATGATAGCAAGTGAATATGAAGCTTCTTCTCATTCTTGGCATAATGAGTATCTTAATTGCATTAAAGATGAATTAATTAGTCATAATCCCTCAAAACTTAATGTTAATGATGGAAGACATACCCGTTATTTGTATCCAGTTAAAG
The DNA here is from genome assembly GCA_902786545.1 of uncultured Anaerovibrio sp. Taxonomy (GTDB): domain Bacteria; phylum Bacillota; class Negativicutes; order Selenomonadales; family Selenomonadaceae; genus Anaerovibrio. The sequence continues at coordinate 87,834 of CADACU010000016.1, forward strand.
AATCTGCACAACAGGGCTTAGATGCATTAACAATTCCTTCGGGAAGAACCTATATAACTACTCAAATGATTGATTTCGTTTTTACAATTCCTTCTACGGGGGAAACTAATTTCAGACAACAAGGTATTAGAAACGGCATTAATCTATATCAGCGTTCTATGATGGGTGCTATTCTTGCTCATGAATTTTCTCATTGGTATAATCGTGACTTCCAAAGAAAGATTGATACTCTTTATGGAGAAGAAGGAATGACTAAACTTATTGGAACATCACATGAAGCAACCAGAGATAATTTAATTACTATTATGACTGATATTACTCAAAATCAAACTGCTCCTAATGCTCGTTTTTCTGTTGAAAACGAATATTTGGCAGACAAGCAAGCTGTTGAATTTATAAATAATTGTCAACAGATTTCTGTAGGAAGCCTTATTTCTTTCCTTTATCGTTTGCAGATGAATGAAAATAAGTATGTTGTAGCAGGAGTTAATGATAAACACGTAGTTTTGAAAGAAGACTATAACCCTCACCCAGATACTGCAGAAAGAATTAGAAGATTAGAAAATCAAGTTTCTCAGATGTCTAATGGTAGAGTTGTTTTCTCAAATAAAAAATTCTACTTAGATGGTAAGCTATTTATGGGGACAGGTACTTTAAGTGCAACTAATGAAGGTTCTTCTCTTGATAGAACTTATTATGTTGCAGGGGAAGTCGCTAATTTAATTAGAGAAAATTCTTTTGGTAGAATTCGTCTTCGTCCTATTAATGACAATGTAGATGAAAACAATCCAAATACTACCGATTATTATTTAATTTATGATTCTGCTTCAAGTAATAGAGCACGAGTACTTGATAAGGTTTATTTAGAGCCAAAAGAAGCTCTTTATATTCGAGGTGAATTAGATACTCCTAACGGTTATAATTTCTCAGACGATGCCAAATTAGTAAAAGCTATTGCTTATTTAAAATAACAAAAAGGGCTGTCGCATTTGATGTTTTTCATCAAAGCGGCAGCCTAATTTTGTGCAGATTATTCCTTTATTTGCAACCATAAAAGTTAGTCGATTTATTTTTGAACACAACAAAACACCGTTATTTTTCTTCCCTTATAATCTCATTGGAAGGATTGTGCTCTTTTGCGTATTCAACCGAAATAGGGTCTGAAACAACTTCTATAGTATGTATTTTTGCTATAGCGTTTGGTGAAAAACAGACTACACATAGCAGAGCTATAATAAATCTTTTCATATTATTTTCTCCTTGTTTGGTTGAACGATGCACCATTTTTGCCCCCTCGTTCAACCCGAAGCAAACAATGCTCCGGGGCATATGCTACATTATAATTAGGATACTTTTAAATCATGTATTAACTGTTTTGCCTTCTCCGGATTATCCTTCAACAACGATAGTGTCAAGAATCTTTCGCAAAATCTTTTATTACCACTTAATAGTTGAATATTACCCAACTGTTACATCGGCATAATTAATTTCTGCGTCATCTAA
>CADACU010000017.1 GCA_902786545.1 uncultured Anaerovibrio sp.
ATGGTCGGTAATGGCCAGATGCTCCATCCCCAATTCCTTGGCCCGCTTCACCAAGGGCTTGATTCGATTGGCTCCATCCAGCAAACTATACTCCGTATGCACATGCAAATGAGCAAAATTACTGCCATGGCTTGATATATTAGTATCAGGCATACTGTCTTCCATGCTAAAATCCTCCACATATAACTTTCTTAAAAATTATACCATAAAATGAAGACATATACAGACGGAGTTTTAAAGCTTTAGCTATATCGCGTTAATTTTTCAAAATAAAAAGGACCGGAAAATAATTAAACATTTTCCAGTCCTTATATTAGTTCCTAAAAAACTTATGCTGCATCCTTTTCAGTTTCGTTTACAACGATAGTAACAGCACCATCACCGGTGATATTAACACAGGTACGGAACATATCCAATACACGGTCAATACCAGCTACCAAAGCCAAGCCTTCCATAGGAAGACCTACAGACTGCAATACCATTGCCAGCATAATTAGACCGGCACCTGGAACACCTGCAGTACCAATAGAAGCTAAGGTACCAGTTAATACGATCATCATCATCTGATCAATACCAAGTGGTATACCATAAACATTGGCAACGAACAGCGAACATACACCCATGTAAAGTGCGGTACCATCCATATTCAGGGTAGCACCCAACGGAAGCACGAAGGAAGAAATTTCACGGCTAACACCCAATTTCTCCTGGCAGTTCTTCATATTAACCGGCAATGCAGCGGCAGAAGAACAGGTGGTAAAGGCAATCATCATCTGCTCGGACATACCCTTAAAGAATTCAATTGGGCTATGTCCGCCCCAAATCCGTGCCATAGTGGAATATACACCAACAGCATGCACAAAACAACCAACAGCTACGCAGGCAATAACGGTCAAGAGAGGCAATAATACCTTTGGACCATTTGCAGATACTACAGGAAGCAGCAAGCAGAATACGCCGATTGGAGCAAGCTCCATAACCATAGCGATAATCTTGTAGCATACTTCAGCACCGGCATCAAAGAACTTGATGAGAAGCTCCGCCCTCTCACCACCAACTTTTACAATACCTACACCAACAAAGAGTGCAAATACGATAGTTGGCAAAATTGCTGCCTTAGCCATGGAATCAATCGGATTCGTAGGAATCATGTCAAGAAGAACCTTCATGATATAAGGCGCTTCTTTAACCTTTGGCTGCGTACCGGCAACGAAATCAGTACCAACACCAGGGCCAATGATGCCAGCTACTACAAAACCGATGGTAATTGCAATAGCAGTTGTTACAAGATAAATCCCCACAGTCTTGAAGCCAATACGCCCCAGTTTTTTGGTATCACCCAAACTGGTAATACCTACAACCAACGAGAAGAATACAACCGGTACAATCATCATCTTGATGAGGTTGATGAACATAGTACCAATTGGTGCAATCCACCATTTAATAAATGGCAGACCCTCTGCTCCGGCAATCAATCCGACAATAACGGACAATACCAAAGAAATGAAAATTTTTACTGATAAATTCATTTTGCCATAACCCTCCCCCTTTATATTTAAGCTGTAAATAGTATAACATAACAATATTATCCCTTTCAATAAGTAAAGTCATAAATTTTAATGAAAACATAAATAATAATTATGATATCATACCATATTGTGTAGTATTTAGAATTACTTTGTTGTATAATGTTATTGTTTTATTAGTTTTATTTTTTAAGGAGTAACATATGGATTTTGAAGCTATGGTTTTTCTGGCCATTTTCGGATTTATTGGGGCATTTATCGATGCAGCGGTAGGCGGCGGTGGACTCATCACTATCCCGGCCCTGATGTGGACCGGTCTTTCCCCGGTTACCGTACTGGGCACCAACAAGGTTGCTGCATCTATGGGTTCGGTGTTCAGTTTTCTTACCTTTATTCGGGCCGGTAAAATGGATGTAGCCCTTATGAAAAAGCTATGTCCTCTATCCCTTATCGGGTCATTTGCCGGAGTGCTTTTAGTCCAGCACATTTCCTCCGAATTTCTACGGCCACTTATCATCATTATGCTGGTATTGGTATTCTTTTATACACTATTAAAAAAAGACTGGGGCAAAGACGCCAGACCTCAGAATATAACCGGCAAAAAAATGTTTTTGTGCCTTATTTTGGCCTTTACTATGGGCTTTTATGACGGTTTTTTTGGTCCAGGCACCGGTTCCTTCATTCTCTTTGCCTTTATAATGATTGGCTTTGACTTTATTTTTGCCACCGGTAATGCCAAGGCAATGAATTTTGCCAGCAATATTGCCGCAGCAATTCTCTTTACCTATTTTGGCAGTGTCAATTTTACTTATGCCATACCTATGGGTGTGTTTATGATTATCGGTGCCATAGCTGGCTCCAAAGTGGCTATTGCCAAGGGTGTCAGCTACATACGGCCTTTATTTATAATTGTCACGGCAGTATTGATTGGCAAACAGCTGCTGACCTTAATCGGATGACTCGGCAAAAAAATGACCCTTGACTATCAGTCTACGAACTGACATCAAGGGTCATTTTTATTGTTCCTCTTTTAATGTAAATGTGGTTAATAAACCAATCACCGCCATTACCGGCAATATATAAAATACATAACTCAGCCCGTAGATATCAGCAACCCATCCCAACATCGGTGCAATAACTCCACCGGCACTAAAGCCTATCCCCAGAGTAACCCCGGAGGCCATGCCAATGTTTTTTGCCAAATAGGTCTGGCCCAATACCACCATAGGCCCTACACAGGCATACAGAGAAAAGCCTGCTGCTGCCACAATTGCATAGATGAAAATCAAATTACTGGTAAAGTTAAAAGCCGCCAAGGCCACTGCCATAATAACCATTCCCAGCCGCAACACCAGACTGTTGCCAATCCGATCTGCCGCATATCCCCCCATCCAGTTGGTAAAAATTCCCACCAACGCCAAAATGGTTATGGATACACTTCCCACTGCTTTTTCCTGACCTAAAACAGCTACACAATACAGAGGAAGGAAGGTCATCAAAGCTGTATAAAGGGCTGCCCTGACGATCACGAACACCGTCAGCCGACTAAAGGCGGACCAGTCATTGGTTCGTTCTGTACTATCATCCGTAGTTTTGCGGGAGATAAATTTGGCCATTCGGCGCATTCGCGGCAACAAGCCAAAGCTGATACTCCCCATAATAATACCAATAAGCCCAAAAAGCATTACACCGTGAATACCGCATAAGGTCACTATTCCGGCCCCAACCATTGGCCCCAGACAAAATCCGGCACTGCCACCAGTGGAAAATATACTCATACTCAGGGCCTTGTTATCCCCTGCCAATCCATTTACCAGCTTGGCCGCTTCCGGATGAAAAATGGCATTACCGATTCCCATCATGGTTACTGCCACAAACAGCAGAGTATAATCGCTGATAAAGGCCACTGACCCTAAAGACAGACCGCTCAGCAAAATGCCAATCCCCATTAAATATGGACTGGAACCTTTATCGGACCAGTAGCCAATCAGGGGCTGAATTATACTGGACAAAAAGCTGGAGGCAAACATCAGCCCGGCTGCCAGCTTGTAATCCATCCCGTACATAACCACCAAAAATGGCAACAATCCCGGCAGGGCCCCTGTATTTATATCGCAGCTAAAATGCCCCGCCGCCATCAAATATAAATATTTTTTATTCATTGTAAAACCTTCTTAAATGAAAAACGACCTCAACTTACTTATACAGTTTTCCATATCCTTCGGCAATGGCGCCCTTACTTCCACCTTGGCCCCAGTCAATGGATGAAGAAAATGAATTTCACTGGCGTGAAGGGCCTGCCGGTTTATCAGGCGGGATGGAGTACCATACATCTTGTCTCCCAGGACCGGATATCCGGCATAATTCATATGTACCCTTATTTGATGGGTTCGGCCGGTTTCCAGCCACAGCTCCAACAAAGTATTGGGGCCAATCACTTCAGAAATTTTAAAATGGGTCACCGCCCGTTTGCCTCTGTCATCCACTCGCCGCCGATTGGGCTGCCCCGGTACCCGGCCAATATTTCGGTCAATACAGCCGTCTGGAAACTCCTTTTCTATACCAACGCCCACCACCAAGGCCTTGTATATCCGATGAATAGTATTGGCCTTCAGCTGTGCCTCCAGCTTGGTTTGATACTCCGGCTTTTTGGCAAACAGAACGCACCCGGAGGTATCCCGATCCAGGCGATGAATCGGCCTGATGGTAACGATCTGTCCCTTTGCCTGAAAATATCCGGCCAAATAATTGGCCAAAGTAAAGCTATCGGTCTGTCCAGTGGGATGTACCAGCATATTGGCCGGCTTATTCAAAACAATAACCGCCTCATCCTCATACAGTACCTCCACCGGTCCAATCTGCGGCTTAACTCCGTAGGTTTCATCCGGAAAAATACGGATGGCCACCAGGTCATTTCCCTTTAATTTGCGCTTGGTATGGACCGGACTGCCGTTAACAAAAACATTCTTGGACCGGAACAGCCGCTGACGGGTCCGGCCGGACACCTTCATCACGGATTTAAGGTAGTCCTCCACCAGCATATCAGCGTACTTCTCCGCCACTATATACTTTTTCAGACCATTTTGATGTTTCTTCATTATGGTGTCTATTTTCCCCCATACTAACAGGTGCTAAAGCTCCCACTGAATAAGTCTCATTTAACTATCATCTGCAAGAATTCAGCTTCATCTATAACCGGGATTCCCAGCTCCTGTGCTTTACTCAGCTTACTGCCTGCCGCTTCTCCGGCTAATACATAATCCGTTTTCTTTGACACGCTGCCGGCCGCCTTGCCACCGTTGGCTTCCACCAATTCCTTGGCCTCATTACGGCTCAAAGTTGGTAATGTACCGGTAATAACGATGGTTTTGCCCGCCAAAATATCGCTGGTAATACCACTGTCCTTTAACTCCATATTGACGCCGTAGGCCTTCATCCGGTCAATGATATCCTTATTTATCTGGTCATTAAAGTAATCAAAAATGGCTTTGGCACTAATATCACCAATATCCCGCACTTCCTTGATTGACTCCAGCTCTGCCTGCGACAGGGCTTCAATACTGCCAAAATGCAGCATTAACTCCCGGGCGGCCGCTTTACCGATACCTGATATGCCCAATCCGGTTAACAGCCGCTGAGGTTCATTTTCCTTTACTTCCTCAATAACTGCCAAAACCTTGTCAGTATTCTTTTCCTTGCCAATAATTCCTCGGGCAACCAGCTCATCCCGATGCTCTTTCAGCCCAAATATGTCTGCCACATCCTTGATAAAACCGGCTTCGATAAGGGCCTTGATATTTTGTTCCCCAAAGCCTTTGATATTCATGGCATCCCGACTGACAAAGTTGATTATATGGTTTTCCAGCTGGGCCGGACAAGATGGATTGATACATTTGATATCCGAGCTGTTGTCCTCCCGTACGGCCTTGGCTCCGCATACCGGACAAATATCACCAATCCGGAATCGAACTGCCCCAGCCGGACGCTTGTCCTTTACCACACTTTTAACCTTGGGAATAATTTCTCCGGATTTAAATACAGTAATAGTGTCGCCCAAGCATATATCCAAATCATCAATATAATCCTGATTATGCAAGGTAGCCCGCTCCACCCTGGTCCCACACAGCTGAACCGGCTCAAAAACGGCCGTCGGTGTTATGCGTCCCGTTCGGCCCACTGATAACTCAATATCCAGCAGTTTGGTTTCTTTTTCCTCCGGAGGATATTTATAGGCAACAGCCCACCGTGGCACCTTGGAGGTGGCCCCTAACTGCTGCCGCTGGGCAAAGCTATCCAGCTTGACCACTGCCCCGTCAATATCGTATTCCAGTCTGCCCCGTGAGTTACCAATATCATCAATTGCCGCAATTACTTCTTCCGCCGTATGGCAAATATGATAATTATTGATTATTTTTATCCCCTGTTTTTTCATAAAATCATAGGCCTGGGTATGACTGGTCAATTCGATTCCTTCAGCAGTCTGAAGGTTGAACACAAACATGGATAAGCCCCGTTCCTTGGTAATACGGCTATCGAGCTGACGCAAGGTTCCCGCTGCACAGTTACGGGGATTGGCAAATGTTTTCATCCCCAGCATTTCCTGACGGGCATTGACCTTTTCAAAGGCTGCACGGCTCATATAAACCTCACCCCGCACCTCAAAATAAGGTATGGGCTCCTGTAGGGCCTGTACTATATCCTTGATAACCCGGGCATTTTCTGTTACATCTTCCCCCTGAACCACTCCATCCCCTCGGGTGATGGCCTGGGTCAGTTCACCATCCCGATAGCGGAGAGCCAAAGACAGGCCGTCTATTTTTTCTTCCACTACAAATACCGGATTATCCAGCTGCTCCCGCATTGTATTTACAAAGGAAACAATTTCTTCCTTTGAAAAAACATCCTGCAAGGACAGCATTGGCACATCATGCGCCACCAATACGCCGGCTTCCCGCTTGGCCACGCCGCCCACCATCTGGGTAGGGGAAGTCTTGGTGATAAGCTCCGGATAATCAGCCTCCAGCTTCTTCAGCCGTAACATCAACTGATCAAATTCGTAGTCGGAAATCTCCGGGGCATCATTGTTGTAATAAAGATTGCTGTGATATTTGATTTCTTTTCTGAGAGCCGCCAGCTCCTGTTTTATTTCCTTGATATCCATAAATCAAACCTTCTTTAGCGGTGCATACTTTTGCATTAGCTTCTTTATGCCTTCATTAGGGAATGCGATCTGCAGCTGAGTTTCTTCTCCACTGCCTGAAATGCTTACCACAGTGCCGATCCCCCATTTAGCATGCTGTACCTTGTCCCCCGGCGACCATTTTACACTCATATCCGGCATAACAACACCGCCAGTTCGATTGAGGGCTGTACCGGTATTAGATTTAGGCTTCATACTACTCAAAGCCGCAGCTGCTGACATTGACTGCCCCACTGCTCCTGCTGGCGCACTACCCGAGGAAAACCGTGGTGTAAAGGAACTCCCATGACTACCATAACCACCATAGTTCCCCCCATAACTTCCACCATAGCTATTGCCACTGCCAAAACTGCGACGGGCCGATATTTCTTCCTTGTATTCTGCCGGAATTTCCTCCAAGAACCGGGATGGATCCGATATCCTGGTCTGACCATAAATAGTTCGAAGGGATGCATGGGTAAGATACAGCTTACGCTCCGCCCGGGTAATTCCCACATAGCAGGTGCGTCGCTCTTCCTCCAGCTCCTCCGGTGAATCCAAGGTACGGGAGTGAGGAAACAGGCCTTCCTCCATTCCAGCAATAAATACCACCGGGAATTCCAGCCCTTTGGCCGCATGCAAGGTCATAAGGGTCACCCTATCATCCGCCTCAATGGTTTTATCCAAATCGGTAATGAGGGAAATATGCTCCAAAAAGCTATTCAAATCAGCTTCTGCTTCGGTTTTTTCAAACTCCTTGGCCACACCGGCGAATTCCCGTAAATTTTCGATGCGGGAGGTATTTTCCTCCCCTTTCTTTTTATCTGCCTTCAAAGCTTCAATATAACCAGTCTGGTCGATTATTTCCTCAATCAACTCCGACACCGAAGCAGTGGCCTGCTTGTTCATCAAATTGAGCAACAAAGTGGCAAATACTCCCAACGGATTTTTGGTCCGGGCAGTTAGCCCCGGCACTTCATTCAGTAGTTCCGGATTGGCAATAACCTCAAATAGGTTGATTTCCCGCTCATTGGCAAAGGCCTGTATTTTTCTTACTGAAGTATCACCAATCCCCCGCCGGGGTACATTTATTATTCTGTTGAGGCTTTCCGAGTCAAAGGGATTGGACAACACCCTGAGATAGGCGATAATATCCTTTATTTCCATGCGTTCATAGAATTTCAGCCCCCCCACCATGGTATAGGGAACCCCCTGCCGCATAAAGGCTTCTTCCAGTACCCGGGACTGGGCATTGGTACGGTACAGTATCGCTACATCGCCATAAGGCGTGTTGTAAATCGTCTGCTGCTTGGTGATGCTGTCCAATATAAACCTGGCCTCATCCCGCTCATCCGAGGCCAGATAAGTGGTAATAGGCTCACCATCCGCATTTTCCGTCCAAAGATTTTTCGGTTTGCGATTGGAGTTGTTTTCAATAACCGCATTGGCCGCGGCCAGTATCTTCTTGGTGGAACGATAATTTTGTTCCAGCATAATGGTTCTGGCCTCAGGATAATCCTTTTCAAAATTCATTATGTTGCGCATATCGGCGCCACGCCAGCCATAGATAGACTGGTCAGCATCACCGACAACACAAATATTGTGATGGCCAGCTGCCAACAACTGAGTCAGCTTGTATTGCGCCCCATTGGTATCCTGATACTCATCAACCATGATGTAACGGAAGCGACGCTGGTATTTCTCCCGAATATCCTCATTTTCCTCCAGAATGGACACCGCTATCAACAGCAAATCATCAAAATCAAGGACATTATTGGACCGCAGCTTGTCCTGATACATTTTATACACTTCAGCTACCTTTTGATCATGAAAATTTCCCTCTGCCCGGGCATGCTGGGTAAAGATCATAGGGCCCATCATCTGGTTTTTGGCACTGGAAATTGCCCCCAGCACGCTGTTGGGAGCATATTGCTTGTCATCCAAATTCAACTCTTTCAGACACTTTTTAATAACCGACTGGGTATCACTGGTATCATAGATAACAAAATTTTTATGATATAAGCCGGTTGCCTCAATTTCCCGGCGCAAAATTCTGGCACAAAAGGAATGAAAGGTACTGAGCCAGATATCCTTGGAGCCTTCCCCTATCATCCGGTCAACACGCTCCCGCATCTCAGCTGCTGCCTTGTTGGTGAAGGTAATGGCCAAAATACTATATGGTGATACCCCATGGGCCAACAAATTTGCTATGCGATGGGTCAATACCCTGGTTTTGCCCGATCCTGCCCCAGCCATAATCAACAGAGGTCCTTCCAGACAATCCACCGCTTCCTTTTGAGCCGGATTTAATCCACTGAATATATCCATTTATCCTCCTACGGAAAAAATTACCCCTTCACCGTACTGAAGGGGCAATATAACCTAATTCACATAATAACAATTTATGGTCAGCTGAGCAGAGCTGCAACTGGTTCTTATGCTCAGAATTGAATTAAAATTTTGCAGCTGCCTCAGTAAGTGGTGGTACAATCTGCTTTTTACGGGACATTACCCCTGGCAGATGAATGCAGTCCCCGGAAGCATCCTGCTTGAAGGCATCCGCTATAAGCTGCTTTGGTTCACCATAGAATACCAAATCCGTGGATTCATCAATAATATCAGTAACCATAAGCATAATCAGGTTGTAGCCTTCCTTATCACAGATATCCTTCATGGCTGCAGTAATATCCGCCTTCATATCCAATACCTCAGCGGTATCCATTACAGAAATCTGGCTAACCAGCGCCTTGTAGCTACCGAAACTGAATGGCTTGGAATCATTCTTGGCAATTTCAACCGGAGTCATATCCCCTACGCCGGCACCGGCTTTCAGCATTGCCATAGCATATTCGTGGAGGTCAACCTCAGCGATTTCAGCCAGCTTTTCCGCTGCATCATGATCCTTGTCAGTGCAGGTAGGTGACTTGTAAAGGACCGTATCAGACATAATAGCTGACAGCAACAGCCCGGCAATTTCCTTTGGAATTTTAATGTTGTTGTTCCAGAACATATTGGCAATAATTGTGGAGGTACAGCCAACCGGTTCAGTATGAACGAAAATTGGTCCAGCGGTGTTCAACCCACCAAACCGATGATGGTCAACGATTTCCAGCAGCTCCGCCTCAGCCAGCCCGTCAATGGCCTGGCCAACCTCGTTATGGTCCACCTGAATAACCTTCTGGCCAGCCTCAACCTTGGTTGCCAATATTGGTGCTGCCACATCGAAGTAATCAAGGGCATACTGGGTTTCCTTGTTTATTTCACCGCAACGGATAGCAACAGCATCCTCCCCCATAGCCTGCTTAAAAGCAGCGTAGCCAAGAGCAGCACAAATAGAATCAGTGTCAGGATTCTTATGACCTACAACATAAATACTCATTAAAAATAATCCTCCTAAATATCAACTTCTTGGTCCTGGTCCAACCTGCTGCAGATTAGCATAATCCAGCTGCCGCATCGCCTCATAGGCTACAACAGCCACTGCATTGGACAGGTTCAGGGACCGGGCCCCATCTATCATTGGAATACGAATACATTTTTCCCAATTGGCCTTTAAAATAACCTCGGGGATACCAGCTGTTTCCTTGCCAAAAACCAGCATATCCTCCGACTGGAACCGGGCTTCTGAATGGGCCCGTGGCGCCTTGGTAGAACAATAATGGAAATTATTGTTGGGATACTTATCCAGTACCTCCTGAAAATTTTCATGGACATGAACCTTCACCAGGTGCCAATAATCAAGGCCTGCCCGTTTTAAATGCTTGTCATCAATGGAAAAGCCCAATGGCTTTACCAGATGCAGCTCGATGCCGGTAGCGGCACAAAGGCGCGCAATATTACCGGTATTGCCGGGAATTTCCGGCTCAATAAGAACAATGTGCATTAAATAACCTCTAAATTTGTTCGATGTCAAAGTGTAAAATTCAAATGGAGTATAAGACTCCATCTGAATATGTTTACATTTAATCAGCCGTCACAACGGCCCCCTTGGAGGCAGAAGTAGTCAGCTTGGCATATCTGGCCAGATAGCCATGCTTGATTTTTGGCTCAGGCCGCACCCAAGCCGCTTTACGCTTGGCCAAGGTTTCCTCATCAACCCTCAGCTCCAGCTTACGGTTTGGAATATCAATATCGATGATGTCACCATCTTCAATGAAAGCAATCGGACCACCGGCCATTGCCTCCGGAGAAACATGCCCTATGCAGGCGCCCCGGCTGGCTCCTGAGAACCGGCCATCTGTAATTAGCCCCACCTTCAGGCCACGCCCTACAATAGCTGCCGTCGGATTAAGCATTTCCTGCATTCCAGGGCCCCCCTTAGGGCCTTCATAGCGAATAACCACCACATCGCCATCGTGGATTTCCCCCTCCATAATGGCATTAACTGCATCTTCCTCGGAGCTGTAGCACTTTGCCTTGCCGGAATATACCAGCATATCCTCTGCCACGGCTGAAGCCTTGACAACGGCATTTTCCGGACAAAGATTACCGGAAAGAATAGCCAGGCCACCCTCAGGGCGATACGGATCCTCCACCGTCTTTATTACATCAGGACGAGTGATTTTAGCCTCGGCAATCCGCTGAGCCACTGTACCGCAAACCGTCAGAGCATCTGTATGAATAATGCCCTTCTTGGACAGCTCCTTCATTACTGCCGAAATACCACCAGCTTCGTTTAAGTCAACAATATGATGATGACCAGCCGGACTCAGACAGGTTATATACGGAGTACGGTGACTGATTTCGTCAAATTTCTGGGCTGGCAACTCAATGCCTGCCTCATGGGCAATAGCGGTCAAATGAAGCACTGTATTTGAGGAACCACCAATCCCCATATCCACGGTAATGGCGTTTTCGAACGCCTTCATGGTCAAAATATCCCGTGGCTTAATGTCATTTTTCACCAGCTCCAAAATACGCTCCCCGGCCCGCTTGGCCAGTAGCTTCCGGGCACCGGTATAGGCTGCCGGAACAGTACCATTGCCTGGAAGCCCCATACCTAAAGCCTCAGTAAGACAATTCATGGTATTGGCCGTAAACAGACCGGCACAGGAGCCACAGCCAGGGCAGGCTACTGCTTCAATAGCAGTCATATCAGCCTCGCTGATTTTACCGGCAGCGAACTCACCGGCTGCTTCAAATGACTGGCTGACGCTGATATCCTTGCCGTTATGCCGGCCTGGCAGCATAGCTCCGCCACTTACCACAATACATGGAATATTCAAACGGGCAGCAGCCATCAGCATGCCCGGAATAATCTTATCGCAATTTGGAATGAGTACCAATCCATCAAAACCGGTAGCCATGGCCACAGCCTCAATAGAGTCAGCAATCAGCTCCCGGCTGGCCAGGGAATATTTCATACCGGTATGCCCCATAGCAATACCGTCACAAACCCCGATAGCCGGAAATTCCATTGGTGTACCACCCGCAGCCGCTACCCCCAGCTTGGTTGCTTCAGCGATTTCCCGCAGATGAATATGTCCTGGAATAACCTCGTTAAAGGAATTGCAGATACCAATCAATGGCTTCTTCAAATCCTCCGGACCAAATCCCATAGCATTAAACAGTGATCGGTGGGCACAACGGGTGGCCCCCTTTTTTACAACATCTGATCTCATAATACACACCTGCCTATTTTGCTTTCAAAAAACTATGTCATACATAACCTTGTTGAAATAGATAAACACCATATCCAAACATTTCATATTTTATCATATTTCCGGCTACTTTCAAACAGTATATTGTCTAAAAGAAAAACCGGTCATTGATATGACCGGTATATTCATTTTTATAGAATTACGGATTTACCGACACCTGCTTGGCAGCTTTGGTTTTTACCAGCTGATCCTCATTGCTCAATATATCCTTGGCTAGCTTCAGCTGCATATCCACCTGACCATAGGAAGTACCACCATATGAATTGCGGTTCTTCACACAGGTTTCCGGACTGATAGCATCGTAAATGTCCGTCTCAAAGAGCTCAGACAGTGCCTTGAACTCATCCATTGACATATCAGCCAGCCATTTGCCAGTCTCTATGCAATGATGAACTGCCTTGCCGGATACGGCATGAGCCTGTCTGAATGGCATTCCCTTCTTCACCAGATAATCTGCCAAATCAGTCGCATTGGAGAAATCCTCAGCTACTGCCCGACGCATCACTTCAGCCCGAACCTTCATCCCCCGGATAATCCGGGCATAAACCGCCAGACTGAATTTGATGGTATCAATGGTATCAAAAATACCTTCCTTGTCCTCCTGCAAATCCTTATTGTAGGCCAACGGCAACCCTTTTACAGTGCTGAGCATTGCCATGAGATGACCTACCACCCGGCCGGTCTTGCCCCGAACCAATTCCGATACATCAGGATTTTTCTTCTGAGGCATCATAGAAGATCCGGTACAATGGGCATCATCCAACTCAATAAAGAAGAACTCCCGGGAACACCACAAAATAGTTTCCTCACTGAGCCGGGAGAGGTGAACCATCAAAATTGATGCCGCTGACAAAAATTCCATAATATAATCCCGGTCTGATACTGCATCAAGACTGTTGGAATATATATTATCAAAATTCAGCTGCTGAGCCACATATTCCCTATCAATCGGGAAGGTAGTCCCAGCCAGGGCTCCTGCCCCCAGTGGCATAATATCACAGCGTTCATATACGCCATTAAACCGCTCAAAATCCCGTTTCAGCATGGAAAAATACGCCATCATATGATGGGAAAACAGTATCGGCTGCGCCCGCTGAAGATGGGTATAGCCCGGCATAATCACATCATGGTACTTTTCCGCTGTTTCCACCAAGGCCCGCTGCATATCTAAAATCAGCTGCTGAACCTCTACCACCTGACGACGAATAAACATATGGGTATCCAGCGCCACCTGGTCGTTCCGGCTGCGAGCCGTATGGAGGCGACCACCGGCCTCCCCAATGGCATCCGTCAGCCGCTTCTCAATGTTCATATGAATATCTTCCAGTGCCACCTCAAAGGAAAACTGACCAGCTTCAATTTTCGTATAAATATCCTTCAGGCCGGCAATAATGGCATCACGGTCTGCCTCGGAGATAATGCCAGCCTTGGCCAGCATGGTGGCATGGGCAATAGATCCGGCAATATCCTCGCTATACATCCGCTTGTCAAAATCAATGGAGGCCTGAAAATCGTTTATCATCTCATCGGTTGACTTGGAAAACCGGCCCCCCCAGAGCTGTTCAGCCATATTATTTACCTGCCTTTTCCTGCATGAGTGCACGAACCTTCAATGGGAGACCGAAGAGGTTGATGAAGCCTTCCGCATCAGCCTGATTGTATACATGATCCTCCTCAAAGGTTACATATTCCTGATTATACAGGGAATATGGAGATTTAGCACCAGCGCTCATAATGTTGCCCTTATAGAGCTTCAGTTTAACAGTACCGGTAACAGTCTCCTGAGTACTGTCCACGAATGCAGACAGAGCTTCCCGCAGCTGGCAGAACCACATTCCATCGTATACCAGCTCACCAAACCGGATAGCAGCCCCTTCCTTGTAATGGAAGGTAGCCCGATCCAGACAGAGATACTCCAGCTCACGGTGTGCATAGTAGAGAATAGCTCCACCTGGGTTTTCATATACGCCACGGGACTTCATGCCCACCAGACGGTTTTCGCAGATATCTACAATACCAATACCATTGCGGGCACCGATTTCATTCAGCTTATTCAGCAGTTCAACTGCTCCCATACGCTGACCATTAACCGCTACCGGAATCCCCTTCTCAAAGCATACTGTTACTTCCTCCGGCTTGTCAGCAGCGTCTTCTGGTGCCTTGGATACCAAATACATCTCATTCTGAGGTGCATTCCAAGGATCTTCCAAATCAGAGCCTTCATGGGACAGATGCCAGATATTCTTGTCCATGGAATACTTCTTGTTATCAGTAGGAATATCAATATTATGAGCCTTGGCATACTCAATTTCCTGAGTACGGGACAACAGCTCCCACTCACGCCATGGAGCGATAATTCCCATATTAGGTGCCAAAGCCTTTACAGTCAGTTCAAAACGCACCTGATCATTCCCCTTGCCGGTAGCACCGTGGGCAATAGCATCCGCGCCTTCTTCCTTGGCAATCTCCACCAGCTTCTTGGCAATTAACGGACGGGCAAAGGAAGTGCCCAGAAGGTACTTGCCCTCATATACAGCCCCAGCCTTCAGGGTAGGCCATACATAATCAGTAAGGAACTCCTCCGTAAGATCAGCAATATAGCACTTGGAGGCACCGGAACGCAGTGCCTTGTCGTGAATAGCCTGCATATCATCACCTTGGCCAATATCGGCGCAGCAGGCAATAACCTCACAACCACCATAGTTCTCCTTCAACCAAGGAATAATAACGGAGGTATCCAAACCACCGGAATATGCTAATACAACTTTCTTAAACTCTGCCATAATAATTATCTCCTTTATTTATATATTTTTGTGAGTCTTAACCCATAAGAAGGGCCATGATAGCCTTCTGGGTATGAAGACGGTTCTCTGCTTCATCAAAAATTACATCAGCATATGCTTCCATAATTTCATCGGTGATTTCCTCACCTCGATAAGCCGGCAGGCAATGCATTACAATAACCCGCTTGTCAGCCACCTGAAGCAAGGCTTCATTGACCTGATAATCCTTGAAGATTTTCTTTCGTTCATCATGTTCAGCTTCCTGCCCCATGCTGGCCCAAGTATCAGTAACAACAATATCTGCCTCCTTGGCTGCCTCAAATGGGTCATTCACCAATTCAATAGATGCGCCGGTTTCCTTGGCATCCTCTACGGCATTTTTATAAACCTGGTCATCCGGCTCAAACCCCTTTGGTGTAGCGGCAACAAAGTTAATTCCTGCCTTGGCACAGCCGTACATATAGGAATTGGTCATATTGTTGCCATCCCCTACATAGGCCATTTTAAGACCTTTCAAATTCTTGCCTTTATGTTCCTGAATCGTCAGAAGGTCAGTCAGCACCTGACAAGGATGTAAAAGATCAGTGAGAGCATTGATTACCGGTACATCGGACCATTGGGCAAACTCCTCTACCCGGTCATGGCCGAAAGTACGAATCATAATGCCGTCCAGATAACGGGACATTACTCGGGCTGTATCCTTTATCGGCTCACCCCGGCCCAGCTGCAAATCCCGATTGGACAGAAACAGGGCCTGTCCTCCCAGCTGGTACATACCAGTTTCAAAGGACAAACGGGTACGGGTGGAAGACTTTTCAAAAATCATCCCCAAGGTCTTGCCTTTGAGCAGATGATGCTCAATGCCAGCCTTCTGTTTGGCTTTCAAGTCATGGGCCAATGCCAAAATTTCATTGACCTCATCCACGGATAGATCGTGAATGGAAAGCAAATCCTTGCCTTTTAACATCTATATAACCTCCAAACATTCCTTTTTTCTGTGGCGAAAACTTTTGTACACCAACAGGGAATATTATACAACAAATCTGGCCTATTTGTTAATGAATTCCGGCAAAACTTCCGCCAAAATATCACATACTTCATCAATGTGCTCTTTATTTATAATGAGTGGTGGCACAAACCGGAGGACATTGCCAGCGGTACAATTGATGATAGCCCCCTTGGTCAGACAGGCATTGACAATATCCCGCCCTGGCTGGGTCAGCTCCATACCAAGGATGAGTCCCATCCCACGAACTTCTTTAACAAGGTCCGGATACTGTGCCTTAATTTTTTCCAGACGGGACTTCATATATTCTCCCATGGCGTCCACATTGGACAGGAAGGTGTCATTCCCCACCACATCCAATACCACATTAGCCGCGGCACAAGCCAGTGGATTACCACCAAAGGTGGAACCATGATCTCCAGCATGGAACACTGAAGCCACCTTATCAGAAGCGATAAAGGCTCCAATTGGCACCCCACCAGCCAGGCCCTTGGCCAAGGTTACAATATCCGGCTTTACGCCAAATTTATCATAAGTGAAAAATTTACCGCTGCGACCGATACCTGTCTGGATTTCATCAAATATCAGCAGGGCGTTGTGCTTATTACAAAGCTCACGGACTTTGGTTAAATAAGCAGCATCTGGTACATGCACGCCGCCTTCACCCTGAATAGGCTCCAGCATAACTGCTGCGGTTTTATCACTCATTATCTGTTCAAGAGCAGCTATATCATTGTATGGCACATAGTCAAAGCCGTCCGGCAATGGACCAAAGCCCGCCTGATATTTAGGCTGCCCAGTTGCGGTCAATGTTGCAATCGTACGGCCGTGAAAGCTGTGCTCAGCCGTAATAATCTGGTTTTTATCCTCAGCAATGCTATGGGCATATTTACGGGCCAGCTTAATGGCTCCCTCATTAGCCTCAGCACCGGAATTTCCGAAAAACACCTTGTCCAGTCCGCTTAGCTTGGTCAGCTTTTCCGCTGCATCAGCCTGCACCTGGGTATAGTACAGATTGGAGCAGTGAATCATTTTACCGGCCTGATCAGCTACAGCCTTTACCAGCTCCGGATGATTATGTCCCAACACATTTACTGCTATACCACCCAAAAAATCAATGTATTTCTTGCCATGAGTGTCATAAACATAGACACCGTCACCGTGGTCCAACACTATCTTGTAGCGGGCAAAGACGGGCAGGTAATCTCTGGCATCCTTGGCATAAATCTGTTCATCAGTCATTTATGTACACCCCTTCTCATCCTTATTTGATAACTTGCGTACCTATACCGCTGGAGGTCAACAGCTCCAAAATAATGGAATGTGGCTGTCGGCCATCTATAATATGAACCTTATTGGTTCCAGACTCTATGGACTTCAGGCAAGCTTCAATTTTCGGTATCATACCGCCGGAAATAATGCCGGACTTAATGTAATCCTTGGCCTCGGCTACCGTCAGAGTGGAAATAAAGGTATCCTTGTCCGCGAAATCCTTGTATACACCTTCGGTATCAGTCAACAGCAACAGCTTTTCCGCCTGCAGGGCCCCGGCAATCTCGGCTGCCACATAATCAGCGTTGATATTGTAGCTTTCACCATCCTCCCCTACACCAATCGGGGCAATCACCGGAATATAATCATTATCCAGCAGGGTATCTAAAATCGAAGTATCAATGGATGCCACCTGACCGACATAGCCTATGTCCACATTTTCCTTCTGTCCGGTCTCATCATATACGGTGGCCAGCTTTTTCTGGGCCTTGATAAGCCCTGCATCCTTGCCACTGAGGCCAACAGCCTTGACACCACGGTGGTTAAGCATATTCACAATGTCAGAATTCACTTTGCCATCCAACACCATCTCCGCAATCTCCACTGTTTCCTCATCAGTCACCCGCAATCCACTGACAAAAGCCGACTGCTTGCCCACCTTTTTCAAAAACTGGGTAATATCCGGGCCGCCTCCGTGTACAATAACCGGTCGCATTCCCACATATTTCAGCAGGCTTACATCTTCCATTACCTTCTGTTTTAAGTCCTCATTTATCATTGCATTGCCACCGTATTTGATGACGATGGTTTTGCCATAAAACTCCTGTATATAAGGCAGAGCCTCTACCAGAATCCCCGCCCGCTTTTCTGCATCTAACATTATAGCCTCACTCCAAACAGAAACCTCATCCGTCACGCTACGACTAATTATCCTCAGGTATGATACTCCCCATTGATCTTCACATACTCATAGGAGAAATCACAGCTCCATACTGTGGCTGATACATCCCCCATGCCCATTTCCACATCGATAACAATATCGTGCTCAGCCATTACCTGGGCCAGCTTCTCCGCATCAAAATCTGCCCCCAGACCGTTAGCATATACCGGAATATCACCGAACTTAATCACGGTCTTTTCCGGAACCATTGGTACCCCGGCATAACCTACTGCACAGATTACCCGTCCCCAATTTGGATCCTCACCGAAAAAGGCTGTTTTAACCAATGGTGACTTGGCAATACTCATAGCCACAGTTTTGGCATCCTCAAAGGTCTTAGTACCATTAACATTGATGGTCAGGAACTTGGTAGCCCCTTCACCATCTGCAGCAATCCGTTTGGACAGCTCCTGACAAATGGTCTTTAGTGCATCATAAAACTTAGAATACGCTTCTGTACCTTCTTGTATTTCCGCATTGCCGGCCTCGCCGTTGGCCAGTACCAGCACTGTATCATTGGTACTCATATCACCATCCACGGAAATCATATTGAAGGTAACCTCCACAATATCAGAAAGGGTCTTCTGTAACAGTGGTGCTCCGATATTGGCATCAGTGGAAATGTAGCACAGCATGGTGGCCATATTCGGCTGAATCATACCAGAACCCTTGGCAATAGCTCCGAACCGTACCTCTTTGCCCCCGATTTCCACGGCGAAGGAACAGGCCTTTGAATAGGTATCTGTAGTGATAATTGCGTTTCCGGCATTAACACTGCCCTCCTCGGACAACTCTGCAGCCGCTGCCTTGATACCGGCTGCCATCTTGTCCATCGGCAGATTTACACCAATGATACCCGTAGAACCAACCAAAACATCATAAGGGTCACAGCCCAGCTCCGCTGCTGCCAGCTTGGCCATTTCCTGAGCATTTTTCAACCCTATCTCACCGGTACAGGCATTGGCACAGCCTGCATTGGCCACGATAGCATGTGCCTTGCCATCCTTTATATGCTCTTTATCAACAATGACTGGTGCTGCCGCTACAGCATTCTTGGTAAATACACCGGCTACTGCCGCTTCCTTTTCGGTATAAATCAATGCCAAATCCAAATTACCGCTCTTCTTTATACCAGCCTTGACACCAGCTGCCTTAAATCCCTTTGGAAAAGTAACTCCCGCCTTTGCACTCTTGTCACTAAACATAGCAAATCCTCCCAATAAATCTATATTCAAAATTCCAATTATCTAATGCCTAATTATGGATACATCGGTACAACATCAAGTCCCAGCTTTTCATCCAGGCCACAGGCGATATTAAAATTCTGTACCGCCTGTCCAGCCGCCCCTTTTACCAGATTATCAATGGCAGAAAGAACGATTACCCGATGGGTACGCAAGTCAATATGCCAGCCCAGTTCACAATAGTTGGACCCCCGCACATTCTTCGTCGCCGGATAACCGTTACGGCCCAACAGTCTGATAAAGAACTCCTGTCCATACATATCCTCATATGCCTTATCCACCTGCTCCGGTGTAACGCCTTCCTGCAGCGTGGCATAACAGGTACTGAGTATTCCTCGGGACATAGGTACCAGATGCGGCGTAAAATTCAACACTGTAGTCTCACCAGACAGCCCCGTCAAGGCCTGCTCAATTTCCGGTGTATGTCGGTGGGTTGCTACCCCATAAGCCTTGAAGTTATCATAGAGCTCCGGAAAGTGATTAGGAAGCTTAGCTCCCCGGCCAGCCCCGGAAACACCGGACTTAGCGTCCACTACCACACTGGACATCTTTATCAACCGGTTCTTGGCCAACGGAGCCAGCGCCAATATGCTGGCTGTGGTATAACAGCCTGCATTACCGATTATCTTGGCATCCTTTATCTGCTTTCTATACAGCTCAGCCAGACCATATACCCGGGGTGCATCCTTATGAATATGCTCCACCTTATACCAGGCCTCGTAAATATCCGTGTCATCGAAGCGATAATCAGCTCCTAGATCTATAATTCGGGTTGGCATATTTTCCAGTGCCTTCCCCACCTTCATGGCATGGCCGTGAGGCAGGCAAATAAACACGAAATCACTATCCTTGCCGATTTTATCAATTTCCTTCATACTGATCAGCTTCTGGTTATATATGCCTCGCAAGTGGGGATATAAATCAGAAATATATTCACCGGCATGGCTTTCGGAAGTAATATGCACTACCTGAGTCTCCGGATGATTATGCAATATTCGTAATAATTCAGCTCCGGCATAGCCGGTAGCCCCAATAACGCTAACCTTTTTCATAAATATGCCCCCTTGTCAATGAGTAAATTATACAGCTTTTATTCATAAAAAGCAAGTTTTTGTTAATATTTATGCAAAATTATGCATATTATTTAAAAACTATCACTTCTATAGTATAATATTTGTCGCTATATATCTCGTTATATAATTTTACATCAACAATTTTTCACATTCAAACTAAAAGGATTTTATAAAATGATTATCAGATTTTTTAAACGGCTTATTTTGTTGGCTATTCTATTTGCTGTAGCCTTTTGCGCTTCCTACTACCTGTCCGGCGGCACCCTGTATTTTGATCAGCCCACCGCCCAGCGAATAAACCGCTTTGTCTTTTTTCAGCGTGAAGTAGATAAGGCCCTGAACAAGGACCATTATGTGTCCATTGATCAAATCCCTGAATCGATGCAACAGGCCGTTGTAGCTGTAGAAGACAATCGCTTTTACACCCATTACGGCTTTGACCCGGAGGGCATCGGCCGGGCCACATTGGTCAATCTGCAATATGGTGAGGTCAAAGAAGGCGCCAGTACTATCACCCAGCAGCTGGTGAAAAATTTATTCTTGTCTCAGGAGCAAACCTATGGCCGCAAGGTGGAAGAGCTGCTGCTGGCCCTGGATATGGAAATACACTATTCCAAGGATGAAATACTGGAAATGTACCTAAACACCATTTATTTCGGCTCTGGATTCTATGGTATACAGGAAGCAACCCAAGGCTATTTTAACAAGCCGGTTGAAAAGCTGGCCTTGCCGGAAGCCGCTATGCTGGCTGGCATTCCTAATGCCCCGTCGGTGTACTCACCCTATGTAGATTTCAAGCTGGCCAAAAAACGGCAGTTTATTGTTCTGGATGCCATGGTGCGGGCCGGCTACCTGCGGGAATCCATTGCCGAGGATGCCAAGATAAAAACCCTGCATTTTGCCAAAGACCAATAACTTATTATTCAACAAAAAAAGGGAGTCCACAATCGGACTCCCTCTTTTAATTGCATTATTCAGTCTTGTGACCCTGACCCAGCCTTGGACCATTTTCCTTGAAGGTTTCGAAGGTAGACTGGTAGCTTTCCTGCTTCTTCTTTTCAGCCTGCTTCTTGGCCTTGTATTCCTCGTACTTTTCCTTGCCCATCTTCAAAATGGCCTTTTCTTCTTCTTCCTTGTCCTTCTTCAGTGCTTTAACTCTCTCCTGAAGACCATTGTAGAAATCAGTGGTCATTTCCCGATACAGGGCCTCATTCCGAATGGAATTTTTCGGTGCCAGCTTGCGATAGGAATAAACCACATCGTTGGTCTTGGAATCAACCACATCATAGAAGACATTCAAACGGGTGTCATTGGACACAGTGCAAACGATATAGGCGTCAGCATAATCCTTTACCTCTTCCTTGAAAATCTCCAATGCCTTCTTGCGCCCAAGCCGGTAGATATCAATATGTTTCTTCCGGTTTACATCCTGACAGAAATCCACATAGGAAGTATAGGTGTACTCACCTTTCTTATTTGTCTTGATTCCCTGTGCATAAAGCATATCCAGCAATTCTTCAACAGTAGGTTCACCATCCTGTGGTGAAAAATATACATTGCCGATTACGAAAGAAGTCATCCGCATAAGGGCATCACCATCATAAATATCTTCCTTATGAGAACCGTTTTCCCAGGCAAAAGCCATCTGAGTACTCATAACAAGCATACAAACAACAGCAATAAGCTGCATAATTTTCTTCATTGTAGATTACCTCCATAGATACCTAAAATATTACAGTATCAAGTGTAATATAAACCGCCTGTTTTGTCCATTAAAAGTAGATTAGAACCTCGTTCAATGGACAAATTTAGGCTTTAAGTATCATTTTCCAAAGACCCTCTCTGATATTTTCCGGCCGGTTTGGGTAGTGGCCAAGCCTCCTTCAGCGGTTTCCTTCACAGCCCGTGGCAGACTGCGGCCAATCCGATCCATGGCATCGATAACTTCATCTACCGGAATAACTGACTCCACGCCGGCCAGAGCCATATCAGCGGCCACCATGGAATGCACAGCCACAAACCCATTACGCTTCACACAAGGCACCTCTACCAGCCCTGCCACCGGATCACAAGCCAATCCCAACAGGTTCTTTATAGCTAAAGCCACAGCCGTACCCACCTGATCTGGTGTACCACCAGCCAGCTGTACCATAGCGGCAGCCGCCATACCAGCCGCCGTACCACACTCAGCCTGACAACCACCATAGGCCCCGGCAATGGAAGCATTGGCCTCGATGACCAAACCGATTCCGGCGGCCGTAAACAAGGCTTCAATGATTTCTTCTTCTGTATTGTGATTCTTTTCAGCGGCAGTCTTAATAGCTGCTGGTACAATTCCACAGGAACCGGCGGTTGGACAGGCTACTATACGGCCCATTACCGCATTTACTTCACTTACGCCCACGGCGCTGGCCGCTACTGTCATAACAGTACGCCCAGTATAGCTGTCATCCTTATGAGCATAGAGCTTTATGGCATCACCGCCTGTAAGCCCACTTAAAGACTTATCCTTATTGACAACACCCCGTTGAATGGATTCCTGCATTACCTGCCAGTTATCCTGCATGGATTTAAGCATATGCTCACGACTGTCAAAGGAATTTTCCAGCTCATATTCCATGGTTATCTTACCAACAGTTGTGTTTTTTTCTTTCGCCAGCTCAATGAGCTCTTTTATTGAATTAAAATTTACCATATGGCCCTCTCCTATATAGCCGGAACGGCAAAAGCATTCTCAATAACACCGGTGCTGCGGCAATCCTGAATAATATCCTCCGTCAGCTCCTCATCAGTCTCAATTATCATCATGGCCTGTTGACCACGATTGCGGCGAAACACCCGCATAAAGGCAATATTGACATGATGCTTTGCCAATACATCGGAAATTTCCCGAATAACCCCCGGTTTATCCGTATGAACCACAATAAGGGACGGATACTGGCCAGTCAAGGCAATCTGGAAGGAGTCAATATTTCTCACCTCAATATTTCCACCACCGATGGAGGCGCCCCCCACCGTTATTTTACGGCCATTTTGACCAGTCAGCACAAAAACAGCTGTATTAGGGTGGGCATCCCCCAAATCAACCGGTGCAAAGGAAAAATCCAAGCCCCGTTCCTGAGCAATTTCCAAAGCATCCCGAATACGCTCGTCCTCCGGCGAAAAGCCCATCAATCCCCCAATCAGGGCTTTATCCGTACCATGCCCCCGATAGGTTCTGGCAAAGGAGCCATGCAATAAAATCTCCGCCTTGGCCACCGGTTCCCCTAAAATTTTGCCGGCCAACAAACCGAGTCGGGCTGCACCAGCCGTATGGGAGCTGGACGGTCCTATCATAATTGGACCAACAATATCAAAAACACCCCTCATATTAACCTCCTAAATATTCACAAATGTCTGTTATCCCCTTAACAAACACCTACACATAATAAACGGGAGCCGCACGCATCAGTTGCAGCCCCCGTCTTCAAAGTAACCCTGCAACCAGGATTATCATTTTCAAGCTTTTACAATCAAAGCAGCTTGTGCGCCTCCAATGTCTTGCGCAAAAGTGCTTCATGCTCCGGCTCCATTTCACTCAATGGCAGACGCAATATACCGGCATTATAGCCCTTCATCCGCATGGCAACCTTTACAGGAATAGGATTAACCTCACAGAACAGGGCACCAATCAAATCAATAAACTCAATCTGCAGCTTGGATGCCTCCTGAACCTTGCCATCGAAATAAAGCTGACAAATATTATGAGTTTCCCTTGGTGCTACATTGGACAAAACGGAAATAACTCCCTGCCCGCCCAAGGACAGAATAGGAATAATCTGGTCATCATTGCCGGAATATACCGCCAGGTCATCACCACAGGCGTGACGGATTTTGGCAATCTGAGAAAGGTCACCACTGGCCTCCTTTACTGCCACAATGCGTGGATGTTCTGACAGCTTCTTGTAGGTTGGCACCTGAATATTGACGCCGGTGCGTGAAGGCACATTATACATAATGATAGGAATATTTACCGCATCAGCAATGGCTGTATAATGCTGCACCAATCCCTTTTGGGTACACTTGTTGTAATATGGAGTAACCACCAATAACGCATCAGCTCCCACTTCTTCAGCGTACTTGGACAGTTGAATGGCATAATCTGTTTCATTGGAACCAGTCCCTGCCACTACCGGAATACGGCCAGCCACCTTTTCCACAGCATATTTTATAGCCGATTTATGCTCTGCATCAGTCATGGTAGCAGACTCACCAGTAGTACCGGTAATTACGATGGCATCCGTACCACCGGCAATCTGGTCTTCAATTATGCGTCCCAACTCATCAAAATTGATTCCATCTTCAGTAAAGGGTGTAATAATGGCTACACCAGCACCCCTAAATACAATATCCTTCACAACAAAACCTCCAAACATCATCAAGCTGAACAACCACACTAATTATCACATGGCGCCATGTCAAAGTCAAGAAAAGAGTGAAACTAACCACTAATCCATAACTTTAGTGAGTTTGTCGAAAATCACCTGTTTGTCCTTCAGCACCCGCTCATTGCCGAAAACGCAGATAATATCCGCCTTCATACAATCATCAATAGCCACTGCCAAATCCCTTATATCCTGTGGCTTGGTAGCAAGAATTTCATCCCTGATTTTCTGACGGTCTGCCTGCGTCCGGCCATTAAAATACATATTTTGGGCACACCGGCCAATCTGTCTTGGCGTCAAAGGCGTATCCACATTGCTGATCGTACCAATAATGTATTTGGTCATTTCCCGCTCATCTGCCTCAAAATTACGCAAAAAGTCAGCGGTACCATTAAAGGTATCAATGGTTTCGGTCAGGTTAGGATCCCGATAGGAGATAAATACCAGATTGCCGTTGTTCCCAATATGAGTCATGGCACCGTAGGCCCCCCCCTGAACCCTTATCTTAATCCAGAAATATTCATATTTCAGCATGACTTCCATTACCCGCAGGGACCCAGTCATTTTATGTCCCAGTTTGATAAGGTTGGCCCCCTTGCCCACATACTGGACCTGACTGGAGGACATCAAGCCTTCTTTTTGGCTAACCACCGGCAAATCATAGTTTTGTACCGGTGCCTGATCAGCAAGCTTATTCTCCTTGAGCTGACTGATAAGCCCCTTCAATTCCTGTTCAAACAGGCCATAATCTGCCTTTGGCATGGTAACACCTATGGTAAGGCGCTTATTGCTGAACAACAACTCCTTAACCTGGTACATCTTTTCCTTGAAATCGTCTATTTTATCCGCAAAATTATCGGTAATATCCTTTACCACCGGATAAAGTGACAATTCACCTATTTCACTAAATACTCCATCTTTTGACATAAAGGACAGCAACCGGCTCCGGGCCACACCAACCGACGAATTTAACATGGACATTTCCATATCGGCTCTTGTTTGGGCCAGCAACTCCTTTAACCGTTTGGTATCATCAAAGAGACTATCGTTGATAATTTCCCCCATAAGCGCCATCCCCTGACTCAGATTACGGTAAAACACCTTGGAGTTTAACAGGAAAAAAGCCTTAAATTTATCCGGATTGTTAAACGCTGGGAAAACATCCACATCTACGGCCATACCACCAGTATAGAATACCAGCTTTTTGCTCAGTTCAGCATAACTATTTTGTTTAGTATCAACCTGCCCCAACAGCTCACTAAACAAAAAGGCATACGGAAGCAATGACTGCGGAATAACCTCCATATCAAAGTAAAGGTTATAATAAATAATTCCCTTGGTATCCACATCGGACAGCAGTACCTTTACGCCGTCCACATTCCGTTCCTCAATTGGGAACTCCCTGGACTTCGGGTTAATATCTGAAATTTTTAAAAGAGGAATAGTTGCCAATGCTTCCGGTGAATCAGGGGTTTGCTGCCGAATTTTCAGTTTCTTGGCTGCATCAATCAGTCCCTGAATTTCCTCGTTGGTCATCTGCCCCTTTATTTCAGCCAGTGTCTCAGCCAGCTTCTTCTCCCGCTGGGCAGCCATAGTCTTATTTGGTTTCAAAACAACCAAAGCACCAAACTTATTGTTCAGCAGCTTATCCCGAATTAAATCTTCATAATAGCTGGTGGAGAGCTTTTCCCGCAGAGAAACCAACACATCCTCATAACGAAGCATCATCAGCGGGTCTTTGTCATACAGCCAGCTGCGCAAAATAGTCAGATTATAAATAAGGCCCTTTGGTGCCGACCCAAAGTCCGACTCCCGCAACCTGAATTCATGCCGATTCAGCACACCTTCCAACAGCTCCCGGTCGACGCCATTCTCAACCAGCTTTGCCAAACAATCATGGATTATTTGAACAAATTTATCTGCCTTCTGTGGCTCGGATCCATTAACCTCAATACTGAAAAAAGGCTGCAATATATCTAACTCGTACACCGAGGAAACATCCTTGCCTATTTCCGCATCCAATAAAGCCTTGCGCAACGGCGCAGCCTGATTTTTAACCAGGGCGTCCTCCAAAATGGACAGAGCCACCAATTCGTCCATATCTTCGCTGTCATCCGTTACCACAGAATAGGACAGAAAGGTTTTTTCTTCTTCCTTTTCTTCCTCGCCAATCGGATAATCAGCCACAACCTGCTTGATTTCCGCAAAGGCCTTCTGGCTGTTAATGGCAGAATCAACCTCAACAATATCAAAATGACTGAGATATTCCTCATCAATAAATTTCAGCTTCTCCTCTATATCCATATCACCATAGAGATAGATATAGCTGTTGGCCGGTGAATAATACTTCCGATGGAATTCCTTAAACTGGTCATAGGTCAAATCCGGAATTGCGGCCGGATTACCGCCGGACTCATTGGCGTAAGTATTATCAGGATACAGGGCCCGCATTACCTCATTCGACAGCAAATCATCCGGAGAGGACAGTGCTCCCTTCATTTCGTTATACACGACTCCACTGTATTTCAGTGGTTCATCCTCCTGCCCAATTTCGTA
Organism: uncultured Anaerovibrio sp.; assembly: GCA_902786545.1. GTDB lineage: Bacteria > Bacillota > Negativicutes > Selenomonadales > Selenomonadaceae > Anaerovibrio. Next base: position 27,664 of record CADACU010000017.1, read on the forward strand.
ATGCCAGCCTTCCTGCATTAAAATTTCCGGATTATCCAGCATTACCGGATAAAAAACTGCATCCAAATACACATCCATCAGATTATGGAAGTCCTTGTCATTGCAGCTGGCCACCGGGTATACAGTCTTGTCAGGGTAAGTCATTGCGTTGAGGAAGGTATTCAAGGATCCCTTTACCAGCTCTACAAAGGGTTCCTTCAAAGGAAACTTACGGGACCCACACAGGGTTGAATGCTCGATAATGTGAGCCACACCGGTATCGTCCTCCGGTGGTGTCCGAAAAGCAATGGAAAAAACCTTGTTGTCATCCTTATTCTTCAAATACAACAAACGAGCCCCACTCTTTACATGGACAAATTCAAAGGTATCGGAGGCGGCCTCCTTCACCCGGTCCTTTTTTATCAGCTTGAAGCCATGGATAATATCATTTATGTTCATACATAATCTCCTTATCACCTGTAAAATAATACTTAATCAGTGGGATAAACTCCAACTGAATGTAGTCAAACAAATCCTGGTCTTGATGGGTGCTTTACCCCCACTTAAAAGGTGGGAGCATCAACACCCCTTAATGCAGGGTTAATGATAGCTCATCACTGAGCATTATAGCACAATATTAACAACCATACAAAAAGGAGCCGTTATCGGCTCCTTACTTTTTATCAGTTGACATTACCTTCATATTCGGTTGGCGGTGCCACCCGCATCAATGTACGGCCACAAGCACATTGGTCATCCAGTCTTAACACAGCGTGTCCGGTACGAAGCCTAAACAAAGGCATCGCCTCGGCGGTCAATGTGGTAATAACCAGCTCACCCACCCTATGTGACTCGGATATTACTTTATCACTGCCAAACTCCACAATCTCCGGATAATAGTAATCCTCATTCAGGTGGAAGCCCTTGCCCTCATTGCACTGATACATCAATCCGGCACAGCCAAAGGTCGCTGAATTGTACACTGTTTTGGTATCAACATGCATCCGGCGTTCAATATATGCCCGCATAGGATTATGTAAAGTCTCTTCCAAACAAATGATGGATGGTACATACAAATCCTCTGCACTTTCACCATTTGCCTGCAATTTGACTATCAGCTGGGTAACCAGCCGGAAATCACTTACCAGGACATCTACATGACATTGAGTCATAAGCTCCACAATATTGTCCATATTACTGCCCATCAGCATTACAGAACAGCCCATTCCCTCCAGGGCATACTGAACATCCATCAGCCGGCTGTCTGACGCTTCGCCAAGAATTCCAACAACGGTAGTATCATTTATACCATAAGCCACCAGAACTCTGGTCATCATTTCCATATTACGGGCTATATCACCGCTGGTATACATTTTGATATAGGTATTGGCCTCACCCTGCCGGGAAATCCGCAAAACACCGCTAAGGGGCAGTGTCAAAAGATCATAAATTGATATATTGGCCAGGGCCGCCTTCTCCATACACGGTATACGCTGTATATCCGCCAAGGTTTCAATATCATTCGGACCTACACCAGCCTTTTCAAACACCGACCGATAGTAAGCACTCTTTTCATAGGCCCATTTTACCTGCTTTTGCAGACGGGACAGCTGCAACTGTTCCTTGCTGATGCTATCCATTGTCTCAATGTGCTTGTTTGCTATCATATACAGTCTCCCAGATAAAGATTACTCTAGTGGCTTCTGATAGAAGAATGGCTGGAAGCTGGTATAACCCAACTTACGGAAGTTCAATATCGCCTCTGTAGCCCCAACAAACAGTATACCACCCGGCTTCAATGCTTTGAAGAAGTTGGCATAAAGCTGGTCCTTGGCTTCCTCAGTGAAGTAAATAACCACATTGCGGCAAAGAATAAGGTCAAAACCACTCTCAAAATTATCCTTCAAGAGATTGTGCCGCTTAAACTCAATGCAATCCTTTATTTCCTGCGCCACCTTATACTTATCATCAACAACAGTGAAATACTTCTTCTTCCGTTCCTCATCCATGGCCTTCAGCTCATTATCAGTGTATTCACCCTTTTTTGCCTTAGCCAAAATCTCAATATCCAGGTCGGTAGCCAATATCCGGTGACGGACATTTGGAGTTATTGTTTTCATAATCATAGCCAAAGAATATGGTTCCGCACCGATAGAACAACCGGCGCTCCATATATTAAGCTTGCTGCTGCGCTTTAACAAATCCGGAATAACATCAGTTTCCAGCTTGGCAAACTTATCCGGCGTACGGAAAAATTCTGACACATTTATGGTCAGATATTCAATAAATGCAGCAAAGTCGTCCTTGTCCTGAACTACCTTGTCAAAATAGCCACAATAAGTATCATAGCCATTTCTCTTGGCCAAATTCATAATACGGCGCTGCATCTGCGGTGCCTTATACAAATCCAGGTCTATTTCAGTCTTTGCCTTTAACTTTGCCTTAAAATCTGTCCAGTCGCGTTCTTCAGTCATAATAACCCCTCCAAATATAGTCATCCTTAATACTGTATATTCAACCTTGCTTTCAAAAACCCTTTTTTTTTCTCAATTTTCCACATAATGGCTAAAACTGCCGATTACCAGCTGCGGATAATCCTCCTTCAACTCCCGCAAAAACTGGCGTGTTCCCACAAAGTTTCCGGTGGCAGGTGGCATTATTTCCAAGAAAGCATCCGGATCAATATTCAGGTTTCGTACCTGTATCATCTGCACCGGCAATTCACGGAAAAACTCCTTCCAAGCATCAAGCTCCTCTATACGGTCATTAAAACCGGGGAAATACAACATATTCAACGATACATAAATTCCCTTGTCCAAAGCATACCGGATAGACTCCTTGACATTATCCAGCTGATAGCTGCTGCGATAATAGGCATCATAGCTGACCCGCATGGTATCCAGCCCCGCGTCCACTATTTTCTTAATGCCCTCAGTATATCCGGCATTTGTGTTAATATTTATTTGCCCTTTTGGGGTTTTCTCACGTATGAGCCTTATTCCGGCACTGATATTATCGGCCGCCAACGACGGCTCCCCTTCACAGCCCTGACCAAAGCTGATAATGCCCTCCGGAGCATTTTCCAGATGATATATGCCCAATTCAGCAATCTGCTCCGGCGTTGGACGAAATTTTATCCGGCTCTGGGGAGATGGACAACACTCGGCCGGCTGCAGGGAAATGCAGCCGAAACAATTGGCATTGCAAACCGGTGAGGTAGGTATACCGCACTCCCAACGCCGATAAAAAATATTTTCGGCAGTACAGCAATGCCATTCCAGAGAACAATTGGCCAAATGCTCAATCAACTGGTTATCCGGCAAATCCTTCTTTACCCGTTTTATCAGCTGTTTAAGATTTTTAGTGTTATAATGCTCCGGGTCCCATTTATGGTTTTCATCCGTATAAATAGCCGCAGCATACAGCTGGTCCTTGTAAACACACACCGCTGTGTAGCCATACAACGGCAATGGGCTGGCATCCTCAGCCATCTGAAATGCCGGCAGCATGGTACGGGTGTACCCGGCCGGCAACAGAGCCGACACAGCATTCCCCGTTAAAGGAAGCACTTCACCATCAGCTGTCATACCAACTGCCTGCCGATCGGGCAAAAAGCTCAAATCAGCACTTTCCGGCAATGGTATCAGATCATCCGGTGTAAGGAGCCGCAGCTCAGTTCCCTCACGCCCCATGGCTGCAATGCCTGGTGCATCATATATCTCGCCGTTTTCATCGGCATAGAGTGCGATTATTTCAGACTTCCCCATGGTCCACTGCCATCTCCTTTTTTTCCGCTTCCTGCTCTGACACCGTTTTTTCCGACTCCGGCTTCTTTTTCTTGACCTTTTTCGGATTGAACTTGTTCATGGCATGGTCAATATCCTCATTTACGATACATTCCACCGCCGGAATAAGATATTTTATTGCCTCATTTATCTTGGGTATGTCCTCCGCCGGAAAATTGGCCAACACATGATTTATCACAGTCCAGCCCGGCAATGGACGCCCTATGCCAATACGCACCCGGCCAAAGTTTTCATCCCCCAGATGAGCGATGATAGATTTTAGACCATTATGGCCGCCGGCACTGCCTTTTTTCCGTATACGGATGGTCCCCGCCGGTATATCCATATCATCATGGACCACAATCAGGTCCGCCGGATCCAGCTTGTACCAGTGCATCAAGGGACCAATACATTCTCCACTGTTATTCATATAGGTCAAGGGCTTGACCAACAGTACCTTTTCCGTGCCTATCCGGCTTTCCAGAACCATCCCCTTATCCCTGTTTCGCCATTCATCGGTCCCCAGCGCCTGCGCCAGGGCATCAATAAACATCCACCCTACATTGTGGCGGTTACCGGCATATTCTGAACCTGGATTTCCCAATCCGGCAATTAGTTTCATAACAAGAGTTTTCCTCCATTTTCTTTAGTGGCAGCATATCATATTATCAACCGTCCCTGCCAGTGGTTTTATAACGCCATTGTTCAAATTTTTCTTCTTTAGAAGAAAAATCTTCCAATTAGCGTTTCAACGAGCTGGGAGATATGCTCGCCAGCTGTTGTAGTTT
>CADACU010000018.1 GCA_902786545.1 uncultured Anaerovibrio sp.
GAGACAGATTGCCTAGTGGTACTAAGCTCGCCCGGCGCGGTGCTTGTGCTCACTAAGTGCCAAGGCAATCTGATGTCCCCTTATAGACACTCCAGCTGGTCTTACACAATTCCCAATTCTATAACAACCCCCTCAGTCATCTAAAGATGACAGCTCCCCCAAGGGAGCCGAGGAGAAATTCCCAAGTCTTAATTCCTCATTCCTAATTCTTAATTATCTTCGTGGATGAGGTCCAACCCGAAGGGCAAGAGGTAGCCCTGCGGAAAACATTTTCGGCTTCATTGCTAAAACTGTGCTATGACTGGGTTTTTGACACATTTACTGACGGTATGATATAATTTTTCCATCTTATTGTTAGAGAGAAAGGGGTGGCTTTTTTGAGACTTGGCAAGCTCAGTATTTGCACATTGGTATGTGCTGTGGTAATGATGGTTTGTTCTTCGGCACTGGCGTACGGGGTCCTGGTAAAGGAAGGTTCTACTGGTGAGACTGTGGAAAAGGTTCAGACCTTGTTGCAGGAAAATGGCTTTTATTCCGGAGCAATTACCGGTAAATGTGATAGTGCTACAGTTGAGGCGATTAAGCAGTTTCAGGAGTCTGAAGGGATTTTGGTAGACGGTGTCTGCGGCCCACAGACTTATAGAAGATTGGACCCACCACCTGCTCCAGTGGGATTGGAAAATGCCAGACGGGTGATGGTAAACGCGTCGGCCTACAGCCCATTTGAAACAAGTACTTGGACGGCAACCGGCACTATATTGCGGCGGGGGGTTATCGCTACTGATCCGGACTTCATTCCAATGGGTACCCGGGTGTATATTCCGGATTATGGTGAGGCTGTGGCTGAGGACAGAGGCACCAGTATTATCGGCAACAAAATCGACATTGCCTTTGATACCTATGAGGAAGCCTGTGCTTTTGGCCGGCAGGACATCGAAATTTTCATTTTAGATTGAATTATTGAGTTATGATGAAAGAAAGTTTTTATCATAACTCTTTTTTTGTGTATTTATGTATTTTTATGTATTTTTTATGTGCGTATATGAAAAATATGGTATTATACTTAAAAAATTATAGATAATTTAATTTAATTTTAAAAAGTTTTTTGTATAATATGTTATATTTTTACCCGGAGTATTTGGACACCCACCACAGGCCTGGTTTTCCTGTGGCAAAGCATTGCAGAAAGTGAGTGATAATCTTGTTTTCGTATCTAAAGGAAATCAAAAGTGACAATGAATTATTTCCATTTGCCAGTATTTCCAATATCGTAAGGGATAATTATGATGTCCGTTCCATTGGCAATGCCGTTCCCAAGAGCTTTTTGCGACGCCTGCTGGTAATGCTGGAGGATGAGGCAGGGGTGGTTTATTATGCCCAAAAACCGGATTCCATTTATATGATAAACCGGGTTTACGGTTGCAAGGAGCGGGTAATGGAGGTTTTTGGCAAAATTGATGAGCTTTTAAAATCCAGTCCGGCTGTGATAGTATCCGTCAATGATGATGAATATGTAATGAGCCGTACCATGCCCAAACGGATTGCCATTCCTCGGGAAAAGATGAGAAAAGTCGATATTACGGAATTGCTGTAGCATATACACAAAGTTTTTGAATTGTTGGAATAATTCTTGACTATCCGCTAGGTTTTTAGGAAAATATATTGTAAGAGGGTTTATACTTTTTGGGGAGGTATTGTGCCGTATGAGTATTCAAGACAAGGTATCTGAACTTGATGCTTATATAAAAGAATATTTGTGGCTGCTGGCAGAGGGACTGGATGAGGCGCGTTCCAACAATGAGGATTTGTTGACTGCTCTCCGTAAGAGCATCGGTTGTGGGTTTGCGTTTTGGCTTCAGCGGGATTTGCTGAAAAACAAGTTTACCTTTGCTGAGTGCAGTACCGACATGGACGGCATAGAGCTGGAAGGGGCGGAATTTCCAGTTGGACCAAATGATGTCAGGTCGTTGTCCAAGCTGTTGAATGATGATTTGATTGGGACTGGGCAGTTGAGCTTTTTGGGGAGCGACTTTGCCTGTCCTATGGTTTATTATGCCCTGATTATAGATGAAAAGGTACTGGCGCTGGTTGGCGTTATGGACTTTGAAAATGACCAGCGGGAGTGGACCCAAGAGGAAAAAGAAGCTGTTATGAAGGTCGGAAAGATTATCCGGCTGTGTTTTGAATATGATTATTTGCGGGATGTAAACAAACAGCAGATGAAAAAGCTGGATGCTCAGGTACAGACTGAGCAGAACCAGCGAAAGAAGTTGGAAGAGGCCCTTAATCAGGCGGAAACAGCCAATAAGGCCAAGCAGAGGTTCCTGTCCAATATGTCCCACGATATCCGTACGCCGATGAATGCCATTATCGGGTTTGCCACCTTGGCCAATACCCATATTCAGGAGCACGAACGGGTGCGGGATTATCTTAACAAGATTGCGGCTTCCAGTAAGCACTTGCTCAGTTTGTTCAATGATGTTCTGGATATTACCAGCATTGAAGAGGGGCGGGCCCAACTGGATGAGCTGCCTCATTCTCTGCCGGAGATGGTACGGGATGTTACCAAGATGGTGCGTGGCTTGGTTGAAGCCAAACAGATTAAGTTTGATTTTGAAACGGTGGATGTGGTTCATGAGCGGATTTATTGCGATAAGATGCGGTTCAATCAAATCATGCTCAACCTCATCAGCAATTCTATAAAATATGTTCAGCAGAATGGGACCATTGCTGTTATCATCACGGAAAAAGAAGTCAGTGAACGGGGCTTTGTCACCTTTGAATTTGTGGTCAAGGATGATGGGGAAGGCTTGAGTCCGGAATTCATTGAGCATATATTTGAGCCATTCGAGCGGGAAAAGCGGTCGGTCAAGGATGTTATGCAGGGTACCGGCCTGGGGATGGCTATAACCAAGAACCTCATTGATATGATGGGGGGCAGTATTTCCGTTCAAAGTGAAATGGGTGTGGGCACCGAGGTTACGGTCAACCTGGCTTTCAAGATACAGAGTGAACATTATGTTAATGGCACAGTCGGGGTGGTACCGGAAATCGAAGGCAAGCGGATAATGGTGATAAACAGTTCGTCGGACACCTGCAGCAGTATGGTTACTATGCTGGAGAATTTCGGGGCGTCTGCGGAATGGACTATGTCAGCCAGTGAAGCTATTCTTCGGGCTAAAATGGCTTGCCAGAAGGATGAGGGATATCAGGTGTTCTTTATCGACTGGCATATGCCGGATATGAGTGGTGTGGAAATCGTCAGACAGCTGAAACAGATTGTTTCGGATGATGTACCGATGGTTTTGGTGGTTGATGGCGATTATCAGGATATTGAAAGTGATGCAAAGGAAGTTGGCGTATTCGGGTTCCTGACCAAGCCGATTTTTGCTTCTGATGTGCAAGGCCTGCTCAAGGATGCCATGCAGAATGATGGCGTTGATGTGACAGTGCAATCTGTTGTTCAGGAGAATGAGTTTATCGGACGGCGTATTTTGTTGGCCGAGGATAATAAGATGAATCAGGAAATTGCCATTACTATTCTGGAAGATGCCGGGTTCTTTGTGGATTTGGCGGAAAATGGCGAAGTGGCTGTGGACAAGGTTATCAATCATCCAACTGGTCATTATGATTTGGTGCTGATGGATATCAAGATGCCGATTATGGATGGCTATGAGGCAACCCGTCGTATCAGGGCTTTGCCGGACGAAGGCAAGAAAAATATTCCGGTTATTGCCATGACGGCGGATGCTTTCTCGGAGGACAGGCAGTTGGCCTTCCAGTGTGGGATGAACGAGCATATCACCAAGCCGGTAGATGTGGATCGCCTGTTCAGTATCCTGAAATCGGTAATAAATTAAAAGCAAGCAAAAAGGCGGCTGTAGCCGCCTTTTGTATTGCCGATATTTATTCTTTATTCTTATATATTTGCTTCATTAGTCCGTTATAGGTTTCCATGGACATTACCACAAGATTTTTGTCGTTGGCCCGCTGTACCACAAAGGTTTCCGGTTCATCATTGGCCCGTTCCGCGTATATGGTAAATTCCTTGATAAAATCAGATGAAGATACTGCTATCATTTCTAGGCCTTTCTTGCTGTAACTAGCAGGATGTTTTTCCAAGCCGCGGATGAGAAACTGGCCGCAGGCTACGCTTCCGGATGGTTTTCAGGGCAGTGGGCATATCCAAATCATCCCGCTTATCGTCGTATTCATATACGCACAGGGGATGCTCTGTGCCCAATTCACTGGCGGGCATATAGACATATTCATCCGTATTGGTGTCGCCAAATATCACGCCGGCTTTCAGCTCGGCTTCGGTCATTGTTGCCATAAACAGCTCCTTTTGAATAAGTCTTCATTATGTCCGATGTTAACGGGGGCTATGACTATTTCCTCATTTTATCAGAACATATCCCGTTTCCAGAGAAGATAGCCGCAAATCCCTACCAACGCACCGGATATAACAAAGATATAGCTGAAGGCCCGGGTACTTTCTTCCATTGGTACCGGCACATTCATACCGAAGAAACTGGAAATAACAGTTGGTATAGCCAACAGAATGGTAACAGCCGCCAAAAATTTCATGACCTGGTTCAAATTGTTGGAAATAATGGAGGAGAAGGTGTCTGCCAGTCGGGCCAAGATTTTGCTGTACATTTCAACCATCTCTTTGGCCTGTTTGTTCTCAATGATAACATCCTCCAGCAAATCCTCGTCTTCCTCGTAGTATTTCAGCATCGGATGCATATTGGAGTTGGTCCGGAGTCGCATAAGCTTGTCCAGAACGGCACCATTGGACCGAAGGGAGGCGTTAAAGAAGGTCAGGGCTTTTTGCAGCTCCAACAGCTTCAATATCTCCTGATTTCGCATGGAATGGCGAAGATTGCCTTCGATTTCATCCGACTGTTTGCTTATCTGCCGCAAATAGGTCAAATAAAATGTGGCTGACCGGTACAGGATTTGAAACAAAAAACGGGTCTTTTTGAAAGTCCGGAAGAACCGGGCATTTTTTTCGTTAAAATAGGACAGGACCGGAGTTTCCTCCAGACATACGGTGATGATATACTCCTCGGTGACGATAATGGCCAGAGGCAGTGTATCATAGCCGCCTTCCTCACGCAGTACCGGGACATTGGTCAAAATCATGACGCTGTTGTCCTCGATATCGATATGGGAACGCTCCTCATCATCCAGTGCTGAACGGAGAAAGTCAGGTTCAACCTCGGTGAGATTGCCCACAACTTTCAGCTCGTATGGTGTAGGGTCAACAATGTTAATCCAGGCACCATTTTCCAAGGTCTTCAGACTGAGCTCGGTGAGAGGACCATTCTCATGGGATTTAAGGATTTTGAGCATAATGGTACTCCTTTCATATAAAAGAGACCATATATGGTTTTATCCCAACATAAGACAATGGCGGGGTAAAACGGATAGGATCTCTTGGGTTAATTTGGGGTTTCCCGGGGGTTCCGGACTCGGGTAATCGTTATCCATTTTTCCTCACCAACTTTTCTTGAAAATTTTTGTTTTGCTGTGTATATTAAATCTTTCAGCAAAGCCATTAAAATATTACTACTGGGGCGGGCTTTCGTCAATGCTTTTGTGGGATTATAGAATATTTTTCCAATAAATTGGCAAATTTTGAACAACTGCGGTATAATTTCCTCTGTCAAAGAAATTTGGGGGATAAGCAGTATGAAAAAATCAGGTTCAATGATAAAAATCGGGGCAGCAGGTCTGATGATGCTGTTGTTTTTGATCATATATCTGTTAAATCCGGCTTTTTTTAACGAGCTGTGGGCGGTATGTCTCAGCGGTGATATGCATCTGGTGGCGGAGTACATCAATTCCTTTGGACCCTGGGCCATGGTGTTCAGCTTTATGCTGGTGCTGTGTGTCAATGCCATAGGTTTTCCGCCGGCTATAATTTTTTCTTCGGCCAATGCCCTGATTTTCGGCATTGTTCCAGGGATAATCCTGGCCTGGCTGGCGGAAACAGTGGGAGTTACCATCAGTTTCTTGCTGCTGCGGTTTTTGTTTCGTGATGCAGCGGAGGAAATTATTGCCAAAAACGCCTATTTAAAACAAATCGATGATGTAAGCGGACGGGACGGCTTCAAGGTGATGCTCATTGCCCGTTTGGTGCCGTATTTGCCTTCCGGACTGCTGAATGCAGTGGGGGCACTGAGCAAAATGAGCTTGCGGGACTATGTGCTGGCGGCCCTTATCGGTAAGCTGCCCTCCACGGCCATTGAGGCCATGATTGGCCACGATGCGGTAACAGCCAGTGAAAACCCGTATCGGCTGGTGTTTAACATCTTGCTGGCGGCGGCGGTTATCGGTGGATTTTTCATCTATGAAAAACGCAACAAGAAAAAAGCGGAAAATGATAATGGATAAAGGTAAACTAAAAAGGGGATGTGAAAAATGCCGTTGCATTTTCCACATCCTCTTTTTGGTGTAAAAAATTATTTCATCTGGCCCAGATAGTGGATGACAAACTGGCGGGCACTGCGCCCACTGCGGCCGGAATGCTCCAAATTCCAACGGTGCCCCAGTATCCGCAGTTCCTCCCGGTCCAATTTTATATCCTCCTGCTGGAGGAAGTGGTCGATAATATCCAAATATTCATCCTGAGTTGGTTCCAGATAAGTAATGATAAGCCCGAACCGGTCAGACAGGGAAATGGTTTCGTTGATACTGTCATTTCTAAACAGCTCGTCCTGTCCGTCCGCCCGATCCCGCCAGGTTTCCCGAATGAGATGACGGCGGTTGGAGGTGGCGTAAATCAGCACATTTTCCGGGCAGGATTCCACGCCGCCCTCGATGGCGGATTTTAGATATTTGTAGTCGCTGTCCGACTCCTCAAAAGACAGGTCATCAAAGAAAATGATAAACCGCTTGCTGGCATATTGGCGCAGCGTAGCCATTATTTTGGGCAGTTCGTTGAGCTGAGCCTTCTGCATTTGCAGCAGTCGCAGTCCTTCTGTGTAATAGGCCCGGGCCAGAGCCTTTACTCCGGAGGATTTTCCAGTGCCACGGGCACCGACCAGCAACACATTGTTGGCCGGTTTTTTATGGATAAAGGCCAGTGTGTTGTTGATGAGCTGCTCCTTTTGTCGCTTGTAGCCAATAATGTCCGCAAAATCCATAGCTTCAAAATGACGGATGCCCTGCAGCTTCTGGTGCTTAGAATCCCAGGCAAAGGCCTGATATGAGGCGATTTCACCGTAGCCGTATTTGTGATAAAAGGCCAGAAAAGCGTCTGTAACAGCTTCCGGTGTGGTGCAGCCCTGCAGCTTTTCATTGAGATAACGGGTGGCCTCCAGGGTATATGGGATGGACGGCTGGTAGTTATCCAATAGGCTGATGTTTACAATTGTAGACGCGGGCTGAAAAAGGGCGGGCATCAGTTTTTTTACATCGTGGACAAAGGCCTTTTTTAGGCTTTCCCCTACGGCACCTTGGGCGCTTTCGGCCATTTTGGCGGCCAGACAGCCCTCTTGGCTGAGCAGGTGAAGAAACATGGCTCGTATTAAATTGCCGCTCCATCCGTTATTTTCCGCCTTTTCAATCAGATGACCGGCAAAGGCATGGCTAAGGGCTAGATTTTTCGGTTCGGCACTGGCAGCTATCAGCTCCTGAACCAGCTTGTCTTTCAGGATACTGCGGCAAATCAGCATGTTTTCCAGGTCAAGGGTAATCATATAAATACCTCCAGAAGAGAAAAAAGAAATGTAACTTAGGTGGTAATAGTTTAAAATCTCAGCTTATTTTTGATGCGTTCCACAGCTTCCAGAGTCTTTTCCCGCTGACCAAAGGCGGTGAGCCGGAAATAGCCCTCGCCGCATGGTCCAAAGCCGGCCCCTGGGGTGCCAACAATATTTACTTCCTTTAGGAGCTTGTCAAAGAAATCCCAGGATGGCATATTATTTGGTGTCTTTAGCCAGATATAAGGTGAATTTACGCCACCGAAGCAGGCAATCCCTGTGGAGGAAATTCCCTCCCGGATAATTTTGGCATTTTCCATATAATAATCAATAGTAGCCTGGACCTGTTGCTGGCCTGCCGGAGTAAAAATAGCGGCGGCTCCCCGTTGGATGATATAGGCAGTGCCGTTGAACTTGGTGGTATGACGGCGGTTCCACAGCGGATTGAGGGGCTTTTTGGTGCCGTCAACCGTTTTCCCCATTACTGTCTTTGGCAAAACAATATAGCCACAGCGGGTACCGGTAAATCCGGCGGTTTTGGAGAAGGAGCGGAACTCAATAGCCACTTCTTTAGCTCCTTCGATTTCAAAAATAGTATGGGGTACATCTTTTTCGGAAATGTAAGCACTGTAGGCCGCATCAAAGAGAATGATGGACTCGTTTGCCCGGGCATAGTCAACCCAGACCTTCAGCTGGTCCCGGGTGAGGGTAGTGCCGGTTGGATTGTTCGGACAACACAGATAGATTAAGTCCACCCGTTTTTCCGGCAGGGGAGGTACAAAGCCATTTTCCGCCGTACAGGGCAGATAGGTGACCCCGGCATAGCGGCCATCCGGCTGGAGAAGTCCGGTACGACCCGCCATTACATTGGTATCAAGGTACACCGGGTACACCGGATCAGTAATGGCAATGGTGTTATCTGTGGCGAAGATTTCCTGAATGTTGCCGCAGTCACTTTTTGCTCCATCGGACACAAAGACTTCATCTGGTTCAATGCCACAGTTCTGGTAATTGTTTTCAATAATGGCATCGATGAGGAAGCTGTAGCCCTGCTCCGGGCCGTAGCCCCGGAAGGTATCGGCATTGGCCATCTCGTCAACAGCCTTATGCATAGCTTCAATACAGGCCGCCGGCAACGGCTGGGTAACATCCCCGATACCCAGTGAGATAACATCGGCCTCCGGATGGGCTTCTTTGTAAGCAGCCGTGCGGTGGGCTGTTTCGCGGAATAGATAACTCCCAGCCAGCTTCAAATAGTTTTCGTTGATAATTGCCATGATAAATCCTCCAATCTTATATATGCAATGTGATTGATTAAACAGGATAGTAATAGAAAACAAGCCGGCAACAACAGAACATCACTGAGTCTGCTGTTACCGGCACGCCATTGTACCGCTATTATTTTAACAATTACTGGTTTGTATTTAAAGTGTTTTTGCAAAAATCAATAAATGATTGGGCGGCTTTGGAAATATACCGCTCTTTCTTCCATGCCAGACCCAGATCCACATAGATTGGTTCAGCAAAGGAAAGCGGCTTGATACCCGGTGTTCCCTTGACAATGAAATCCAGCAGGAAGGAAATACCCACATTGCTGCTGACCAAACCCTTGATTGTTTCAATCTGATTGGACTCCAGTACAATGTTAGGAGTAATATTGGCCATTTTCAGCTTGTTCAGTACCATATACCGCAAGAAGGAACCTTCCTTCAGCATAATCAGGTCAGTGTTGGCCAAATCATGTATAGTCAAGGAGTTCTTTTTGGCCAGAGGATGTTGGGACGGCACACAGGCCACAATTTGATTGCGGGTCATTGGCAGGAGCTGCAGATTGGCAGAAGCGTCCGACAGGATAACAATACCGAAATCCAGCTCATCTCGTTCCAGCTGCTCCCGAATGGTCATGGAGCCTTCTTCATATAGATAAATGTCTAGATGAGGATACAGATGCTGAAAGCTGGAAAAAATCTTTGGAAACAGGTAGGCACCAATCATGGACGGAATGCCGATTTTGATGGTTCCCTTCTGAAGCTGTTTGTAGTCATTGACTTCTATCACCGCGTCCTGAATGTTTCTGAGGGCTAATTCAATGCGGTTTAAGAATATAGAACCCTCCGGCGTAAGTGAGAGTTGTTTTTGACTGCGGTCAAATAATTGTATACCCAGCTCCGCCTCCAGCTTTTTGATGGCCACAGTAATGTTTGGCTGGGATACATTGAGCCGTTCAGCGGCCCGGGTAATATTCTTCAGCCGGCTGGCCATTTGGAAATATTCCAGTTGTCGTAATTCCACAGTACATCACCCCGAAATTGTACATAAGGTAATAATAAATTAAAATTATCTAAAAGAATTATACCATATATTTTGCAAATGTTAAACGGATTTTATGATATGATAATGAAAATTTATATTTTAAGATGAAAGGGGGAAAATTCGCCATAAAAGGCTAATTATGATAAAATAAGATGTTATTAAATTCTGTGTAGGCTGGTGTTATATTTGCAGGTAAAAAGACTGGAGGCTTATGGTTTTAAGACCTTCGCTGATAAAATAGAGGTGGATTTTGACAAGGGAATTACCGCCATCGTTGGTCCAAACGGCAGCGGCAAGAGCAATATTTCCGATGCTATAAAATGGGTATTGGGGGAGCAAAATGTCCGTAATATCCGGGGAACCAAGGCGGAGGATGTTATATTTAACGGTAGCTCAGCCCGGCGGCCTATGGGGGTGGCGGAGGTTTCCCTGGTTTTCGACAATGATGGCACTCTGCCGGTGGATTTTCAGGAAGTCATTATTACCAGACGATTGTTTCGCAACGGCGACAGCGAATTTTACATAAACAAATCCCGGTGCCGATTGAAGGATATAACCAATCTGTTTGCCGATACCGGTATCGGGCACGACAGTATGGGCATCATAAGTCAGAACAAGATTGATGCTATTTTGAATGCCCGGCCGGAGGAACGGCGGCTGTTTTTTGAGGAAGCCGCTGGAATTACCAAATATCGGAACCGGAAACGGGAATCCATGCGCAAGCTGGAGGATACCGAGGCCAATCTTCTTCGGGTGCAGGACATCATCGGGGAAATTGAAAACCGGCTGGAGCCTTTGCAGCTAAGTGCGGAAAAGACAGAAAAATATAATGCTCTACAGATTGAGCTGAAAAAGTTTAATCTGGCAGGGATTTACCTGGATTATTTGGCTTTGACCAAAAAACGGGACAAGCATCGGACTGCCATCAAGGCCAAGCAGGATCAGGAAACGGCGGCCAAAACGGCCCTGCAGTTATCCGAAAACCGGAAGGAGCAGTACAACAAGGTTATTCTGGAGCTGGAAAAGGAACAGGAAAGTGTAGCCCAACGCCGGAATGAGGTGCATAGTCAGATTGAGGCAGCGGAAAGCGAGATAAAGGTGCTGGAGGAACGCCGCCGTCAGGGTAAAGCGGCCCGCCGACTGTTGAGTCAGCAGATGGTTGAGTTAAACAGTGCGGTAAAGGAGGCTCAGGCGGATATCGAGGCAGCCGGCAGCAGTGAGATGGAGTCCAAGGCGGCTCTGGCCGATGTCGTTGACCAGATAAGGGCCAATCGGGAGAAGGCCAAAAAGCTGCGGGAGTCTCTGCAGGCCAAGCGGGATACCCAGCAAAAAATCCAGCAGGATTTTCAGGGAAAGTCAGCTGAACTGAATCAAAAAACCAGTGAGCTGATGGTGCTGGAGCGGGATCTGGCCAGCGATAGTCAGCTGAGGGATGAGCAGAGAGCTCAGCTGGATACCTTAAACAGGGAGCTTTTTGCCAAGGAATTGGAACTGAAGCGCCGGTCGGCCGATTTGGCTACAGCCGAAGGAGAGCAGCGGCAGCAGACAGCCGACCTCCGGCAATTGGAGGAGCAGCTCCGGCGGGATAAGGAGTCCTTGGTGGATATTATTCAACGCAAGGCACAGCAGGACAGCCAGCTGCAAAAGATAACCAGCCGGCTGCAGATAATGGAAAAGCTGCAGCAGTCCTATGAGGGCTTTGGCAAGGCGGTAAAACAGGTGCTGAAAAGCGAGGCTGACTGGCGTTCCGGGGTCTGCGGTACTGTGGCAGAGCTCATGACAGTGCCCGGTAAATACATTACAGCGGTAGAAACGGCTTTGGGCAGCAGTCTGCAGAATATTGTCACCAAGGATACGGATACAGCCAAGGCGGCCATTGAATTTTTAAAACAGGCTAAAGCTGGTCGGGTAACCTTCCTGCCTTTGTCGGATATTATTCCCAAGAAAAGTCGTGAGCAGTTGCCGGGGCATATGCCGGGGATTGTCGGCTGGGGCAGTGAAATTGTGTCGGCTGAGCCAATGTATAAGCCTGTGGTGGAATTTTTGCTGGGACGAACCCTGATAGTGGATAGCTTGGATAATGCCATTGCCTTAAATCGGCATATGGGACAGCGCTTGCGGATTGTTACCCTGGAAGGGGAATTGTTAAGTCCCGGCGGGGCTATGACCGGTGGTAGTCATCAGCATCGGGAAAGCAGTTTCCTAAATCGCCAGGGCGAAATACAGCAGCTCAGGGAGGAGCAATGATAAGGATATGGACAGCCGGCGGAATGAACTGCATAATTTGGAGCTGCAGGTACAGGAATATCAGCTGGTTTGTCAATCATTGACTGAAAATATTGATAAGGACCGGGATAATCAACGAAGCTTGCAGGAGACTTTGGCCAATGCCCAAGCCGATTTTGCGGCATTGGAGGCCAGAGTCGGTGCGCTGCGGGAGGCCATTTCCCAGCAGGATGGCGATAATAAAGCCTTGTCAGACCAGCTGCAGGCTTTGACTGATGAGTACGACCAGCTGGATCAGGAAGCAGATGAGCTGGCGGCCCATACTAACCGACTGGAGCATGAGCAGACTGTTTATGAACAGAATTTGCTGCTGGTAAAGGAAAAGACCTTGCTTCGCCAGCGAGAGCTGGACCGCAATCAGGAAACCATCGGCCAAAACCAGCAGGAAATCCATCGGCTGGACGATGAGCTGGAGCAGAGCCAGACCCAGATTGGGCAGCTGCTTACCCGCATTCAGCAGCTGCAAAATGATTTTGCGGCTGCCAAAAAGGATTATAATGAGGTTTATAACAACCGAATGAATAAACTGGTGGAAAGCCAGAAAAATGAGAAGGAAACCAGAGAGGCCCAGAACCGGCTCAATGAAATTCAGGCAGAGCTGCACAAGCTGGAAATGGATGCTTCCCATACTGAATACGATTTGGATCAGCTGCAGCAGCATATGCTGTCCGAGCATGGCATTTTGCCGGAACGGGCGGCGGAGCTGGTACCGGAAATGGAACCACCGGCTTTGAAGCGGGAGCTGAAACGCCTGGAGCGGGAGATTGAAGCTTTGGGACTGGTGAATCCAAATGCCCCGGCGGAATATCAGGAGCAGCTGGAACGGCATGATTTCCTTTCCGGCAATGCAGCCGATTTGGTGGCGGCCAAGGGGGATTTGCTGAAGATTATTGGTGAAATGGATGCCACCATGACCACTCAGTTTACGGAGGCCTTCCATCAGATAAATGCTTTCTTTGGCGACATTTTTGTCCGCCTGTTTGGTGGTGGTATGGCCAAGATTACCCTTACCGACAAGGAAAATGTACTGGAGTCCGGTGTGGATATTATGGTGCAGGTTCCGGGAAAAAAGCAGCAGAATTTGGCGGTATTGTCCGGCGGCGAGCGCGCCCTTACGGTGGTAGCTCTGTTATTTTCCTTTCTGCAGTATCGGCCAGCGCCATTCTCCCTATTGGACGAAATTGATGCCCCGTTGGATGAGGCCAACATTGGCCGGTATGGCAGCTTTCTGGAAGAATATGCGGACAATACCCAGTTTATTGTGGTAACTCACCGCAAGGGGACAATGGAAGTGGCCAACTCAATGTATGGCGTGACCGTGGAGGATGCCGGTGTGTCCAAGATATTGTCGGTAAAGCTGAAGGATGCGGAAAGCTATGTGGACAACTAAGATTATTTGGAGGAATTGTTGTGGGATTTTTTGATAAGTTAAAACAGGGATTGACCAAAACTCGGGCGTCTATTACTGAGCGAATTGAAAAGCTGGTGATTGGCTACGCAGATATAGATGATGATTTGCTGGATGAGCTGGAGGAAATCCTCATTATGGCCGATGTGGGGGTAAACACCACAGAACGGCTGATGGAGTCCGTGCGAAAGGGCATAAAAAAGAAGGAAATCAACTCGCCGGAGGATTTGAAGCCATTTTTGCAGCGACAGATTTCTGATTTGCTCACCCGTGACTCCAATGAAATAAATATGGCCCAGTCCGGACCAACGGTATTTTTGGTTATCGGTGTCAATGGGGTAGGCAAGACTACCACCATTGGCAAGCTCAGTGCCTATTACAAGTCTCAGGGCAAGACAGTTATGCTGGCTGCAGCGGATACCTTTCGGGCCGCGGCCATTGACCAATTGGAAATATGGGGACAGCGTACTGAGGCCAAGGTTATTCGGCATGAGGAAAACTCTGATCCGGCGGCAGTGGCCTATGATGCGGTAAAAGCGGCAGTAGCCCGCAATGTGGATGTACTGCTGATCGATACCGCCGGTCGTCTGCAGACCAAGTCCAATCTGATGGAGGAGCTGAAGAAAATAAATCGGGTTATTCAGCGGGAAATACCGGATGCTCCCCATGAAACCCTCTTGGTTTTGGATGCTACCACTGGTCAGAATGCCATCAGTCAGGCCAAGCTTTTTACCGAAGCGGCGCCGATTTCCGGTATTGTGCTCACCAAGCTGGATGGTACAGCCAAGGGCGGCGTAGTAATCGGTATCAAGGCGGAGCTTTCCATGCCGGTCAAATGGATTGGCGTAGGAGAAGGGGTGGAGGATTTGCGACCTTTTGTGGCAGATGACTTTGCCAAGGCACTGTTCGAGGGATAACAAGTAACTGCTGTTTTTTAGCAGAAATATTAGGGGTAAATTGTCAGTAAAAGTGGAGGTGCAACAATGGGTAAAAGTATTTGTGAGGTTCTGGGGATAAAATATCCGATTATTCAGGGAGGCATGGCCTGGATTTCTGATGCCAAAATGGCAGCGGCTGTGTCCAATGCCGGTGGGGCCGGCATTATCTCCTGTGGGGGCCGGACCACGGATTATGTGCGGGAGGAAATTCGCAAGGCTAAGACTTTGACGGACAAGCCATTTGGTGTGAATATCATGCTGATGGCACCGAATAAGGATGAAATTTTGGAGGTTATTTGTCAGGAGAAGCCGGCGTTTGTTACCCTGGGGGCCGGCAATCCGGTGCCATTTGTGGAGCCGCTTCATCAGGCCGGTATCAAGGTTGTGCCGGTGGTACCAAATGTGAAGCTGGCCAAGCGGTTGGAGGACAATAAGGCTGATGCCATTGTGGTAGAAGGTATGGAAGCCGGGGGCCACATTGGGGTGCTTACCACCATGGCATTGATGACCCAGGTTATTCCGGAGGTAAGTATTCCGGTGGTAATGGCTGGCGGGTTTGCTGATGGCCGGGGTATTGCGGCGGCCCTGTTGATGGGTGCTGCCGGTGTACAGATAGGTACCAGATTTTTGGTGGCCGAGGAATGCCCGGTACACGCCAATTTCAAGCAGAAGCTCATTGAGGCCAAGGATACCGATACCATTGTTACCGGCCAGACTATTAAGAGTGCCGTACGGGGGCTGAAAAACAAATTCTCCGAGGAATATCAGGCGTTGGAATTTTCTGGCAAGGCTACCAAGGAAGAGCTGTTGAAAATGGCCACCGGTACCAATAAGCTGGCTGCCGTGGATGGCGATGTGGAAAATGGTATGATACAGGCCGGACAGAGCCTGACTCCAATCCGGAAGATTGAGCCTATGGCGGATATTATTGAAGCATTGGTGACTGAGGCCAGAGAAACGCTGAAGGCCGCCCAATCAATCACGCTGTAATGGAGCTGGGCCATGGAAAGTTATACCGAAAGAAATGACTATGACCGGTCAAAATTGATAAAGGCGGCCTTGGATGTGCTGCCCCGGTCCTATGCGCCATATTCCCATTTTAATGTAGGAGCGGCGGTGCTGATGGATAACGGTGAGATGTATACCGGGGTGAATATTGAAAATGCCGCCTATTCGGCTACTATATGTGCGGAGCGGACGGCTATATTTAAGGCTATTGCAGCGGATAAGAACGCGAAAATTGTGGCGTTGGCTGTGGTGGGGGGCAAGGACTATACCGTAACAGACTACTGTGTGCCTTGTGGAATATGTCGTCAGGTGATGCGGGAGTTTGCTGAGCCGGATCATATGCAGGTGATAGTGGCCAAAAGCGTGACTGACTATAAGGCAATGAGTTTGGCGGAGCTGCTGCCCATGAGCTTTGGACCGAACATGTTGGGGTAGGGGACCATCGGCGAAACGCCAAGTGGTATAAAATTCCATAAAATTATGGAATTTTTTGAACAACTGCGTTATGCCGAGATATCTTTTGAACCATCGGCGAAACGCTAAGTAGTATATTTTTCCATATTTGTATGGAAAAATTTGAACGATTGCGTTATAATCTTTCTGTTTGATTTGAAAAGAAATACAGGGAGAGATAAAAATTGGATTTAACTATAATGGAGTTAATAAAAACAGTTATTCTTGGTGTGGTGGAAGGCCTTACGGAATGGCTGCCAATCAGTAGCACCGGTCATATGATTTTGGTGGACGAATTCATCAAGCTGGATGTGTCCAAGTCATTTATGGATATGTTCCTGGTGGTTATCCAGCTGGGAGCTATTTTGGCGGTTGTGGTGCTTAACTTTGAAAAGCTGAACCCCTTTGCCGGGTACAAGAATCAAGCGGAAAAACGGGCAACCTATCGTCTGTGGTACAAGGTTATTTTTGCCTGTGTTCCGGCCGGTGTTATCGGACTGATGTTCAACAAGTATATGGAAGAACATTTTATGACGGCACCAGTGGTGGCGGCTACCTTGATTTTTTACGGCATAATGTTTATTGTGGTAGAAAATTACAACAAGAACCGTACTCCGGCGGTTAGTGATTTGGACAAGCTCAGCTACAAGACTGCGTTTATTATTGGTCTGTTTCAGGTGTTGTCCCTGATACCGGGGACTTCCCGTTCCGGAGCTACTATTCTGGGGGGGATTATGTTTGGCGCATCCCGTTATGTGGCGGCAGAGTTTACCTTCTTTTTGGCAATTCCGGTTATGTTTGGTGCCAGCTTGTTGAAGATGGTCAAGTTTGGTTTTCATTACACCGGGGCTGAAATTTTGATTTTGGTGGTTGGTATGGCCACTGCCTTTGTGGTTTCCATATTGTCCATTAAATTTTTGCTGAAATACATTAAAAACAACGATTTTAAGGCCTTTGGCTACTATCGCATAGTTTTGGGCCTGATAGTGATCGCCTATCTCGTTATGGTGGGAGACCCTACCCAGAATGGCTGATAAGGGGGACAGTGTATGCGGTTTGTTTCATGGAATGTCAATGGCCTTCGGGCCTGTTTGACCAAAGGATTTATGGAATCCTTCCGGGATATGGATGCGGATGTTTTCTGCCTGCAGGAAACCAAAATGCAGCCAGAGCAGGCTATACTGGATTTGCCTGGATATAAGCAATACTGGAACAGTGCGGAGAAAAAAGGTTATTCCGGTACAGCAGTGTTTACCCGGGTGGAGCCTGTGGATGTATCCTATGGATTGGGCATTGAGGAACATGACCATGAGGGCCGGGTTATTACGCTGGAATTTGCGGACTATTATCTGGTGACGGTGTATACCCCCAACTCTCAAAAGGAGCTGGCCCGACTCAGCTATCGGATGGAATGGGAAAAGGCATTTCGGGATTATGTCTGCAGTCTTGACCGAAAGAAACCGGTGATTATCTGTGGGGATTTGAATGTGGCCCACAAGGAAATAGATTTGAAAAATCCCAAGACAAACCACAAGAATGCCGGCTTTACCGATGATGAGCGTCAGAAATTTACCGAGCTGTTGGCAGCAGGCTTTACGGACACCTTCCGCAAGGTATACCCGGATGTAACAGGTGCTTACACCTGGTGGTCGTATCTGCGGAAGGCAAGGGCCAATAACGCGGGATGGCGGATAGATTACTTTTTGGTATCCAACCGATTGGACAACCAGATTGAGTCGGCTACTATATACAACGAAATTTTTGGCAGTGACCATTGCCCGGTGGGGCTGGAACTAAAGGAATAATTTGAGGGGACTGTGACAAGGCGTTTAGCGGTTGGTCACGGTCCTTTTTCCTTTTAACTTGTAATTGAAAAAATAGTGTCACCGTGATAAACTTACACTCAGGGAAAGTGTGCAAAAGTATAGGGGTATACAGCTTTGTACATAGTAATTTTTCAGGGGGATAATATGAGGGGCTTAAAGAAAGTAGCGGGAATTGCTGCTATGGCAGTTATGCTGATGTGCAATGTGGCATTGGCGGCTGAAAGCGGGACTGCCAGTGAGGAGATTGTTCCCAAAGTAAACGATGGAACTAAAATAGTTATCAATCTGGCCAGCCGGGGGCTTTATCTATACGAACAAGGTGTGAAAACCCGGCTGTATCCAATCGCCTGTGGTAAGCCGTCAGATCCGACGCCGGTGGGGTATTATACGGTTATCGAAAAGGAGGTCAATCCGATTTGGCGGGATTCCCGCAGCGGTGAGGTGGTTTATTCCGGTCCGGACAACCCGCTGGGATATCGGTGGATTAGTTTTCGGCCGTATTATGGTATCCATGGCACCAACAACCCGGACAGCATAGGTTCCTTTGCGTCCAGGGGCTGCATTCGGATGCATGAACAGGATGTGGAGGCGTTGTATGAACGGGTTGAGGTGGGCACCCCGGTGGAGATTTTTTACAATCGGGTCGTGGTGGAAAAAGCCCCGGATGGTACTGTAACATATTATATCTACCCGGATACTTATGAGCGGCAGCCGATTACGGTGGCCCAGGTGAATGAGTGGCTGCACGGTTTTGGGGTAGAATGCTTTGAAAGTGATGAAGCCATCGCTGCCAAGATTGAGGCGGAAGATGGACAGCCAACCTATGTTGCCAAGCCATACAGCATCCAGCTGAATGGGCAGATGATGGCCTTTAAGGCAGTGGAAAAGAATGGTGAATGTTATCTGCCGGCTGTAGCCATGGCTGAGGCGCTGAATATACCTATTTTCTATGACCGGGACAATGAGGTCGCAGTAACCTGCTACAGTACGGCTCCGGTTAGTGTATTTAAGGATGTTTTGTATATAAATGCTGCTTATGCTGGCAAACTGCTACATTTAGGTGGCGGTACAGCAGATAAGGCCGGCTTGATATATTACACAATGAAGTAACAAGGGGGATGTGAAGAAACGGGAGCATTTTTCACATCCCTTAGCTTTGCCTGGAGGAAGTATTTTGAAGAAGAAGTTTTTTGTTTTGGATGGAAGCAGCCTGCTATACCGGGCTTTCTATGCTTTGCCCCTGTTGGAATCGGCTTCGGGGGAATTTACCAATGCCATATACGGTTTTTCCAATATGCTGGTAAAGCTTTTGTCGGAGTGGCAGCCGGATGCGCTGGTTATTGCTTTTGACAAGGGGAAAAAGACCTTTCGGAATGAGATGTTTGCCGAATATAAAGGGACCAGAAAGCCAACGCCACCGGAGCTGTTGAGCCAAATTCCCCTGTTGCACGAAATGGCCGAAGCCTGGGGCATTTCTTTGATTGAGCTGGCTGGCTATGAGGCAGATGATATCATCGGTACACTGGCTAACAAGGCGGTGGATAATGGCTACGAAGCCTACGCCGTAACCGGGGATAAGGATGCCCTGCAGCTGGTGAAGCCAGATCTGAAGGTGCTGTTTACCAAAAAGGGAATTTCAGAACTGAAGGTATATGATGAGGCGGCTTTTCAAGAGGAATATGGCCTGGACCCGATTCAGCTCATTGATATGAAGGGACTGATGGGGGATACCTCCGATAATATTCCCGGGGTGCCGGGGGTGGGTCCAAAGACCGCCATCAAGCTTTTGTCCGCCTATGGCTCCGTGGAAGAGGTGTTGCTGCACATCGAGGAGATTGCCGGAAAAAAGCTGCAGGAAAATATCCGCGACAATCAGCAGCAGGCTATTTTGTCCAAGAAGTTGGCTACCATCTGCACGGATGTGCCGGTGGACTTTGATGATGATAAATTCAAAATTAAAACTGTAGGCAGTGAACTTACACGATTTTATACCAGATATAATATCCGCTCTATGCTTAAGGCTATTCAGCCGTTTATTTCAACGGAGGGGGCGGAGGCGGCCCCGGTGGACCAGATTGTGGTGCCGGCGCCCCGAAAAATTGCTACAGTAGATGAGGCCCGACAGCTGGTGCAGACATGTCAGACTGCAGGCCGTGTTTATGCTGTAGCCCAGTTTACCGGACAGGTGCCCCAGCTGGAGTTGCTGGGTATGGGGCTTAGTGTGGCCGGCGAGCGGTATTTTGTGGAAATAGCACCGGATTTGGCGGAAGACATGACTTCCTTGTTTGCAGAGGATAATTCCGTTGATAAGCAGGTCTGGGAGACGGTCAAAACCGTCTTTGCCGATGCATCAATTACAAAATACATTCACAACCTGAAAAGCTGTTGTCACGCCGGGCTGGTGCTACAGGGGCCGATTTTTGATATGGAATTGATTGGCTATCTTTTAAATCCGGTCAGCAGCAAATACGATGTGGCAGAATTGGCTAGTCAGTATGAGCCGTCTTTGCCGGTTCCGGGAAAGGATACTGTGGCAAGCGAGCTGTATTCATGGCAGGCTTTTGCCTTATCCCAAATAGGTGGGAAGATGCAGGAGCTGTTGGATAAAAAGGGACTTACCAGGCTGTATAACGAGGTGGAACTGCCCTTGGTGGAGGTACTGGCTTCCATGGAGGCCAACGGTATTTTCGTCAATAGTCGGAATTTGCGGGAGCAGGCCATAAAGGTAGCCGGAACTATAGAGGATTTGGAACGGGACATCTGTGACTTGGCAGGGCAGGAATTTAATGTTAATTCTCCCAAACAGCTGGGCGAGGTTTTGTTTGAGAAGCTGGGTCTGCCGGTATTGAAAAAGACCAAGACCGGGTATTCCACCAACGCTGAGGTGCTGGAACAGCTCCGGGGAGCCCATCCGGTGATTGAGAAAATATTGAGCTATCGGATATGGACCAAGCTGAAATCCACTTATCTGGATGGCATAAGCCAGTTGATTAACAGTCGTACTGGCCGGGTGCATACCAGCTTTAACCAGACTGTTACGGCCACTGGCCGTCTCAGCAGCTCGGATCCGAATTTGCAGAATATTCCGGTGCGTCGGGAGGAAGGCAAGAAAATACGCCAGCTGTTTGAGCCAGGCCCGGGATATGACTACCTTCTGTCGGCGGATTATTCCCAGATTGAGCTGCGGGTTTTGGCGGATATGTCGGAGGACAAGAGCTTTATTAAGGCGTTTAATGAAAACGAAGATATACATGCCCGTACCGCGGCTGAGGTGTTTGGGGTGGACATCAGCGAGGTTACGCCACAGCTGCGCCGCAGTGCCAAGGCGGTTAATTTTGGTATTGTGTATGGTATCAGTGATTACGGTTTATCCCAGGATTTGAAGATTACCCGTAAGGAAGCAGCTGGCTACATAGAAAGCTATTTCGAGAAATGTCCGGGGGTTAAGGCCTTCATTGATAAAACTGTGGCGGAGGCTCATACCAATGGCTATGTGCAGACGCTTTTCGGACGGCGCCGGGATTTGCCGGCCATTAACAGCAGCAACTATAACCAACGGATGCTGGCGGAGCGTATGGCGATGAATACGCCGATTCAGGGGACGGCGGCGGATATTATCAAGCTGGCTATGATAAGGGCCTACAGGATGATACAGGAGGCCGGACTGAAGAGCCGTATTTTGTTGCAGGTGCACGATGAATTGGTGCTGGAGGTAGTGGAGTCCGAGCTGGAGACGGTTAAGGACATTTTGAAAGAGGCTATGGAGCAGGTGGTACACTTGAAGGTGCCCCTTTCCATAGATATAAATTTAGGCAAAAACTGGGCTGAAGCTAAGTAATAAGCGAAATATCACTGCGGGGCCTGCTATGAAAGAATTGGCAGAATAACCGTTGATTGGAGGAGTAAATATGCCGGAGATGCCGGAACTGGAAACGATAAAGCGTTCCCTGGAGCCTCATATTCAGGGCAAGCGCATTAAGAATATAAATCTGTTGTTAAGTCGTCAGATAAAGCATCCAACTCCCGGTGAGTTTGTAAACAGGCTGCTGTTTCGGGTGATTGACCGACTGGAGCGGCGGGGCAAATATCTGATACTGCACATGGATAATCAGATTTCCCTGGTGTTTCATCTGCGGATGACCGGGCAGGTATGCTATTGTCCACCTGGGGCTCCGGAGCAAAAACACGCCAGGATTGTCTTTAACTTGAATGATGGGGGAAGCCTGGTATATGCTGACAGCCGGACCTTGGGCACTATCTATGCTATGAAGCCGAATGAGCTGAATCAGATAAAGGGTTTAGCTGAGCTGGGGCCGGAGCCTCTGTCAGCGGACTTTACTCTGGAATATCTGGAAAAAGTCTGCACCGGTCGCCAGGGAGCCATTAAGAGCTTTCTGCTGGACCAGTCCGTTATAGCGGGATTGGGAAATATTTATGTGGATGAGGCCTTGTTTTTGGCCGGAATTCATCCTATCAGGACGCCAGCCTCGGTAACAGCGGATGAACTGACCAGACTGTACGAAAGCATCAATAAGGTGATAGCTGACGGTATAAATGATGGTGGTACCACCTTCCGGGATTATCGGGATGGGAACGGTGACAAGGGCAGCCATCAGGATAATCTGTTTGCCTATGGACGGGATGGACAGCCATGCCGGAAGTGTGGCACTATAATGCAGAAGATTCGGGTAGGTGGCCGGGGAACCCATTTCTGCCCGCAGTGCCAGATGATGAACTGAGCGGAAGTTGGTTGTTAATTAGGAATTAGGAATTATGAATGAGGAATTAGGAATTTCTCCTCGGCTCCCTTGGGGGAGCTGGCATCTTTAGATGTCTGAGGGGGAGTAATAGAATTGGGAATGATGAATTAAGAATTAGGAATTTCTCCTCGGCTCCCTTGGGGGGAGCTGGCATCTTTAGATGTCTGAGGGGGTAGTAATAGAATTGGGAACTGGTGGGTGATGTATAGCCATGAAAATAATTGGTTTGACAGGGGGCATTGCCAGCGGCAAAAGCACGGTGGCTGATATGCTGATTCAGGCTGGCTGCACTGTGGTAGACTGTGATAAAATAGCCTGGCAGCTGGCCGAACCGGGTCAAGCCATTTGGCAAATTTATGTGGACCGGTATGGGGCCAAGGTTTTGAATCAGGACAGAACTCTGAACCGACAGGCCGTGGCCGATATTGTCTTTCGGGATCGGCAGGAGTTGGATATTATAAATTCGCTGGTTCATCCCCTGATAAAGGACCGGTTGCTGGCTGAGGCAGAGGTTGCCCGGCAACGGGGTGCCAAAGTGATTTTTTGGGATGTGCCTTTGCTATTTGAGACGGGTTTTGATAAAATGACTGATGAAAAATGGCTGGTGTATGTATCTCCGGCTACCCAAAAGGCTCGGCTGATAAACCGCAACGGGTATACGGAGGACGAGGCTCTTCGCCGGATAAATTCCCAAATGAGTCTTGCTGAAAAGCAAAAACTGGCCGATGTGGTGATAAATAATGATGGCGACATAGAAGCACTGCGTCGCCAGGTGTTGGAGAAGGTGAACAATGGACAGAGATGAGGTCAGACGGCAGCGCAGGCAGGAATATCTGCAACGGAAAAAAGAATTTAAGCGCAAGACCTGGAGCTTTGTTATTGGTATAACTATATTGTTTTCGGCCTTTTTGACCTTTTTTGTCATGCAGCAGGAAACGGTGCAGCGGACCTTTATGTTCCCGTATTATTACCGTGAGTTTGTTCAAAGGGATTGTCAGGACAACGGAATTGATGAATTTATGGTGGCAGCGGTAATAAAGACCGAAAGCAACTTTAAAAATAACGCCAAATCCCATCACGGAGCGGTGGGGCTGATGCAGCTTATGCCGGAAACAGCCTCCTGGATTGCGGAGGAAACGGATGACCGGGATTATTCGGTGGAGGCGCTTAGCGAACCGGAAAAAAATATTCAGTACGGCTCCTGGTATCTGGCCCAGCTAATGAAGGAGTTCCATGGCAACAAGATATTGTCTTTGGCGGCTTATAATGCCGGCCGGGGCAATGTGGAGGAATGGATGGTACAAAACGGTTGGGATTACGATTTTAACGATGTGACGGCCATTCCTTTCAAGGAAACAGAGCTGTATGTTAAAAGTGTATTGCGACATGAAGGAATATACCGCAAGCTGTACGAAAATGAGTAACTACCTGTGCAAGAAAGGTAGTTACTTTTTTATATGTGGGATGGGCGGCGGGGCCTTGAGGGGAGAATAGCGATAAGACGGGGCCTGTTTTTGCCAGCCGATGCCGCGGCCTATTTGATAATCTTTTTTGGCAATGTTAAAATTATTATGTAAATGCAGTTGGGGGTGGTAAATTGGGGAACAATAAATTGAGCCTTGAGGGGCAGATACAGCAGATGAAGGCCCAAAATATTGGCTTTAACATTGTGAAGGAGCCGGAGGCCATTGAATATCTGTCTAACCATACATATTATTTTCGTCTGAAATACTATGCGGAAAATTATGAAAAAACCAAGCTGCCCGGGGTGGGGACTCGATATAAGAAGCTGGAGTTCGCTTATTTAAAGGAGTTGTCCCTGCTGGATTTATATTTTAGGCGGGTAATGTTCAATCTGGTTCAGGATGTGGAGCATTATGCCAAAATCAAGCTATTGAAGGCTCTGGCCAAAAACAAGAAGGAAGATGGCTACCAGATTGTGGAGGAATATCTGGCCCGGCACAAGTGGTTTGATAAGGAGCTGTCCAAGCACCAGACTAAATACGCCAAGGGCCTGATTGAAAAGTACAAGGGAAACCTGGCGGTTTGGAATATTATTGAAATCCAGACTTTTTCCCAGTTTATTGACCTGTACGAGATGTATTTTGACAAATATGACCAAAAGCATATACCGGCTCATTTGCTGGATGTGGTAAAAAACCTGCGGAACAGCATTGCCCATAATAATTGTATAATGTTTAACCTTCACCAGACGCCTGCCGTCGCCGAAACGGACATTGCTGTTGATATTGCCCTGGAAATGGGTATGGAGGCGGACATGGTCAGGGAGCTGATGCTGGTGCCGTTTATCCGGGATTTGACCATAACCCTGTATGTGTTTGATAATGTGGTGTCCAGTCGGGAGGAAAAATATTTTCAGCTGGAGGAGCTGAATAAGCTGACCAGTCAGCGCTTCAACCGGCATATTGATTTCTTTGCGGACAATCCGGTGGTGTTGCCGGTGCTGCAGTTTTCAGAAAAGCTGGTGAAGGCCTTTTATGAGCGGGCTGAGAAGAACTACTGGGTGTATTGAGACAATTAGGAATGAGGGGCTTAAAGCCCTATCTTTAAACGAGAAAAGATAATATTCATTTGGGAGAGTATGATATGAAAAAAATTGCCATTTTGCGTTGCCTGAAAACATCTGCGTCATGTGCGGGGACCGGTTGCCTCAGAGCCTTCAATGAACGAAGTGAAGGGTTTGGGAAATATGCTGGTGAGGATGTACAGCTGGCGGCTATGTGGACCTGTAACGGCTGTGGGGATAGTATGCTGGAAAACCAGGAAGAGGGCATTGAAAAGAAGATTGCCCGCATGGTGAAGAATAATATTGAGGCGGTGCATATTTCCCATTGCACCAATAAGAAAAATGCGGAAGATGTGCCGGTGCTTTGCCCGACTATTGCTAATATTTCCCGCAAGCTGGAAGCTGTTGGGGTGAGGGTGTACGATGGCACCCACGGCCAGCACGCCAGTGGGGAGCGGTTAAAGCTGGATTGATGTTACGGTATTGATGGAATAAAGCTTGCCTGTCTTGGGGGAGGTGTCATCGCAGAAGATAGCGAGAAAATCATGGAAAGAATCATTATGCATGTGGATATGGATGCCTTTTTTGCCTCGGTGGAGCAGCTGGATCATGAGGAATACCGGGGAAAGCCTCTGATAGTAGGCGGTATTGGTGGTAGGGGCGTGGTGTCAACCTGCTCCTATGAAGCTAGAAAATTTGGGGTGCATTCCGCTATGCCCACAGCCAAGGCCATGAAGCTGTGTCCCCAAGGGATTTTTATTCAGGGAAATTATCCCCGCTATGCGGAGGTATCCCAACAGATATTTGATATTTTTGACCATTATTCCCCATTGATAGAGCCTTTGTCTATTGATGAGGCCTTTCTGGACCTGACTGGCATGGAACGGTTGATGGACAGTCCTCGTCAATATGCCCTGAAGTTAAAGCAGGAAATAAAGGAAAAGACTGGAATAGTAGCGTCAGTGGGGATTGCCCCCAATAAATTTTTGGCCAAGATAGCTTCGGATTTGGATAAGCCGGACGGGCTGGTGATAGTGAACAAGGACCGTGTTCAGGAGTTTTTGGATCCATTGCCGGTAAGGCGTATCTGGGGGGTAGGGGCCAAGACCGCGGCAATTTTGGACAGAATGCGGGTTAAGACCATTGCTGATTTGCGGAAAATGTCCTATGAGGAGCTGCATAAGACCTTTGGGGATAAAACGGCCCAGCATTTGTTTTTACTGGCGCAGGGAATTGATGAGCGACCGGTGGCGCCTAGAGGACGGGCCAAGTCCATTGGGAACGAAACCACCTTTTCGGAGGATTTGCAGTCTGCCGAGGCGGCGTTGGAGGTTTTGCTATATTTATCAGTGAAGGTGGGGTGGCGGCTCCGTCAGGCTGGCTTCAAGGCCAAAACTGTTCAGCTGAAGCTCAGGCAAAGTGATTTTTCCACTTTTACCCGGCAAAAGCAGCTGTTTGAGCCATCCAATTTTGATAATGATATATATACGGTGATAAAAGAGCTGTTTGAAAATCTGAATATTACCAGAGGAATTCGGCTGCTGGGGGTGTCCACCACCGGCTTTGAGGAAATGGAAAGCCTGTCCCTTTTCCATGATGAAAAAAAGGACAGGCTGTATCAGGCTATTGATGATATTAACAGTAAGTTTGGAAACCTGGGGGTGACTCGGGGGGCTCTATTGAAGAAATAGGGCGGTGCAGCAACAAGAAAGCGACAGAGGCAGATTGACGGAAGAATTGGCCAGGGGGATAATTTTTTTAGCCCGGAGAGCCACCTGAAAAAGTCAACTGTTTCTGTCACTTTATTTTTATTCCCGTACTATTACAGAAATCCCGTTTGGAATACAGGTTACCGTTGCGTTTTCACCCTTTATACGACGGGCTTCAGCATAGGCTTCCTCCAAGGTTGGGAAGTAATGAGCCTTTAAATCCTCAATCAGTTGTTTTTGAGCTGGATCGGCTACAAAAAGTACGGTGTGCTTTCGGAGGATACGGCACCATATCTGGGCACACCACTGGTCCGGTAAGGTTTCCCGTTGTGGGGTGTTGACGCATTTTTGGAAAAATTCGTCAGCTGTTTTGGCATCCCGAATGGACTCGTAGTAGGATTGACCACCATGACCGTCACTACAGGTAGCCAGCATAATGATAACGCCTCCCTCGTTGATAGAGGCTTCGGCAGCAGTCATCCCCTTTGGGCACTGGTAGGCATTTTGGTCCAATGGATAACCACCGTTGGTGGTTATAACAATGTCTGCCGGAGCAGGCTTAACAGCGCAATACTTGGCCAAAAATTCCGTGCCGGCCAGATGAGCTGTTTCAAAGTTACCGGCATAGGCGGCTACAGTTTTTTGCTCCTCGTCGATTATTACATTGCAGATAAAGGCCAGTTTAGCCATTTTGGCGGCGGCCACCATATCAATATGCAGAGGATTACCCTTTAAAATGCCGGTGCGGGCGTACGGGGAGGCGATAAACTCACCGCAGTGATTGCCCATTACCGTTACGGCATCACAAATGCCCGGCAATACACTTTTTCGGCCACCGGAGAAGCCAGCAAAGAAGTGAGCCTCGATAAAGCCCTCGGCTACCAGCAGGGAAGCATTGGCGGCTACCTTGTCGATAATGCAGTCCGGACCGGACGGCAGTTCACCTACCTTGGTGTTGGTGGCTGGATTATGGGCATCGTGGACAACAATATCATCCTTGAATTCATCATACAATTCCTTGCCTAATTTGGCCTGCAACTCCTGGGTGCTGGTAGGACGATGGAAGCCGGTGGATACCAGCAGGGTGATTTTGATATCAGGGTTGCCCTTGCGTAATTCGGCAATCATTTCCGGCAGAATGTCCTGGCTGGGTACCGGTCTGGTATGGTCAGAGATGATAATGGTGCAGTCGGGTTTTCCTTTGGCCAGCTCGGACAGCCGTGGACTGTCGATGGGGTTCAGCATAGCCTCATGGACAATTTCCCGACCGGAGCGGTCGCTTTTTAATTCATCAACCCGGGAGGTAAGTACGGCACTTTCGGCTGGTACCTCCAGCTCCAAGGTTCCGTTGCCATACAAAAAACTGACTTTTTTCATTTCACTCATTGCGTTACTTCCTTTCGATATGGTTTTTCGCCACAATATTACATAGTAAAAATTCGATACATAAGGGTGTTTATCCTCTTTTTTGTCTGATAAATTTTCACGATTGACACCGACCGACTAATCGGTTATCATATTGACTATGAGAAAGCGTAATGACTTGAAGAAGAATAAAATATTGGAAGCCACTGTTTCACTTATGGCAGCCCAGGGGATTAACGGCGTATCCATGTCGATGATTGCCAAA
This sequence comes from uncultured Anaerovibrio sp., assembly GCA_902786545.1. GTDB lineage: Bacteria > Bacillota > Negativicutes > Selenomonadales > Selenomonadaceae > Anaerovibrio. The sequence goes on from CADACU010000018.1 coordinate 28,571, forward strand.
ACCTCCGGCATACCGCAGGCGACAATATATGTGTATTTCAGTAGCAAGGAGGAACTGCTGAAGGAGCTGTACCGGTATGTCATAAAGAAGAACTGCGATTTTCTGTTGAAGGATTTTGACGATACGGGGGAGATAAAGCAGTGCTTTGAAAGATATTACTGGCGGACGGTGGAGTATTATCGCCTTTACCCGGCTGAATTTCAGGTCTATGAGCAATTTATGGCCTCCATGATCAGCAAGACTGCTGAATTGGAAAATGTTACTGATTTGTTTAAGCCATTGTACTCCTTTGTGGAACGGGGCCAACGGGAAGGGGTAATCAAAAAAGAACTGCATCCTATAGTGGTACTCAGTTATTTTTCCCTGTTGGCGGCCAACCTGGAAAAGGGCAAGCTGTTTTGGGGTAACCGGGCCGATGATGTGGTTTATCAGATATTATTTGATGCCAGCTGGGATGCTGTTATCATACATAAGTAATCAAATATTTTGTGAAGGGTGTTGTATTGTTCGATGAAGGGAAAAAGATTGTTTTTTTTGGATAATCTGAAGATGTTTATTGTCAATCTGATGATTATTTTTCACCTGGCCATGTGTTATATGGCCTATGCGCCGGAATGGTGGTATGTGGTAGATGCGGAGCATTCCGATTTATTTTTTACCCAGTTTATCCTGTGGGCCGATATTTTTATTATGCCAATAATGTTCTTTGTGGCGGGCTATTTCGGTATTATGAGCCTGAAAAAGCACGGCGACAGCAAATGGTGGAAGGGCCGGATAAAACGGATTACCATTCCGTGGATAGTGGGGGCAGCCCTCTTTGCGGCACCAACCTCTTATCTGACTTTGTATAGCCGCCATATTCCAATGGATTTTGCTACTTTCTGCAATACTTTGTTCTTCTTTGATCCCCAGACCGGGGGAAGTGGCGTATTCTTTTCCCATGTGCAGTATTGGTATTTGGGAATATTGACGGTGCTGTATCTGTTGATGTATTTGTTCAGCAAGGTTAATCCGGGGATGTTGGAGCAGAGTGCGCCGTCCAAGCCGGGGAATACCCTGCTGTGGTGCGTGTTTATAATGATTTTCTGCAATATTTTTGCCATGGATTTGATTACCGGTAACGATGATTTGTGGATACATCTCAGCTACTTTTTGGTGCTGCAGCCATGCCGGATATTGCTGTATGTGCTGTTTATCTTTTTGGGAGCCTATGCCTGGAAGCACCAGTGGTTTGCTGAGGGGGAAGAGAGTTACCGTCCGTCTTTTGTGAAATGGGTACCGCTGTTTTGCGTGGCTTCCGTTTCTTATCCGGTATGGGCAATTTTCGGCAAGCTGATTGCCACTTCACTGTACGAATTTGTCCTGATAAAGGCTACCTTGCAGGCGTCTTTGCTGATGTCAGCCGTGTTTGGGCTGTTGGCTCTCTTTAGCCAGTTTTTGGATGGGACCAACAAGTTTTGGGGAGAAATGGCGGCCAATTCCTACACTATGTACTACTGCCATATGCAGATTGTGTTCCCGGTAGCTTATTTCCTGCTGCCGATTGATTTGCCGGCGGCGGCTAAGTGGATAATGGCCTGTGCCATCGGATTGGTGCTGACCTATTGTGTGAGCCGGTTGCTGCTGTTTTTGCCATGCTTTGCAGGGAGTAAAAAAGCCAAGGTTGCAGCATAAATGAGGGGTGGGGCGACAGGCAGCTGCCCCGACCAATAAGCTAATACTCAACAGGTCATATTTGCCAGCTGCAGGTCTAACGGGGCACGCTCTCGCTTGAGACAGATTGCCTAGTGGTACTAAGCTCGCCCGGCTCGTTGCTTGTGCTCACTAAGTGCCAAGGCAATCTGATGTCCCCTTATAGACACTCCAGCTGGCTTGTTTAAGCCTTCCCGACCGTCGAAGACGGTGGATGAGGTCCAACCCAACGGGCATTTTTCGCGGGTCCTGTTTAAGCCTTCCCCTATGGGGAAGCACCTACAGGCACTAGGAGCAAAGCTCCGTCGGTGGGCGCGAAGCGCTCGGATGAGGTTCAACCCAACGGGGCTTTTTCGCAAGTCTTGCCATGGGATGTAGTATTCAGCCAAGCCCTGCGGAAAACATTTTCGGCTTCATTGCTGCGTCCGAAATCATCATGCAATAAGGTTTCGGTTTCTTCGTAGGCGGCGGAGCCGCTCCTCCACTAGGCGTAAATAAGTGTTCTGCCCATGATGAGCCTGCCGGCGGCCGGACTTCGCTGCTTGCAGGCGAAAAGTTTCCCTCCGGTCCATTCCCTCGGCTCCCCTTGGGGAGCTGGCATCTTTAGATGACTGAGGGGGTAGCGGCTAATTGGGCGGGGGCTTCAGGCAATCAGCCCCCGCCCAATACCCCGTCTTCTCTTATAGACACTCCGGCTGGCTTCGCACAATTCTTGATTATCCTGCAGTTGGCTAAGAAGTGATTATAATTTTTACATAAAAGGTTGTTATCGTGCTATAATTGTAGTAATTATATCGATAACAACCTTTTCTTTTTAGGTGGTGAGGGTATGGAGCTGGAATATGATTTGATAATTTTGGGCAAGCTGGCCATGTCCTGTATATTAGGAGGAATTATTGGCTATGAGCGGGAGTCCAAAAACAAATCGGCGGGGTTGCGGACCAATGTGTTGGTATGCTTGGGGTCCTGCCTGATTATGATTTTATCTTTGGAGCTGTATGCCGGGGTTGAGGGTAAGACCAATGCTGATCCGGCCCGTTTGGCGGCCCAGGTGGTCAGTGGCATTGGTTTTTTGGGGGCCGGGGCCATAATGAAGGAAGGATTGAATGTTACCGGGCTGACTACAGCAGCCTGCCTGTGGGTAGTTGCAGGAGTAGGACTGGCTGTAGGGGCCGGTCATTACACCGGTGCAGTGGCCACCACCGTTTTTGTCTTTGGGGTATTGGCATTACTGGCCCGATTGGATTCCTTTTTGGCCATTGACAAACATTTTTCCGTCCGATTGATTATCAACAACAAGCCGGAGGCACTGGAAGAAGTCTACGATGTGCTCCATCGTCACGAAGTAAAGGTGCGTAATGTCAAACTGAAGGCGGCTCAACGGATTACGGACGGCAATCAGCTGATTGTGGCCATGGAGCTTTTGAATACGAAAAATATTCCGGAACCAATTATTGTGTCGACATTGAACGGTATTCCGGATGTCCTTAGCGTGGAATTGGATTAAGCCGTATTTATTTTGGAGGGGAAAATGTTAGAAATAATCACAGGCAGGGCTGGCAGTGGTAAAACCCACTACTGCCTCAATCAAATATGCAATGAGATAATGGAGAGGCCTCTGGGCCCTTCCATTATTCTTTTGTTGCCGGAACATATGACATACAAAGTGGAGCGGCAGCTGGCCAACCGGATGGCTCAACAGGGCCGGGGGTATATGCGGTGCCAGATTTATGGCTTCAAACGGTTTGCTTATCAAATATTGCAGGAAACCGGCGGTGGACTGGAGCAGGGCATTACAGATATGGGACGCCAATTGCTGTTAAAGCATATTCTGGACCAACGCGGTCAGGAGTTGAAGGTGTTCGGCCGGGCAGCCCGTCAGCGAGGTTTTACTGCGATTCTTGGCAATATTATTGACGAGTTCAAGGGCTATGGCATCACCCCGGCTCAGCTGCAGGATACCAGTGACAGCATGGAAGATATCCGCCTAACCAATAAATTGGCTGATTTGGCCCTGCTGTATGGGGATTATACCGCAGCTATGGAGGGGCGTTACAATGACAGCAAGGATATTATGAGTATTTTGGCGGAGCGGCTGTCTATGTCCCGGACGGTGGCTGGTGCTGATATCTGGCTGGACGGTTTTTTGTATTTCAATCCCCTGGAGCGGCAGGTTCTGGCCGAGTTGTTTCAGTATGCAGCCAATATTCATGTGACATTTAATATGGACGATATGACTACGGCCCAGGGGCAGTGGGCCAACCAGGAGGCCGCCGGTCTGTTCAACCAGGCCTATATTACCCGCAATCGGCTGTTAAATCTGGCTGAACAGTACCACTGTCCGGTGGAATACAGGCATTTTACCGATACAAAACGGTTTGCCAATCCGGTGCTGAAGGCACTGGAAAATGGCTTTGATAAGCGAAAACTGCAGCCGGTGGCTGATGTCCGGGATATTTCCCTGGTGGAAGCGGCTACCTGCCGTCTGGAAGTAGAGGCGGCCGCGGCGGACATCATTCGGCTGGTGAAGGAAAAGGGCTATAAATGGCGGGATATCGGGGTGCTCATCCGGGATGAGGCGGCCTATGGTGATTTGTTGAGCTTTGTGTTCAAGGATTATGAAATTCCTTTTTTCAGTGATCAAAAGCGGCAATGCACCAATCACCCAGTGGCAGAGCTGATTCGGTCCGCTTTGGCCGTGACCAGGGGGTGGCGGTATGAGGATGTATTTGCCTGCATTAAGACGGGCTTTTTCCCGCTGACCTTTCAGCAGATTGATTTGTTGGAAAATTATTGTTTGGAATTTGTTCTGAAGGGCCGTAAAGTGTGGTGTCAGACCGAGCCATGGGCATATTATGCCCGGTACTCCATCGATGATGAGCAGGAAGAAATCAGTGAAGAAAAGCAGTTGCGGGCCGGAACGGCTGACCAGCTTCGCCGGTTGGTGGCGGCCCCGCTGGCCAAGCTGCAGGATGCTTTGACCAACAGCAGTACAACCCGGGGAAAAATTGGGGCTATATATCAATTCTTAGTGGATATAGATGTGCCCAAGACCTTGCAGGACTGGGCGGATCAGGCGGAACAAACGGGGGCACTGGATGTGGCCAGGGAGCATCAGCAGGTGTGGAATGACATTATGGAAATGCTGGACCAGCTGGTGGAGGTCAGTGGCGATACCCAAATGGGGATTCAGGAGCTGCAGGTATTGTTGGAGGAAGGCCTGACGGGTCTGCAGATGTCCTTGATACCACCGGGACTGGATTATGTTAATATTGCCTCCTTTGATAAAAATGCTCTGGATAATATCAAAGCGATATATATTTTGGGGGCCAACGCTGGAGTCATGCCGGGACATACGGTGGAAAGTCCCGTATTGTCCGATGCGGACCGCCTGCATATAAACCAGACAAATATCATCGAGCTGGCCATTATGGGGGAGGAAGCCAGCTTTAGCGAAAATTATCTCATATACAAGGCCTTTACTCAGGCCCAGGAATATCTGTGGGTATCCTATACCTTGGCCTCAGCGGCCGGTGAAGCAATGACCGGAGCTGAAATAGTGAGCAAAATTAAAGCATTGTTGCCAACCGGTACGCTGCGGACTATCCCGTTGGATTGGATGAAATCCTTTGAGGAAGCTGAGCAGCTGACCATGCTGGCCAACAAGCGCCAGTCTGTATCGGCTTTGGCCATTGCCCTGCGGGAATTGCGGGATGAGGGGGATTTGCCTCAGCTGTGGCAGCGGGTATACAACTATCTTTTGCAGAATGAGTCCACCCGGAGCTATATGAAGCTGATTTGCCAAGGCCTGTTTATGGACCCGCGGCTGGACAGGCTGCCCCGGGATTTGGCCAGGGCACTTTATGCCAGAAAAGGAGTCCTGCGGGGCTCTGTTACCAGATTTGAGCGGTACAACAATTGTCCGTTCCGGTTCTTTGTCCAGGATGGCTTAAAGCTGAAGGAGCGCAAGATAAACCGCTTCAGCAATCCGGAACTGGGCACGCTTATGCACGCCCTTTTAAAGGATTTTGGCGAGCAGATGAAACAGGCCGGAAAAAAGTGGGGAGAACTGGACCAGGCGGAGCGGGATCAGCTGTGTCATGATATATTGCACAAGCTGGCCCCAAGGGTTAACAACGGTATGCTTTATTCCTCCAAACAGCTGGAAGTTCAGCTGAAGCGGCTGGAAAAGACGGCGCAGTTTGCCCTGAAGCGGCTCTGTGAATTTGACCAGGTCAGCAAGTTCCATCCGGAGATGTTTGAACGCTCCTTTGGGGAATACCATGGGGACGGGGAGCCGTTGAATCTGATTTTCCCACTGGCGGAAAACAACCGGCTGGAGCTGGTGGGGCAAATTGACCGCATTGACCTTAACGAAGACAAAAATCGTTTTATGATAATGGATTATAAGACCGGCTCGGCCGGAATCAAGCTTACGGAGGTTTATTATGGCCTGAAGCTGCAGCTGCTGACCTATCTGCTGGTGGCCAACCAGCTGCTGAATAAAGGGAAGGACACCCCGGTGCTGCCGGCTGCCATATTGTATTTTCGCCTGCAACGCCCGGTGGTGACACCGGAAAAGCAAAGCCATAACGCGGAAAAAATTCAGGCGGCCATAGATAGCAAGCTGAAAATGCCGGGCTGGGTCGTAGATGATATGGCCGTGGCCAAGGAACTCGATTACACATTGGCGCCGAAGACAGCCAGCCGGTTTATTCAGATGAAGCTGGATAAGGATGGTAATTTCGACAAAAACACCATGAAAATCATGCGAAGCCAGGCTGAATTTGACCTCATTATGGAACATATTGAGCATATCCTTACCGCAACCGGGGAGAAAATATTGGATGGGGCTATTGACATTGCTCCGTGCCAATATAATGACAGGAGTGCGTGTGATTATTGTAAGTTTAAACCATTGTGCGGATTTGACCCGAAGCAGGACGGTTATCGCTACAGAAAACTGGATAACTTGAAAGACGATGCAGTAATATCCACCATTGAGGAGCAAATAAAGGAAGAAGCCACTACGGGTAGCAAGGAGGCACAATAATGGAGTGGTCACAGGAACAACAACTAGCCATAAATAATGACGATAAAAATATATTGGTATCGGCAGCGGCCGGCTCCGGCAAAACAGCGGTGCTGGTGGAGCGGGTGGTTTCCCATCTCCTGCGGGACCCGGAAACGGAGCCCCATGCCTGGGATGTGGACCGGTTGCTGGTAGTGACCTTTACCAATGCAGCAGCGGAGGAAATGAAGCAGCGTATTAAAAAACGCTTGCAGGAGGTTATTGCCCAGGAAATGGACCAGCCGGAGGTGAACCGGAAAAAAGTAAGACGCCTGGAACGCCAACAGATTTTACTGTCCGGGGCATCCATCTGTACTATTGATTCCTTCTGTCAAAATCTGGTAAGAAACAATTTTAATGCCATCGATATTGACCCGAAATTTCGCATTGCCAATGGCAATGAACTGGTTATTCTTCAGCAGGATGTGTTGGATGAACTGTTTGAACAAAAGTATGCCGATGGAGATGAGGCCTTGACTGGCTTTGCCGCCAAGTATGGTACTGACCGGGGGGACAGTGTCCTTTACGATATACTGCTTAATTTGTATGTAAAAGCTCAAAATCAGCCATTTCCTGATTTGTGGCTGGACCAGCTGGCGGCTGATTACAAACCGGCAGGCCAGGAAATTACTTGCCTGGAGAAAACAAAGTGGTGGCCAATAATAAAACGGGAAATAAGCTGTCATATTGTACCGGTTCAGGCATATTTGGAACAGCTTGTCTCAGTTGCTGGGCAAATTGATGAGCCGAAGGTAAAAGAGGTCCTGGATAAAGTTGTTTATGCATATGATGAGGGGATTAAAGCCATTAAAGCCGGTTTGGCGCAGGGTTGGCATGAGGTTTATGCAGCTGTTTCAAATATGAAGATTCCGGCGCTGAGGTTTAGTAAAAAACTTTCCATAGAAGAGGAAAAGGAAGTTGAATTTGTCAAAGACAATTTTACACCAGTCCGGGATAAGCTGAAGAAATATCTTGACAATCATATCGGGAAGCTGGTGCAGGTAGATGCTGATGTACTGTTGGAGGATCTTAAGGGTGCGGCTGAGGATGTGGCCTGTATTGTGCAAATGGTCAAGGATTTTTCGGCGGCCTATGCTCAGGCCAAACGGGAGAAAAACATTGTTGACTTTAGTGATGTGGAGCACTTTGCCCTGCAGATTTTGAATGATTCTGAGGCCAATCCAGGTGAAATCAAGCCGTCAGAGATTGCTTTGGCGCTGAGGGAACGCTACCAGGAAATAATGGTGGACGAGTATCAGGATACCAATGAAGTGCAGGATTTTCTTGTGCGGCTGATTGCCGGTGAAGCCAAGGCCAATATCTTTACTGTTGGTGATGTAAAACAGAGCATCTATCGGTTCCGTTCCTCGGAGCCGGGGCTGTTTTTGGGCAAATATAAGGCCTATGAGCAGCCGGATAATGAGCAGGGAGAACTTATTACCCTGGGGCGGAATTTCCGTAGCCGGCGGGAGGTTTTGTCGGCCATCAACTATGTTTTTGCCCAGGTTATGACGCCTGTGCCAAATGAAATTGATTATGATGAGCGGGCTATGCTGAATGAGGGAGAACCCTATGGATATCAGAAGCCGGTAAAGGGCGATATTCTGGAGCAAAATGTGGAATTGGCCATTATCAACAGCATGTCTGGTGAGGATATGGAAGATCCTCAAGCAGAGGAAAATGTATCAGATAATGAAGACGACGGGGAAGATGAGGAACTGCGCGGCCTGGAGCTGGAGGCACAGTACATTGCTGACCGGTTAAAGGAGATAAAGCAAAGCGGCAGAATGGTATTTGACAAGAACTGGGCGGATAACAAGGGGTATCGCCCCGTGACTTGGCGGGATATGGTTATTTTGCTTCGGGCAACCCGGGACAAAGCGGTGGTTTTTCAGGAAATTCTCCAGAAAAATGGCATACCGGTGTACGCCAATGCTGATGATGGGTTTTTTAAGACCACGGAAATTCAGCTGATGTATTCTATTTTGTCGGTTATTGATAATGCCCAGCAGGATATTTACCTGGCAGCGGTGCTGTATTCCCCGGTGGTAGGACTGAGTACTGAGGATTTGGCTCAGCTGCGTCTGGCAGCCAGAAACGGTGATTTGTATACTGCTCTGTTGGCGGCCAATACCCCGGATTCCGGCGTTTCAGCTGATATAAAGGACAAGGTGGATAAATTTTTAAACCTGTTGAGCAGCTGGCGGCAGCTGGCCCGGCAGGTCAGTGTGCCGGAGCTTATCTGGCAGATATTTAGGGATACCGGCTACTATGACTATGCCGGCAGTCTGCCCGGCGGTATGCTGCGGCAGGCCAATCTCCGTATGCTGGTGACCCGGGCCCAGGAGTTCCAGAGCACTGACTATCAGGGGTTGTTCCGATTTTTACGGTTTATCCAGCGGATGAGAGATATGGAAACTGACCTGTCCATGGCCCGTACCCTGGGGGAAGGGGAGGATGTAGTCCGGGTAATGACCATTCATAAAAGTAAGGGACTGGAATTTCCGGTGGTGGTTATTGCCGATATGTGGAAGGAATTCAATGAAAAGGAATTGACAAAGGATGTGCTGGTGCATAAGGAACTGGGGCTGGGGCTCAGTTATGTGGACCCGGAGCTGATGGTAAAATATCCTACTTTTGCCAAAATGGCCGTAAAAGCTCAAATGAAGCGGGATATTCGGGCCGAGGAGCTACGGGTACTTTATGTAGCTATGACCCGGGCCCGGGAAAAGCTGATTATGGTAGGGCGTATCAGCAAAAACCATCGGTTGGGACCGGCAGGGGAGCGTTGGTGTGAGTATGTGGGTGAAAACAATAAGGTTTTGCTGGAACACTCCCTATTGGCGGTGAATTCCTTTATGGACTGGGTAGCTACCGCGGTGGTGCATCATCAGGATGGAGCACCTATTATCAAATATGTCAACAGAGTCCGTAAACTGGATATAGAACAGGTGAATATACCTGGTGCCATGGGCGGGGAGTCCAATTGGGCAGTATCTATTGTTGGGGCTGGTGATATCCGGAAAAAGCAGCAAAATGATACAGAGGACAATGCCTTATTGAAGGCGGTTCAGGCTGGGGAATTGATAACAGGCGTTAAGGAAACGGCGGCTTTGTCTGATCATTTGGAGTTAAATTATGACTATCGTGGTACCCGGGAAGTACCGGCCAAGCTGTCGGTTTCCGAGCTGAAGCGGCAGTTTGCCAAGGATTTGCAGACAGAGGATATGCAGCAGATCGACCAGGAGCACCGGGAATACATCTTTAACCGGCCACGGTTTATTCAGGAAGACACCGGCAAGGCCGGCCTGCGGGGCAATGAATACGGTACATTGATGCATTCGGTGATGCAGCATCTGGATTTTGCCGGTCCGCTGGATAGGACCGGTATAAAACAGCAGTTGGATAAAATGGTTGCCAATGAGCTGATGACGCCGGAGCAGGCTTCTTACATAAAAATAAGCTCCATCACCAGTTTTCTGGCATCGGAGCTGGGACAGCGGCTGATAAATGCTGACGAGCTGTGGCGGGAACTGCCATTTAGCCGGGAGCTGGCCGCCAGTGCCTACTACAAAGATGTGGACGAGGAATACATTTTCAGTCAGGGTGTTATCGATGTGCTGTTCAAGGAAAAAGACGGCAGCTATGTACTGCTGGACTACAAGACCGATACCGACACCCAGCCGGAGGCGGTGAAAAATAAATATGCCCTGCAGATACAGCTCTACACCGATGCTATTGAACAAATACTGGGCGTAAAGGTTGCCGAAAGGTATCTGGTAATGCTCCACGACAGCAGTGTGGTGAAGATGTAGAGGCTGTTGATTATTGCCTAAATTTGCGAGGCGATATTTTAAAATTTTTTTGAAACTCCCGAAAGAAGGCGGAATAGTCCTGAAACCCGCATTGGAAACATATATCGGTAATAGATAGTGTGGTGGTGCTTAGCAGCTCTTTGGCCATTATCAGCCGCTTACTGGTGATGTACTGATGAATGCTGTAGCCGGTTTCCGCCTTGAATTTCCGCATCAGATAGAACTTGCTTATAAAGGCAATGTCGGCCAGGGTGTCAATGGACAAATCCTCCGTCAGATTGTGGTTGATATGCTCCAGCACCTGCTGGATTTTCGGGTCGTAGGAAGCCTCATGCAGCTGGTCCAGCTGATTGCTCTGCAAGGCCCGGTTCAATAAAATCATAAACTCAATAAAGAGAATTTCTGTATAAAGCTGGTTGGCAAAGCCCTGTTCGTGGTCTACCCTTTCCAGCTTTTTCATATGAAACAGCAGGTCGTGGTCTCCACCCTTGGCCATATGCATTACGCTGGAGGTTTCACGGGCCAGCTGAAAACATCGGGACAGATCAATCTGCGTGTCGCCCCATTGCTCTTGCTGCCAGTGGCTGAGAAAATCCTGGGATACATAGATAACAATTCGCTCGTATAGCTTGCCGGGATAGGTGACAGGCCGGTGAATTTCGCCGGCGCTGACAAACAGAATGTCCCGGGGCTTTAATGGATAATTTTTACCCTCGATGATGTATTGTCCTTCTCCATCGATAAATATGATGATTTTATGGAAGTCGTGATAGTGGAAGGGAATTTCCTTCATAGCCACATCCTTTAAATGAAATATTCGGAAGTGCTGGTGCAGATAGCCCTTTTTTATGTATTTAGCCATACTGTGCCTCCTTGATGGAATATTTTTATTCAGCTGCGGTTTGAATATGATATATTATAGCATTTTTTGCAATGTTTATGGCAATAATTTCATATTTTGTGTAAAAAATGCCTGTTATAATAAAGCCAGAAAGAATCGGGAGGGATAGATATGCAGATTGTATACGGCTATGAGATAAATGGAATAAATTACCTGGTGATGGATGTTAACGAGGCACTGATGAACCGTGATTCCGTCCGCAGCCTGTCTGCATATAAGGATGGTGTTGGTGCAGACCGCGTCCTTTTTATGGATATGGTAAACAATACCGTGATTGCCATTTTCAATGCTAATGGCAAGACCATCGTACCTGATATGAATGATTTTCAGACGGCTCGGGCAATTGCCAATCAGGGGCAGCACCGGGAATACCATCTCACAGATTATTATCTCAGCGTTATTGCCGTTGATAAGGACCTGCGGCAGACTGCGTAAGTATAT
>CADACU010000019.1 GCA_902786545.1 uncultured Anaerovibrio sp.
ACCGAAGCCGCCGCATTTACAGCTGATACTCCGGCTACTGTACCACCAAATTCCGGGCGTTTTTCCACCGGATACTGCAGCACCAGCTCCAAAACCAGTCCAGCCATACCATAGATGCCTGCATCACCACTGGAAACCACCACGGTGTCCCGTCCATTGGCAGCAGCCTCTACCGCCATTTTGCACCGGTCCACCTCCTGCATCATCCCGGTGCCAATTATTTCCTTATCCTTTAGCATCGGCTCTATCAAACTGATATATGTAGTGTATCCCACCACTACCTGAGCTTGTTCAATGGTTTTATGCGCCTTTGGCGTCATTTCCTCCGGGCTGCCCGGTCCGATTCCTACAACTGTTATTTTTCCCATACTAATGCCACCGCTACTTTCTCATACTTGGTTTTAGGCAGGGCTAAGACTCCGTGAGCAACACAGCAATACGCCGCTGCCTCCGATACATTGCCCACCCCGATGGTTTGCTTCACAAAGGACGATTCCTGCAGACCATAAGCTTCTATCTGTTTTTCCAATGCATCATTTTCACAAAAGCTGACCTGCTTATTCAATTTTTTCCCCACTGACAGCAATCCCTGTTCATTAGCCTTTACCACTGAGCTGGCCAATTCATCCACCCGCTCCGGTCCCCAGCCAATGGCTCCGCAGGCCGAAGTCAGCGCCTTCATAATAAGCACTGAACTGGTCCCCTTCCGGCAGCCAATCCCAGCCACCAGCTTGCGGGGTTTTAAATATAATACCGATTCATCAGCAGGCAGACTGTGTTTAGTAATAATTGCCTTATAGCCTTTGGTGGTCTTTATCACTCGTTCCAGCTCTGCTTTGCTGTACAAATGCGCTGCAATGCCATTCTTCCTCAATTTGGTAATATAGGAGCGACTGCACGGGGTTTCTTCATCAACAAAATACTCCACAGTTTCTCCCCGCAAAAGAGCACTGTTTAAAACCTGAATACCTTCCTTTGAGACGGGATACAGCCCCAGCTTGGATGCCACCACATCCGGCGCCACGAGATAATTGATATCCGTAGCCGTAGTAATAACTGGGTTCCCCCCCAATTTTCTGGCCAATTTCAAAGTCAAGTCATTGGCCCCGCCCACATGGCCTGATAACAGGCTTATGATGTTCTGACCCTTTTCGTCCATAACGACTACGGCCGGATCAGTCAGCTTGCTCTCTAAAAGCGGTGCAATGGTTCTCACCACAATTCCGGTAGCCATAATAAAAATCAATCCGGAATACTTGTTGAAAATATCCTTCAAAAGCGTGGACAGACGGCTATAGGACTGCACATCTTCCCTGGGCGGCATATTTTCGTGGCAATATATATCCACCACTGCTGACATATTATTTCTGATTTTATCTGCCAAAATCAGCCCATTGGCTGATGATGTAAACACTGCATATCTCATATACTTGATTTCCTAAATCCATGACTAAATTCCGGCGCATAGAGTCTGGACAGTTCATAATCACTGCCCAGCACATGACTGACTACTATCATAGTGGTACGGTCCACACCTTTTCCTTCAATTTCCTTGCAAATTGTGGACAATGTCCCACGGAAAATCCGTTGCTCCGGCCAGCTGGCCCGCTGCACAATGGCAATCGGTGTATCAGGCTCATATCCACCGGCAATAAGCTCTTCCACCACCTCACTGAGCATGGAAATGCTCAAAAATATACACATGGTTGATTTGTGTGCGGCCAAAGAACGAAGACTTTCCCGGTCCGGCACCGGTGTGCGACCTTCATTACGGGTAATGATAACTGTCTGGGTTACCCCTGGTAATGTATATTCCTGTTTCAGGGCCGCTGCTGTAGCCAAAAAGCTGCTCACTCCCGGCACCACATCATACTCTATGCCCTTTTCCGACAAGGCATCCATCTGTTCCTGTATGGCTCCATAAATACTAGGGTCACCAGTATGAAGCCGCACCACCTTTTTATTGTCCTTAACCGCCTTTTCAATGGTGTCCAAAACCTCCGGCAACGACATAGAGGCAGAATTATAGATTTCACAGTCTTCCCTGGCATAGTCCAATAAAGCCTTTGGCACCAGTGAACCGGCATAAATTATTACATCGGCTTCCGCCAAAAGCCGCTGCCCTTTCACCGTAATCAGCTCCGGATCCCCTGGACCTGCTCCAACAATACTAACACTCCCCACTAGCATTTCCTCCCTTTTTCAGCTATGACAATAAAAACAGGATTATTCGCTTTAGCCATATCATAAGCCCCCAGCTGCTGCAGCTGGCTCACCTGCACCTGTATGGCTTCATAAGTATAATCCTGACGCTGACGCATATATTCAATACATTGGGCAATAGTCTGGATAGTTATGCAGTTGACCACTATCCGTCCACCCATTTTCAACTTTTCATCCACCTTGTCCAATATTAAAGCCAAATTTCCGCTGCTGCCACCAACAATAGCCGTATCCAGCTCCGGCAGCTGGTCCATACCATCCGGTGCATAGGCCTCAATTATTTTTAAATTTTTCACACCAAACTTAGTGGCATTTTTTTGAATAAGTTCAATGCCCTCTGGATTTTTCTCGATAGCGTAAACCATTCCTTTAGGCGCCTGCAGGGCTGCTTCAACAGACAAAGAGCCGGTACCGGCCCCAATATCACATATTATGTCCCCTGGCTTTATTTTTGCCTTGGCAATGGTCAATATACGGATTTCCTGCTTGGTCATGGGCACCTTGCCCCGAATAAATTCCTCATCAGGAATGCCTAAGCTGTACATTATGACTTCACCACCAATACACAGTTCAAATATACCGTTTCCAGCTTCGCCGCTTCGCCAATAGTAGTTATAATGATCTTTTCATCTGGGTATGATAATCGGTTGCATATCCCCACCATAGTTCGGGCCGGCCAACCCATTTTTCTGAGCATTGCCGGTATGGTCTTGGAATTATTTTTCTTATCAGTCAGGAACCCCAACACCCTGCCTGGCTGATATACCATCCGTTCCCCTGGAGGCTTGCGGCCGTGCATACTGATGAGCTCCGCGTCATGCCAAGGCAGTCCCAGCTTGGCAAAGGCTACCTGCATTGAGCTAAGGCCCGGTATAATTTCAATCTTCACTTCATCCTCAAATATTTGCTGAATAGCATCCAACAGGGAATAATACCCCGGGTCACCGGATACCATTACCACTACATCCCGTTCTGCCAGCTGTGCCCGGATAAACACCATAGCCCGGTTTAATTCAGCATGAATGATGAACTGATTCTGGCCTTCCTTCTTGCCGTACTGCTCCATGGCCCGAGTACTGCCCACCAATGCCTCAGCCTGCTCGATGGCCTTGATTGCTGCCGGTATCATATACTCTTTGCTGCCTGGTCCTATTCCGACCACTATAATTTTATGTTCCATCCCAAATCCTCGCCAATCTTTCTTCCCGTCTCATCCATTCCCAACAACTGACCCTTTAAGGTCACCAACACAGTTCCCACCTTAAGCTCACCAAAGGTAAACCGCTCAGCCCTTAGGCTGGCCCGAGCTGCCAGAGTGTCATATACCGACTGTAGCTTATATTTCTCAATTACCGGCAGAGCCTCTTCCGTAGTAACAGCGTCCAATATTTGCCGTATTCCCTCTGCCGGCATGCCAGCCGCCCCGCTGTACGCGGCCAACGCCTCCAGCCGTCCATCACCGACCCGGTTATGTGTATAGAAAACTCCCGCAGCCACCTTGACCAGTTTTCCGATATGGCCAAACAGCAGTACCCGATCCAAGCCATTATCCACTGCTGCTTCCAGCATATGTCCGATGAAATTACTGGTCTGCACCATGGCGCCATCCGGCAACCCCCATTCAGTGGCAATCCGTGAACCAATCTTGCCCGGAACAAAAATTTGTGTTCTATAGCCTGCGGCCAAAGCTACCCTTATCTGTGGCACCAGAGAGTCCTTGAACGCCTCCTCGGACATAGGTCGCAGTACGCCGGTAGTTCCGATAATAGATATCCCGCCCTGTACTCCCAGCACCGGGTTGAGCGTTTTCTTGGCCAATTCTTGCCCACCGGGTACATCAATCCTTACCCTGCATCCAGGCACATAACCAAAAGCCTCGAGCAACGACTGTCGTATCAGTTGTCGTGGCCCTGGATTGATGGCCGGCTCACCTGGCGGTACGGCCAATCCCTCCTTGGTAACCCTACCTACCCCATCTCCGGCAATGTATTCAATATCCGCCAAGGCTTTATCAAGAATCAGCGTAGTAAAAATCGACACTCCGTTGGTAATATCCGGATCGTCCCCGGCATCCTTTACTACTTCGACTCTTATCCCGTCCCCTGCCGCCTCAATATTTTTTATTGGTATAGTTAGCCTGGTTCCGTCCAGAGCCGTTATCTCTATCCCGTCATTGCTACTTCCCTGCATGAACAGGGCCGCTGCCTTAACACCAGCTGCCACACAAGCCCCGGTGGTATAGCCGCCTCTAAGCTCCTTAGCCATCTTTCCCCCTAAATCAGCTATCCTTTTTGGTCAAAATTGTCGACAGGTAATTGAGCTTTTTCTCTCTATTTTCCCCTACATCAGTAATGATTTCTTCATCTGGCAGGCCACACCGGCTCACCAACATAGCTTCCTTTAGCATAGAAGCCGTCTCCAGATTATCTACCACCTGAGAAAAATTCTTGTACACCTTCATTATTACTGCTTTATCACAAGCAGATAAGGCTTTTTTCATCTTTTCTTCGGATACAGTAGCGGGTATAATGCTCAGCACCTCATCCCCCTCCACCGATGCCCGTCCCAGCTGGCTGGCGATAGCACAAAAGGCTGGAATTCCTGGAATAGTTGTAATGTCTGCCCCTGCTGCCTTCAGACGATTATATATATAAATATATGTGCTGTAAAACATGGGATCTCCCAAGGTCAGGAAAACAACCTGCTTGCCTTGGTCCAACATATCCATTATTTCCGCCTTATTTTTATCCCAGGCGCTGGTATCTGCCGCAAACCCGGTTACCATCGGATAAACCTGATAAACGATTTCCGTAGCTTCCCCAATGTATCTTTTGGCAATATTTAACGCTACACTGCCTTCCTTCTTTTCAGTGCGGGGCGCGATAATAACATCTGCCCTCTTTATGGCCTCGACTGCCTTTACAGTAAGCAGCTCCGGGTCCCCTGGGCCAACCCCTATACCAAACACCTTCCCCTGCATCTCACCACTCCTCGGCGTAGATGATTTCAGTGATTATCCCCATTTTATCAACATAAAATCGCATGGAGCGGTTGGTGTCTTTCACCGGATAATTGTAAAATACCCGGTCAGTAATCTGCATCTTCTCACCAAATCCATACATACCGGCCACCGTCTGGAATGGTATACCTACAGTTAATCCACTTGGTGTATCCAAATTGCTGGCTTTAAGATTTACATTAGTAACCTTCAGGTTATCCTCCGGCGTAGGGTCTTCGGAGCCAGTCCGAGCTGTAACACTGAAAACAGGGCTATAAATGTATCGTACCCCCCGACAGTTGTCTACATTGAACCACTTCTTTTCCACAGGGTCACCGAAAATACTTCTTACATAGGCCAAAGTACAATCGTGACCTACTCCGCCAATATACATCTCTGATTCCGGCATCCAATGGGCCATGGCCCCAGCACTAAACATCACCATCGTCACACACATCGATAAAAATAATTTCATCAATTTCATTTATTTATCCCTCACTTCTTATTTATGATTCACTTTGTATTTAATTTTACTATGAAATCCCCACCCGTCAAGGGGGAAAAGATTTCCTGAAGAAAAGTCTTTACAACATTTTAATTTCTTTTAAAATTAAATATAAGACAGGAGGCGTGTAATAATGAAAATATTGCTTAACGAAGATACGCAGGTTGTCGCCACCGTTAAGGAAGGCCTGGCCAGAACAGGCGGTTATTGTCCATGCCGCCTGGAAAAGACCGAAGACACCAAGTGTATGTGCAAAGAATTTCGTGATCAGATTAAGGACCCGGAATATGAAGGGTACTGTCACTGTATGCTTTATTACAAATCACTGAAGGACTAAACACAGGGAGGAATATAATATGGCAGAAGTAAAAATTACCAAGGATAATTTTCAGCAGGAGGTTATGGAATCCGACATTCCGGTTATTGTTGATTTTTGGGCCAGCTGGTGTGGTCCGTGTCAGATGATGGCCCCTATTTTGGCGGAAATCGCTGAAGAAAACGAAGGCTCCATAAAAATAGGCAAGGTAAATGTTGACGAAGAACCGGCTCTTTCCGCTCAATATGGTATCGTTAGCATTCCAAGCCTCTATGTCTTTAAAAATGGCAAGGTAACCAACCAGTACATTGGTTATATCACCAAGGATGCCGTGTTGGCTCTGCTAAAATAAATCATCATAACTAACAAAATCCCCAGGGACAGAATACATCATCCGTCCCCGGGGATTATTATTTACAAGTTTCCAACACTACTGTACTACATATTTTAATCCAAAATAATGGTTTCCAGAGCAATTTTCACCATATCATTAAAATCAGTCTGACGCTCTTCCGGTGGAGTTATTTCCTTAGTCAGGAGATGATCACTGGCTGTAAAGATACCCAAGCTCTGTACCCGATACTGAGCGGCCAAAATATACAGGGCAGCTGTTTCCATTTCTACCGCTAAAATCCCATGCCGCCGCAACCGGTCATTATCAATATCATCATCATAAAACCGGTCAACAGTGATAATATTGCCCACCTTAGCGCTGATATTCAGCTTCTTGGCACAATCAGTTGCCTTGGTAAGCAAATCATAATCAGCTAATGGAGCAAAATTGATCGTTGGACCAAATATATTTCGCACAATGGAGGAATCAGTAGACGCCCCCTGGGCAATTACAATATCCCTGATATTGATATTTTCGTGCATAGCACCGCAGGTACCTACCCGAATCAGCTTTCTGGCTCCATAATTCTTAATCAGCTCATTAACATAAATGGAGATGGATGGAATACCCATACCAGTACCCTGCACCGACACCGGAACCCCCTTATAGGTCCCGGTAAAGCCATATGCTCCACGAATTTCATTATACAGCTTCGGCTCATCCAAAAAAGTTTCAGCAATGTGCTTGGCCCGCAAAGGGTCACCTGGCAGCAACACTCGTTTGGCTATAGCACCTGATGGTGCTCCTATATGGATACTCATTATAGATATTCCCCCTTCAATATGATTATTATTTACTATATCATTTTACCAATTTTATTATATCATAATGGTTGCTGACAATTATATCCGCTTTGCTCAAATTTTGCGGACCGGAATTAGGATTTTCATAACCTATGCAATACATCCCGGCTGCTTTAGCCGCTGTAACTCCGGCCGTGGCATCCTCAACAACAGTGCAAATTAGTTAAAAAAATCAACGGGTCTGGTTTACTTTTCGGCAAATCATTGCCACTGACCAGCACTGAAAAATAGTCCTTTAAATCAAATCTGTTCAGCACCAACTCAATCATCTCCATAATGGATGATGACCCAAGACCAATAGGATAACCAACGGCCCTGATGTGTTCCAGCAATTCTTTTATGCCGGGCATCACCTGTACTGAGTCATCCTCCGCCAACAGCCTCTTGTACAAAGCATGCTTTCTTTGGGCCAGCTCCTGCCAAGACAACTGACACTGGGGATTCTCCTCTACCATGGTGCCGTAAAAATCCCGGCTGCTTCGCCCTACAAAGGTAGCCAGCCGCTCATCACTGATACTTATGCCACATTCGGCCAACACCTGTTTCTTGGCTTTGGCATGGATAGGCTCACTGTCGTAAATAACCCCATCCATATCGAAAATAAACGCCTTTTCTGCCATATTTTACTCCTGTTCCGGAATAGTTCCCTTTTCGGCCAATTCCTGCTCCGCCAAAGTTTCCGCTACCCGGTTGCGTAGCAGCTGGGCATATTGCACAATACCGGCATCATCTGGATGAACACCATCCTTGGAAAGCCATTCCGGATGCTGAGAAATCAGCCCATACCAATCAATCAGGTGAACATTGCTATGCTCCGCGGCCATCTTGGCAATGTATGCATTATTGGTGTTTTGCCATTTCACATGGGGTGCATAGACATTTACCCAGAAAATTTGCCGGTTCGGTCCAAGGTAATCCAGCAACGCCTTGGTCTGTTCCTCATACCGTTCGCCCCCAGCAATAGGTCCATTGGTCCCCAGGGCAATAATAACCACATTGCCCAGCCGACCCTGCTCATCCATCAGTTGGGCTGCTTCCAGTCCATCTCCCACATATCTTGATACTGCCGCATCTATATAACACCCCGGCAATACCTTTCGTATTGAATTGGCTGACCCCAGCATTACCGAATCACCGATACAGGCAATACCATTCAGATTTACCTGCTCCATTTGCTGTTTTTTGGCCAGTTCATAAGCCTCCTGATTGTGCCGCTCCAGTTCATCCGCTTCCTTTTGGAGCCGCATCTGTAATTCACTTATGATATCCTCCTTGGCAGCAGCTGACTCCGCCACACCTTTAAAGCCAAAGGCGGCAATCGAGCACCCTACCAAAGTCACCATTAAAAACACTGCGCACTGAGCCTTGGCAACCCCTTGCCAACTATATGGCAATTTCAGCCAGATAATGGTCTCCGATACCGCATCGGACCAGATGGTCAGCAACAGAATGATAAGCAGCTCCAGCACCGGATAATAAGCTATTGTGTTCCAGCCCATATGACTGAAGAAAAAGATTACCGGATACTGCCACAAAAAAATACCATAGCTTTTCTTACCAATCCATTTTAGCAGTGGAGTATCCAGCAGCTCCCCCAGCACCATGCCTTTATCCACAACCAGTATCAGCATCACACAAAACATCAGGGTCATCACCAGCATACCGCCCTGATAAGTAATACTGTTCTGTCCATCAAGGAACATATAGGAAGCAATGGTCATACCAAGAAAAACTACAAAAGCAAAGTAGCTGATAGCATTACTGCCACTCCTTGCACCACTCTTTTCAGCTGAAAAAGCTTTGGCCAGTCCCAGGGTCGCTCCCAGTAACAGGGCATAGACTCTGGTATCCGTACCATAGTAGAGACGGGTAATATCCACTCCCTGGATATACATCAACGGCATAAGCCCAGCCGTAATCAACCCAATAACACCCAAAACAACGACACCAATTTTCTTGCCGAAAATACTGCTTATACCGGCAAACAGCAAAAAAATCAATGGCCATGCCGCATAATACTGCATTTCAATGCCCATAAACCACAGATGGGTAAATGGGGACGCATTGGCTATCCGGGTAAAATAATCCGCATTCTGCTCCAGCTGCCACCAGTTATTGTATCCCAGCAAAACCGATTCGGCTTCCGGCCGAATAGCCGCTATCACATCCGGGGCATAAAAATAAAATACTCCGGCACTTACCAACAGCATAAGTACCATAGAAGGATAAATTCTCTTTATCCTTTTTACATAATACCTTACAAGATTAAATTTTCCATCCATCCATTCCTTACCGGTGGTATACGCCAACAAGAAACCGGTAAGAACAAAAAACAACGACACCCCCATATAGCCGCCAGGCACCTGCTCCGGAAACATATGGAAAAGGGTAACACCGATAATAGCCAAGGCCCGCAGACCATCCAAGCCCTGCAAGCGTGTAACATTTCTATATCTTTTTATACTATAACCCACACCTAAATCATGGTTTCTTTTCATCAACTAATCTACTCCCAAAACAAATTGCCCAAAAATTATAACACATAATGGCAAACCATAAAAGGTGATGGCCAATAAAAAAGGAAAAACGAATTTTTTAATACCAGCTCCTAATTATTTCTAACCTTTTTAAGCAAACATAAAAAATTACCACAATAAAAAAATCTGGCCGGTAAATACCAGCCAGATTTTCGCTTCATCAGCGTTTCTTGGTACGCAACAGTGCCCAAATGAGATTTTTTATGTCCTTATCCTTGTCAATCTTTATCTGAACGGCCCGTTCATTGCCAATGATATTGAAGTTCTCCACCAGGAAGCAATAAATCAACACGCCCATGGAGATGAGACCTGCACTGACAATAATTTCACCAATACCAGGGAAATAAGAACCACTTTCGTACATTGAAGTAAATACACAGTTCAGACGATTCAGAATAACACCCAGCACTGTCAGCCAGGCATAAGTCAACAGCCCCCACCGCTTCTTGCTCAACGGGCTGATTATCACAATTATCGGCACAATTATACCAAAGAACATTTCCAAGCAATACATATTGCTTTGGAGACTCCCCTGGAATACATAGCCCCACTCATGCTTTTCAAAAAGATCATAGAGCTTGAGCAAAAGGTAGGCCCCCATAATGCTGGCACCAATCCGGTTCAGCTTCATCATGATATTGTGTGGAATCTCATGACCATAAGCTGACTTGGCCAGCGTGGTTTCTACCGTTACCATAGCAGAGCCAATAAAGAAGGATGACATCAGGAAATAGATCGGCAGGAATTCACTCCACCACAGCGGGAACATCTTTTCCTTCATTATGAGGAACAAACCGCCTAAGGAAGACTGGTGCAGTACCGGGAATACCAGGCCAATTACGATGAGTATCGGCAAAATCTTCACAATATATTTATGCAGCTTTTTAACCAGCACCCGCTCGGTAATAATCTCAAAAAACTCAAAGCTAAGAATGGTGGTATAAATGGAAATACACCAGAAAACCTCAAAGAGTACCGAAGTATATCCCCAGGATACGAATGGCCGCCAGAAGTTAAACCATTGCCCGATATCCAAAAACAGGCCGGCCATTACCAGAATATATCCCAATAACGAAGTAAGCAATGCACCGCGGCCCACCACGGCAAATTCCTTATACCGCAACATACTTACCAGTAAAGCTGTTGAATATCCGCCACCGGCCAGAGCAACTCCGCACATTACATCAAAGGCAATCCACATTCCCCAAGGGGTTTCATCGGTAAGATTGGTCACATACTGGAAACCCGTCAACAGACGAAGCAACACCGCAGCCACCATCAGGAGCACCAGACCAGTCAGCACAAACCGGGTCGGAGTAATGGTAAAGTCCCAGCCTAATATCCGAAAACACTTGTAAACTTTCATACTCAGCCCTCCTTCCCCTGGTCATTATCATCTTGGTGATGATGATTAGCCTGATTATTTTTATCCACCCGATAATTATAATATGATAATCCGGCCAGGAATAAAGCCCAACAAGCGGCAAAGCCAGGCACCTTGGAAAGATAGCTCTTGGAATAATCTGTAACAGGTTTTTCGCTAACCTGCTTGAAGCCCAATTCTTCAAACGGTACATCTGAGATGTACAGCCACTCAGCACCGCCTACCTCATGCTCGCCATATATGTGCTTTACATACCGGTCATCGTTGTCAATTATCTGATGAGCCCTCTTCAGCAGCTCATCCCGTTTTCCGGCTGTCAACGCACCTGTAGTACAAGCCGATACACAGGCTGGTGCATCACCGGATTCCAGCCGGCTGACACACATCTGACACTTGGCCACCTGTGGGAACTGCTCGTTCCACTGATATTTTGGAATTGAATACGGACAGGCTACCAAACAATACCGGCAGCCTACACACAGGTCCGGATAATATACCACAGCTCCGGTCTTTTCATCCTTTTGAATGGCCTTGGAGAAGCAGGCTGATGCACAGGCCGGTTCCAAACAATGGAGGCACTGCTTTTTCACAAATCTCAGCTTGTCATTTTTATAGCGCTGAATAACGGTCCAATGGTTATCATCCAGATCAATACGACCGTCCTTCACATTGCGGGGCTCCGCTTTAAAATTCAGTTTATTGTACAGCTTACAGGCCACACTGCAGCCATCGCAACCGATACATTTTGTAATATCTACTAATACAGCCATTTATTTCACCTCTTCTCAATCAAACAGCCGATTATGGCGATTGACAAATGTTGTGTGCAAGTACTTCTCAGCTTTTTCACTGAGTGGCTTGCCGAAGAATTCTTTATAAATAGCTTGTATTTCTGCATTATCATGACTGCACCGCTTGGCTGCCCCGGTATCTTCCTTGTAGATAGCTTCAATACGCTTCAGCTTCAAATCGCTTTGAGAAGCTACCGCCGACTTCGGCTGGCCGCCACCGCCTATACAGCCACCTGGGCAGGCCATAAATTCCAGGAACTGCCACTTGCTGCCATTGGCCTTGATACCGTCCAGTACCTTACGAACATTGTCCAAACCGTGACATACGGCAATATTTACTGACCCCACTCCCGGGATGGTTGCCGTAGCCTCCTTCAAGGCAGTCATTCCCCGAACTGGCTTCCATTCCAACAAATCTGCTGGTGGATTGGTGCCGGTAGCCAAATAATAAGCCGTACGGACAGCTGCTTCAGTAACGCCACCAGTTGCACCAAAAATTCGGCCAGCCCCGGTGGACTCACCCAATACAGAATCATAGTCTTGTTCCGCTACAGTATTCAGGTCAATGCCCTTGTGCTTTAACAATACGGCCAATTCCCTTGTAGTGAGGGAATAGTCCATATCCTTATGCTCATCTACCTGCAATTCCTTGCGTTTTACCTCATACTTTTTGGCAGTACAAGGCATAATGGATACATTGACAATCTTAGCCGGATCAATGCCCTTTTTCTGGGCATAATACGACTTAATAGTAGCCCCCATCATATTCTGTGGTGATTTACAGGTAGACAGGTTATGCATCAGTTCCGGGTAAAAATACTCACAATATTTGACCCAGCCCGGACAACAGGAAGTAAGATGCGGAATTTCATCCTTCTTTTTGGTCAGGCGATGCACAAATTCCGATGCTTCCTCCATAATGGTCAAATCCGCCGCAAAGCAGGTATCAAACACTGCATCAAAACCAGCTTCCTTTAAGGCTCCAGCCATTTTCAATCCAACGCTGGTCCCAGGTGGCATACCAAACTCCTCACCAAGGGATACCTTGGTAGCCGGTGCAGTTTGTACCACCACATATTTATCATTATCATCCAGTGCTGCCAGCACTTCCTTGATATTACGCTTCTCCGTAATAGCCCCGGATGGGCACCACATAGCACACTGACCACAGCCTACACAGGCAACCTCGTCCTTCAAAGGCAACGGATAATTGCCGTAAACCCCCATCACATTTTTACAGGCCTCTACGCACTGGCCACACAAAATGCACTTCTCATCATCACGCTCTATGGAAGCATTGCATTTGCTGATTGCCACCCGGCCCTTTAAATTGACCGGAAAATCGCCCTTCCCCTGATATTGATCAGGAATCCAGCCCTTGCCTCCCGGTGACTCCCCCTTACAGCCGGTTGCCATAACGCCGAAGCCCAGCACCCCGGATCCGGCTACAACCTTTAAGAACTTACGACGAGACATCTTTTTACTCATACATAAACTCCCCTTAAATAATTTAATCCTTTTATTACATTTCCCTACTACACACAATAAATTCTCTTAATAATTTTATCACTTTATAATAAATATAAACAATATTGGTTTTTTATGGAAAAATTATTTTTACCTATAATTATTTATGATACGCAATTTTATCCAATATCCCCGTCAAATAAGCAATGGTTACCCCATAATTGGTCATAGGAACCTCCTGGTCCTTGGCCCGTTGAATTCTGGACAGCACATATTGCCGGTTAAACATACAGCCCCCGCACTGAATAATCAGGTCATAACCGGACAAATCTTCCGGAAAGTCCGTGCCGCTTACCATATCAATTTCCATTGCTTCACCAAAGCGTTTCCGCAGTTGCCTTGGAATTTTTACCCGGCCAATATCCTCGGTCAAAGGGGCATGTGTACAACATTCCGCAATCAATACCCTTGATTTTTCCGTCAGCCTATCAATAGCCTTTGCCCCTTCGATATAATATGCCAAATCCCCCTTATAGGCAGCAAAAAGCACCGAAAAAGAGGTCAGACGGCTTTCCGTCGGCTTATGCTCATAGACAAACTTAAAGGCCTGGGAATCGGTTATAATCAACTCAGGTACCTTCCTTAAATTCGCCAAAGAATACTCCATTTTATCAGTTGTAGTACATACTACCGTACATTTTCGGTCCAGCAGCTCCCGGATAGTCTGCACCTGAGGTAAAATCAGTCGCCGTTTTGGTGCCTGAATATCCTGGGGCATCACCAGAAGCACTACATCCTGTTCCTTGACCAGATCTCCCGTGATAAAATCCGCATCATAATCCTCCGGCATAAGCCTGGCCAAAGCCATCCGAATATTGTCCTGTTCTTTGTCACTTGGTTTCCCGCAATCCAATACCACAATTTCCAGTCTGGCGCCCTTTGATTGAAGCTTTAGGTCTGTCTTCAGTTTTTCCAGCCTCGGTTCACTCTCACCAAAGGAATTTATCACCATCAGCATACGAATATTTTTTTTGCGGAAATAATCCACCAATTCGTATTCCCGGGCATATCCCCCCGTATGATTACTTGGAAAAACAATCACGGCCACATCGGCCTTTTCCATGGCCAGCTGAGTCTTTTCCATACGCCTCTGGCCCAAGACCGAATAATCCTCCACCCCGGCGGTATCAATAATCACACATGGTCCCAACGGATTGATTTCCATGGCCTTATACACCGGATCAGTGGTGGTACCCGGCACATCAGACACAATTGATACATCCTGTCCCGTCATAATGTTTATCAGGGTGGACTTCCCACTGTTGGTGCGGCCAAAAATCCCGATATGAAGTCTGTTTGCATTTGGAGTTGAATTTAATTCTGCCATAATTAAAACCTGAAATCCCGTTTTCCGTCGCTTATTTCTGCCAAATGCTCCATGGCAATTTTCCGGACTTTATCATTAGGAATTTTAGTTAATTCCTGCTCAATCATTTTCAGGCCCTTGACCTTGGTATCTTCACTGGCATAATCCTCCAAATACTCTTTCAGGGTCAGCAGGGCATTCGGATGACAGCAATTCAAAATCTGCTTATTCTTGCACAATGTCATAAACCGGTCTCCGGTGCGCCCCTCCCGATAGCAGGCCGTACAGAAACTAGGCACATACCCCATAGTAATGAGCCAATTGATTACCTCATCCAAAGTCCGTCGGTCACTGACATCAAACTGGGCCGAGTTATCCTCCTCCGGCTCTTCCTCCACATAGCCGCCTACACTGGTACGGGATGCTCCGCTTATCTGGGAAACACCCATGGCCAGAGCCTTTTCCCTGACTGCTTTCCCTTCCCTGGTAGAAATTATCATACCGGTATACGGTACAGCTACTCGGATAAGGGCAATGATTTTTTCAAACATTTCATCGCTGATACCATTATCAAAAGCAGATGGATCGATATCATCGGCCTTTTTCACCCGTGGAACGCTAATGGTGTGGGGACCTACCCCATGAACTGCCTCTAAATGCTCCGCGTGCATCAAGAGTGCTGCAAACTCATAGCGATAGCTTTCCAGTCCAAAGAGCACTCCCAGCCCCACATCATCTATGCCCCCCTCCATGGCCCGATCCATGGCCTCCGTATGATAGGCATAATCGTGCTTTGGCCCGGTTGGATGCAGGGTTTCATAGGATTTCTTGTTATAGGTTTCCTGGAACAATATATATGTGCCAATACCGGCTTCTTTAAGCTTTCGATAATTTTCCACGGTAGTTGCGGCAATATTGACATTTACCCGGCGGATGGCCCCATTTTTATGCTTGATATCATAAATAGTCTTGATGGATTCCAGTACATATTCAATCGGGTTGTTTACCGGATCCTCGCCCAATTCAATGGCCAGCCGCTTATGCCCCATATCCTGTAGGGCAATAACCTCACGCCGAATTTCATCCTGAGTCAGCTTTTTCCGACTGATATGCTTGTTCTTCATATGATAAGGACAATACAGACAACCATTTACACAATAATTGGAAAGATATAACGGTGCAAATAAAACAATGCGGTTGCCGTAGTAATCCTCCTTTATCTTTTTGGCCAGTTCATAAACTTCCTGCAATTTTTCTTCATTGTCGCAGGCCAGCAGTACAGATGCCTCCCGGTGGCTCAAGCCCTTTCCCAGCTTTGCTTTGGCAATTATCTGGTCAATGACCTCCACATTGTCCTTGTTTTCGTCGGCGTACTTTAACGACGCCAACACTTCTTCATCCGCAATAAATTCTTCTGCCTTCAACGATTTCTCATCATACATTTCTATCACCTGTTTATTTGTAATCTCCCCGGTCACAAACAATGCTGTAACCGATATTTTCCACACGCTTTTTCAGACACGCTATGCACTCGGCAGCTTCCTCTCCAGTGCATATTTTCTTGTCGTACAGGGCATATTTTCCCCGGACATCCCGTGGTGACAGGTTTGGCATCACCACATTGGCTCCGGCCAAAAGACCTTTTTCCCGCCCTGTAGGGTCAATGGTCCCCAAGGCCGTTGTAGCCGGCAGAAGTACATGGGGCAGCAACAACCTAATAATGGACAACAAGGTTACCGTCATATTACAGGTACCAGCCGTTTCCTGTGCCAGAGGAGTATCATGCTGGGGAATAAACGGACCTATCCCCACCATATGGGGCTGCAATTCCCGCAAAAACTGCAAATCCTCATAAA
Organism: uncultured Anaerovibrio sp.; assembly: GCA_902786545.1. GTDB lineage: Bacteria > Bacillota > Negativicutes > Selenomonadales > Selenomonadaceae > Anaerovibrio. Next base: position 16,641 of record CADACU010000019.1, read on the forward strand.
TGGTATCTACACTTTGTCCCGGCGAGCCCACCATAAAGCCTGCCCCCACCTGATAGCCTATGTCCTTCAAATTTTGCAGACACTCTTTCCGGTTGGTTAGTGATAGCTCTGCCGGATGAAGTCGTCTATAATGGTCATCATCTGCCGTTTCATGCCGCAAAAGATATCGGTCAGCCCCAGCTTGGAAGTATGCCTCATAGCTCTCCCGATTTTTTTCACCGATGGATAGTGTCAACGCACAGTCTGAAAAACCGGCCTTGATAGAACCTATCAGCCGACACAGTCTTTCATCGGTAAAATACTCATCCTCGCCGCCTTGCAGCACAAAAGTGCGGAAGCCTAGTCTATAACCTTCTGCACAACAAGCCAATATTCCTGCTTCATTTATGCGATATCTTGCTATATTTTTATTATTCCGGCGTATGCCGCAATAATAGCAATTATTTTTGCAATAATTGGTAAATTCAATCAAACCACGAATATAGACATTCTTGCCATATATTTTTTCCCGCACAAAAACAGCCCGCTGCCGCAGTTCTTCCGCCTCGTGCCCGTCCAGCAGCTGACTCAACTGCTCCTTGCTTATATTCCGATTTCTCTCGATTTCATCTACTATGGAAATAAAATCATCCCCTAAAACAGATGTCATTTATAACGCCATTGTTCAAATTTTTCTTCTTTAAAATTAGCGTTTCCCTAAAGGACTAGCTTCGCGTCGCAACGAGCTGGGAGATATGCTCGCCAGCTGTTAAAGTTTGTTTCCCCCCACCTAAAGAGGTGGGGGACATCTTAAAGCTCGTTATATTACAACTCAATATTATAGCTTCAGCTAATCAAACGCAAGGTATTACATTCTTAATCCTCTTCTAATTTCTTTACTCCTACCTTATGCTATAATATTTAAAAGGAGATGATTGCTATGAGAAGATTGTTATCCATATTTTTCAGTGCCTTCTTTTTTGCGGTATGTCTTCTGGCTTCTCCGGCCGCCCAGGCAGAGCCAATCAGCTGGGCTGACAAATCCTTCGATTTTAAAACCATTCATACCATATATTTGAATGATCTGGACCTTACCAAGGTCACCTTGGGCAGCAATGTACTGGAGTTAAATGCCCGTGACCAGCTGAAGGAATCTTCCAAAAAGACTAATCTGAAGGTTATGTATGATGTGCCATATACCTATCAGACTGATGCCGTAGTCCATGTGGCCATAGAAAAATTTGATGCGGAAATCATTCATATTCCGGCACACACCTCGGTGGTATTCGTTGACCCGCCGTTTTGGCCACACCGTCATTGGCGTTGGCACTATTATCCATCGGTAGTTCCGGTGCAGGAACCAGCTATGGATATTCCATGCCAAATCATAAAGTTGCACTGTATCGTAAAGGATCGCCGCAACGAAGCAGTTATCTATGAATACGAGGATACACGGCAGATAAATCCGGATAACACCCAAAAGGAATTTAAAAAGATGTTTAATGATCTTTTTAAGAGCATAAAGAAAATAACCCATTAAGGAAAAGTACAGAAAATTGCTTAAATTATTTTTCCTATTGACAAATTTTCTTTATTTTCCTAAACTAAAATCGTCAGTTATCTGACTGAACCGTTGAGGAGCGCCTTCGGTTCAAAAAAGACAGTTGTATAGCGAGGGACCCCGTGTTTCGGGTTGAGAGGAAGCTTTTGAGCTTCGACCGACTGCCTTGGCAGGTTTTGCTGTACGAATGTCTATTTATGTCTTTAACTTCACTTGTTCAGCTGGCCAGTCAGGCAAATCAGCTAAAGGAGTGAAGTTTTTTTATGGAAAATCATCAAAAAGTGTTGCGGATGGTCTTTATGGCCATGATGATCGGGTTGGGCGTGGTTATCTCCCCTATCCTTAGAATTGAAGGTATGTGCCCTATGGCCCATCTCATCAATATCGTTTGTGCGGTGCTGCTTGGTCCTGTAGAGGCCTTCACCTGTGCCTTGATTATAGGCATAATAAGAATGATGTTTATGGGTATCCCACCACTGGCTCTGACGGGCGCCATTTTCGGTGCTACCCTGTCCGGTGTGTTATACCGGCTATCCAAAGGAAAACTCATTGCCGCTGTCCTAGGTGAAATCATCGGAACCGGCATAATCGGTGCCATTGTATCTTACCCGGTAATGGCTCTTTTAATGGGGCGTACTGGCCTCACCTGGCTATTCTATGTGCCATCCTTTATTATGGGTACCCTGATTGGTGGAACTATTGCTTTTATATTCCTTACCGCCTTGAAACGAAACAATTCATTATCTGAAATACAAAAGAAATTAGGAGCAAAGCATTATGATTAACCATATTCTTGCTGAGGAACTAACCACCCTGCGGCATGCTATTCAAAACACCCATCCTCTTATCCATTGCATTACCAACCCTATTTCCATCAATGACTGTGCTAATATCGTTTTAGCCGTCGGCAGCCGGCCCATTATGGCGGAGCACCCGGAAGAAGTAGCAGAAATCACCGCTACTGCCCAGACACTTTGCCTTAATCTTGGGTCCATTACCAGTGATCGGTTGAAGGCAATAAAAATAGCGGCAAAAACCGCTAAAAAAAACCATATACCCATAATTATTGATATTGTAGGAGCTGCCTGCAGCACTTTAAGAAACAATTTTCTGAAGGATTTTCTGCAAACTATACAGCCGGACATCATCAAGGGAAATATCTCAGAAGCCTTATCCATATGCGGCAATGAGTGTCACAGCTCTGGGGTCGAAGCCAATAAGGAACAGCTTATTACCTTGGAAAATGCTCAGGAATACGCTCAGCTGTTTGCCAAATGGGCCCAGGAACATAGAACCGTTCTGCTGATAAGTGGCCCCCTTGATTTCATCACGGATGGCAGTTCAGCCTATCTGATTTCCAATGGTGTACCCATGATGGGCCATATCACAGGCACCGGCTGTATGTTAAACGCTCTGACTGCCGCCTATATGCCCGCTGGCAGGCCATTAGCAGCGGCCCTGCTGGCCACCTTATCCTTTGGCATTGCCGGCGAACTGGCAGTAAAATCATCCCAAGGTCCTGGCACCTTCCACATGCATCTGTTTGATACATTATATAATCTGACAGATACTGATATTATTACGAAGTGGAAAATAATAACACTCTGATTCCAAAGGGATGGCGCTTTTTACAGTAACCATCCCTTTTTATTACCATTAAGAATTATATCGTTTTTCCCCCAGCCTTGTATGAATATCCGATGCACCATACAAAACATTAGTAACCGTTACCACCCATGAGTTCACCACATAGCAAACAACATAATTGTCCACTATCATTCTATGTATTCCCATAGAACGCTCCGGTTCACATTCAAACAAACCAAACCTGTTGGGCAACGATTCCAATGTCAGGATGGCATCTGCAATCCTATTATACTGCTCCAATGCAATTTCCGGGGCTTGCAACCTCACGGCAATATGTTCATATAACGCTTCCATATCATTAAGGGCATCCTTGGTCAGCTTTACTGCATATTTATCCATCAGCTTCGGCTCTCCCGAAACTCATCAAAAGCCGCCTTTGCCTCATGTACCATTCCAGCTTGGTAAGACTCATATCCCCTTTTTAATTTTTCGTGTATCTGTCCTTCAGTCATATTGGTTGCGTTTATACAGTCCGGAACCTGTGGAAGCTTTACTGGAAAGGGAATCCCCCCCACCAGAACAATCTGATTTAAAAACATATCCACTGCCGTCGACATCGGTATTCCCAATCGATACAACACAAGTTCTGCATTTTGTTTCAATGTTGGGTTAACTCTAAGATTAAGCGTTCCTGACTTATCCATTTCTACTCCCCCCAGCAGCATCAACAGATGACTGCTTAAATAGCATGACGCCTGCCTTAACCGTCAAAATCTGCTTACACAGGTGTTGCAGCCCTAGGCGAGAGAACTACCAGCAAGTACATCTCTCATAGGTGACTGCTAATTAGCGAGGGTGCAGTCAGCGGTTAAGATCAGGATGATCCTTTACACATCTTCCATTCCTAGCCAGAAAGGTGGTGTTTACTTTGAAGAAGGCGGATCTTCTTTCTACTCTTTTTGTCGGTATCGACATCAGCTCAAGGGAAAATGTCGTGGCTGTTATGGACTGACTTTGAATCCACAAAGCCAATCGCATCTTTTACAGTTCCCAATAACGAGCCAGGTACCGAAGAAATGGTCACAAGAATTTATGAGTATCTAACTCCAAAAAGTGGTCTGGATCGACTTGTAATAGCACTTGAATCCACATCTTTTTATGGAGTTCATATTGCTAACTACTTGTCTACATGCCCACGCCTTATGCCATTTCACACCGAAGTGTACTGTTTAAATCCAAAGTCTATTGCCAACTATAAGAAATCATATATCGGGCTTAGCAAAAACGACTACATTGATGCATTCGTTATTGCTGACTTTGCCCGGGTTGGCAGAATTACTACAAAACCATGGCGTGGGTGCCAGTATCTGGCTTTGCAGAGACTGACACGCCATCGCCTTCACTTGGTCAAAGCCCTTTCTAGGGATTACCAGGTTGCTTCTCTATAATTGTAACGACAAAGTAGTTACCAGTCAACTTGCTGTTATAGATTTAATAATTTTTTATAATACTGAACTCAATGTATCCCTCTGAGAATCCAACATGGCATAGTCTACAGGTTGCTTTATCATTTTGTTATAGTCAAAGCTATATTTGTTGTAATACTCCTTTGTATATGCCTTAGTTACCGCAGAATATAATTTCACAATTCTCTCAACTTTTGCATTATCAGACAATGCACCACAAATCATTTCTTTCTTTCTGTTACTACACTCGTATATTGCAAAACCATCTATCAAGTAGTATGGAATCGGATATCTGTTTTCTGGATTATCTTTTTTTATTTTTTCTGCCCTCTTATACAGTAAATACAAATCCAAAATAATATCAATAGTTGAATCTTTAATAAAATTTACCGCTGTATTATATTCTGAGCTATTAAACTTAAGCATTTTATTTTTATTTCGATATGCCACTTCGCCACCTGACATAAATGCATTTATTATTTGCAAAAGCTTTTCTAATGGAATATATGCCTCTCCAACTTTAGACATTTCTTCAAAACCAAACTTTTTCATCCTTTCACTATTTGCTTTCTTCAGTTTTGAAATTGTTTTATATTTCCCAGCATATAAATTTTTATCAGATTGTTTGATTAATAACAAAAATCCTTTTTTTTCTAATTCTACCTGAACTCTCTTAAATTCACTAGCATTTGCTACGAATGTCTTTTCGTCAATGGCATTTTGAGAATTATTATATTTTACAATATTATGATACAATATCTCATCGTCTGATTTAGTTCTGTCTATCTCTAAAATTTTTAACATTACAAAAGTATCCTTAAATTCTTTTTCCAAATTTGAAGGATCAATATTTTTTAATGCTTCATAAATTGAATTAACTGTTTGACAGCCATTTACAATTTGTGGATTGTCAATACTAAAAACAGCATTCATATCTGGATTTGATGACTGTTGATTAATTTTGGACATTTGATCGCAAATAATAGTAATACCATTGTTGTAATAAAAGAAGTTTTTTCTATCCTCAGTATCCAAAAGCGTTTTATATATATTTTTATTTACCCCTTTATTACCTAAATATTCTCTTATATTCATGTCAAATATCGGATATCCTTTTTCTATCGAATCTCTATACAAACGAAAAACAGATACTACAGGTGTAAATACATATCGTGCATCGATAACATTTTCCAACTTATAGCTTTCAGAATTAATATTTAGTATTGTGCCTTTATTAACACTTTCTATATAGACAGTAATGCTCTTTTTTAATTGTTTAACTTCACCAAAATATTTTTCTTTTATATCATCAAGGTAAAAAATAGCAGCATGATACTTTGGATGGTTACAGTTGAATTCTCGCACATATTCCTCCGCAGCAATTACCCTTTCATTGTTGGTAACAAAAAGCTGGAGATATACGGTAAAATCATCGCTATCTTTATATTTTGTAAAAAAAGACTGAAGTTCATCTGACTTAGTGTATGTACCATTTTCTAATGCGGTAATAGCCCTAAGTAAAAAATCATTTTTTATATATTCAGCAGTTATTTTTGTCTTATCATTGTAATATTTATTTTGAATTAGATATACTTCTTTTGTGTCATCATATATCTCATAAGCATCAATGCCCAAATCGTGATAATCAACTATTTTTTCCTCAATAAGTTCATTTTCTTCGTAAAAAAGCTTTTCAAGAACCCAGTAGTTAAATGCCCACTCATCTTTTCCAATATTTGATATATACGGATATTCCTCTTGATATTCTCTAATATCTTCTTCTATTTGTTTTCTGAAATTGTCCATTAGTCTGCCCCCTTACCGCGTAAATGGATAGATACATACAACAATAACTGCTTTTTATTTCACACAAAAAGGATGTGACAAACGACACTTCATTTACCACATCCTTAACAGTTACTTTTATTCCTGACTAACTTTTTTCTTGAAAATCAATTCATCCAGCAAGCCAATCAACTGATTGATTTCCGGCTTGGAAATCTGACCATTGGCCCCCAGCTGCTCGCCCTTCCGACGCATCTCCTCGCTTATCAGGGATGAGAACAGGATAAACGGAGTTTCCGAATACCGCTGATCACCACGAACCAGCTTCAGCAGACGATGACCATCCATCTGTGGCATTTCAATATCAGAAATGATAACTCGAACCTGATCCTCCACCGGAATATCCTTGTCTATGTTGGAAAGGAAATTCCAGGCATCCTGACCATTGTTGAAATCACGGACAAATCTGTAGCCAGACTCATGCAATGTGGAAACCAACAACTCACGCAACAACGGAGAATCCTCGGCACACACAACATGAACATTGCTTCTCTTGGCCTTAACATCTACTGTTGCATCATCAAATGTAGTCAGCTTCTGATTGATTTCAGGATTGATTTCGGCAATGATAGTCTCAAAATCCAACAGGAGAATAATCTTCCCCTCCATCTTGATGATACCAACTACCCGGGACTGGTCGCCTACTTCAGGAGCCGGCTCCATATTCTTCCAGGAAATACGGTATATTCTGGACACACTATCTACCAAAAAGCCAATATCGTAATTGTTAATCTCGGTAACGATTATGTTCTTTGGCTCATCTGGCGTCTGAATATTGAGGCATCTAGGCAAATTAACTAACGGAATAGCCTTGCCGCGGAGGGTGAACAGGCCATCAATATAAGGATGCGCCTGTGGCATCTCAGTAACCGGTGTGCGGGTAATAACCTCACGAACCTTAGCAACATTGATACCATAATGTACATCACCAATATTAAATTCCACAATTTCGAACTCATTTGTGCCAGTCTCTAACAGAATACCCTTTTTCTCTTCTACTGCCATTCAATCGCCCCCATTTTATCTATTCCCTTTTGTGAATGCCTCACAAGGGACCCTCACCTAATACTCTAAAAAATAGTCATAACTACACAAATATATTTCATACATCTATATTCGTTGTTAATAGATTAAATCCTTCTTTGTAAACAGAAAAAGTTTTTTAATTTCATTTTTTCAGGAAAGTCCACCCTTCCTTTTCCGTTACCAGCCCATCCTTCATCAGATGTCCCAAAGCCCTTTTAAAGGCTGATTTGCTCATACCAAACTTGCCTTTTATCAGCTCCGGTGAACTGGTATCCGAATATGGCATCTTCCCATCATGACCTTGTAAAAACATCAAAAGCTTATCCGAATCAACATCCATAGCTTTTTCCTTGGCCAGTCTGAGGGAAGCATTCAGCCGCCCGTCCTTGCGAATATAGGTCACCCTGGCGGTTATTTTCTCACCGACTCTTGGTCTTCTAGGGGCTTCCTGATGGGGAATAAAGACAATATAGCGTTCCTTGGATAGCATAAAAATCCCGCTGTCAGTAATATTGTATATGGAACCGGAAACCTCTTGCCCCTTTTTTACATTTTCGGCCCGCACCGATGCCCGACGGATTTCATCCTCCACTTTCATGGTTACCGCCAGTCGGCCGGATTTATCAGTATACAGCTTTGCCCAGACCACTTCACCTATCTGCAGGTTTCCCCGCATTCCGGCATAAGGCATAAATATGCCCCGTTCAGCACCAACATCTAAAAAAGCACCATCTCTGGAAACATTGATTACCTTTAGTCTGGCTATCTGTCCTTCCCGCATTTTCGGTACCCGCATACTGGCTGTGAGCCGGCGTTTCGGATCCAGATACAAAAACACCTTTACCTCATCGCCAATCTTTACCGCCTGCGTCTGCTGGGTTTTATGCAGTAATATATCATCGTTGGTATTCCCTGTTTCAGCATCCAGGAAGGCTCCCAACTCTGACTCCCTGACCACCTTCATGGTAGCTACCGTACTTGGGCCATATTTCTTCTTAGCTTTTTCCATATCAGCCCTCATAAACTGTCAGTTCAGCATCGCCCCACAGGCTTTCCAGGGAATAAAACTCCCGGCTATCCTGTAAAAAGATATGTGCTACACAATCGCCATAATCCAACAGCACCCACTCAGCCTCTCTATAGCCTTCCCGATGCAGCATGGTGTGGCCTGCCTCCTGCAGCTGTTCCTCAATGTTATCCGAAATCGCCTTGACCTGAGTGGTACTGCCGGCGGAACAAACCACAAAATAATCTGTGGTCGGAGTCAGCTCAGTCATATTCATAAGCACCACATCACGGGCTTTCTTATCGTCTGCAGCCTTGGCAATGGCATTGGCCAATTCTAATGAAGTTTTGTACAAATCAATTCCTCCTATAAAATATATCAATTCTTGTCTTCTGGCGTTTTTATCGGAAATAATTCATCCACCATTTCCGTGGTTTTCTGCGGATTATAAATCCAGCTGTTATCCTTGGTCATTTCTCCCGGCAGTAGCATAACCTTTGGCTTGGTTCCCTGCATATTGGTTAACAGCTTGGCAAAATGACCGGAATCAAAGGCCTCAATACTGGATTTTATCCGTCGCTCACAGACATTCACCAGCTCCGGCAACTTGGTCATGGCCTCCGGTGTGAGCATTTTATCGTGCATAGCTTTCAAAAACTTCTGCTGACGCATATTGCGCCCGTAAGACCCCAAATCATCACTGGAAAACCGCAGATATTTCTGGGCCATATCCCCTTCCATATGCTGAAGTCCCTTCGGTATGTGGATATATAAATCTCCCTCCGGATCATCGTAGTTCAAGTCATTGTCCACATAAATATCAATGCCGCCTAAAATATCTACAATTTCCGACAAAGCCTCCGTATCCACTGCCAAATAATGATGAATAGTAACTCCCAGCGTCTGGGACACCGTCTGCTCCATCAACGGTATACCACCGTAATAGAAGGAGTTATTCAATGGCTCCGGAGCGTTTCTTCCCTGAATATTCACCAAGGTGTAGCGTGGAATAATCACAAACCGCACCTCACCGGTGTCATGCTTTACACTGGCTAAAATAATCGAATCCGCCTGCTGTCCGGTATCCTCCTTGCCGGCATCCAAGCCCACCAGCAACACATTGGTATAATCATCAAACCGCGGATCAAAGCTGGCCGCCCTTAAAGCCTTACGCTGCTTGTAGCCTTCATATATTTCCATATATGTTTCAAGAGTAGCACTACCCCACTCATACAGTTTAACCGAGGCCCAGCCTACCCCCACCATTACAACGGTACACAAAAACATGGCGAAAAAAATTCTCGTTATTTTGAGATTTCTCTTTCGTCGCCGCTCAGCCTGTTTATGTTTAATTCTTTCCCTAGTTGCACTGTAAGGCTTCTTTTTCATAGCTTATATATTCACATGCACCTTTATCAATATCTCATTACGGGCAATCACTGTATCAGGGTGAATTAAATGCCCCTTCTCCAACACAAATTCAATGGATCTGGTCAGCCCCGCCAACACCATCTCATCCAAGGTAGCAGTTTTGGCCAAACTCCTCAGCTCATCCACGCCCGGATAACGCCGACCTGGTTCAATCATATCAGCAAAATAAATTATTTTATCCAAATCCGTCATATCAGCTCCACCAACGGTATGCCGATATATGGCCTGACTTATTTCGCCATCTGCAATCCCATACTCTTCTTCAATCAGCCTGGCGCCTACATATCCATGAAGTAACAGTGGCATATTCTTTTCCACCATACCATAGGTAATATGTCTTTTTTCTGCCTCAGTTGGCAACTGCTCATTGGGAAACTGACGGGCGCAATCGTGCAAAAGGCCGGCAATGCGTGCCTTTTCGACATTTACACCAAATCGTTTGGCCAGAACCACCGCTGTATCTGCTACGCCCACGGAATGCTCATACCTCGTTGGTTTTAGCCGTGACTTCAGTTTTTCCTTCATTTCTTCGTAAGTCATTTTATACCTTTTCACATCACAAAGAGGACACCGCAGAACGATATCCCCCAATATGGTCTGTAAGTAATTGTTTCGAAATATACTGGAATGTACTGCTCTACTTCGTGACAATTCCTAATCTTTATAAAGGCCTTGCTTATAAATATACTGCTCTACCGCTGTTGGTACAATATACTTTATGGAATAACCTTTTTTTACCCGCTGACGGATATCCGTGGATGATATCTCCAGCTCAGGAGTTTCCAGTCGATGAATTTTTTGCTTCCCCAACTCCCCAAATGACTCCTTTATCTGGTTGACATCCGGTACACAGCCCTGTCGGGACGCCCCAATAAAATGGCACAGCTGCAGCAACTCATCAATACGATCCCAGGTGTGAATCTCCTGGATAGTATCCGCTCCAGTAATAAAGTAAAACTCTGTATCATTGCCATACTGGGTGATTAACTGCGAAATTGTATCAATGGTATAAGATGGCCCCGGCCGGCTCATTTCAATATCCGACACCTCAAAATTGGCATTGGAACAGGTAGCCAGTACAGTCATTACATACCGGTGCTTAGCCATAGTTACATCCTGATGCCGCTTGTGAGGCGGCTCTGCTGCTGGAATGAATATCACCTTGTCCAAATGGTACTCATCCCGCACGGCTTCCGCAGTCATCAAGTGCCCTACATGGATTGGGTCAAAGGTTCCACCCAAAATACCAACTCGTTTTTTTTCTCCCATATTATGCCCCTATAAATCTTAACAGATAAATTAACACGGCACAAACTAATATAATTATTATAGCCCCTCTGGCATAGTCAAAAGTATCATGGCGGCCCTTGGCGGACCGAAGATACTGTACCAGAGTTCGGCTATAACCCATCAACAGCTTTTTCACCGCACCTGTCCATCCCCGTTAATAAGGTATTTAGTGCTGGTAAGGGCCGTCAATCCCATCGGTCCCCTGGCATGGAGTTTTTGTGTACTGATACCTATTTCAGCCCCAAAACCAAATTCGTTGCCATCCGTAAATCTGGTGGAAGCATTAACATACACTGATGAGGCATCCACCTGACGCTGGAACAATCGGGCATTGGTCAAGCTTTCCGTTACAATGGTCTCGGAATGGCCTGTATTGTATTGGTTGATATGGGCAATAGCCTCAGCCACATTGTCCACCAACTTAACTGATAAAATCAGATCACCATATTCCGTGTGCCAGTCTTCTTCCGTAGCCGGCTTCATATCCTTGATAATTTCCCGGCACCGTGGGCAGCCTCTTAGCTCGCAATTCTTTTCCGCCATGGTCTTGGACAGCTTCGGCAGGAATTTTTCCGCCACATCCTTATGCACCAGCAAAGTTTCCATGGCATTGCATACCGACGGACGACTAGTTTTGGCATTTACAGCAATATTGAGGGCCATTTTCAAGTCAGCGGTTTCATCCACAAAGGTGTGGCACACGCCGGTACCAGTCTCAATTACCGGAACTGAACTGTTCTCTACCACGGTCTTGATAAGACCCGCGCCTCCCCGTGGTATGATTACATCCAGATACTCATTCATCCTGAGCATCAGCTGCACCGCCTGGCGGTCGGTCACATCCACAAACTGGATGGCTCCCTCGGGTATACCGGCCCCATAGGCGGCCTGCTGCAACAAATCAATTATTTTTTTATTGGAGTTAATGGCCTCAGAACCACCCCGTAAAATCACGGAATTGCCTGATTTTAGACAAAGTCCGGCAGCATCGGAAGTCACATTTGGTCTGGCTTCATAAATAATTCCTACCACACCCAACGGTACCCTAACCCGGCGAATTTCCAGTCCATTAGGTCGAACAGTGCCATAATCCTCTTCCCCTACTGGGTCTGGCAGTGCAGCAGCTTGTCTCAAGCCATCTGCCATACCAGCAATACGGTCTTTATTCAGCATTAACCGATCAATATAGGATTTGCGCACACCCTTGGCCTGGGCTGCATCTATATCCATCCTGTTGGCATCAATAATCGCATCTGCATGTTGTTCCAACATATCAGCCATAGCCAATAGAGCCTTATTCTTTGTTTCAGTGGACACCATAGTCATAGCCTCAGCCGCTTTTTTGGCCGCTTTAGCCTTCGTGTACAAGATTTCCTGTAAATCCATGGCTTCTGCCTCCCATAGAACCCATCAAATCATCAGCACCATATTATCCCGGTGAATAACCTCCGCTGGAGCATCCTCCGTCAATAGTGCTTTAAACTCCTCCGTTTTACGCCCTTTTATCTTCTGGACAATACCGGCATCAAAATTCACCACACCCCGGGCAATTTCTTGATATTCCTGCGTTAATACCCGAACAGTATCATCTTTATTATATTCGCCCTCGGAATGTTTAATTCCTGCTGCCAAAAGGCTGGAACCAGCCTTTAATGCCTTTACGCACCCCTCATCCACAACAATGTCACCGTTGATGCGCTTGCCAAAGGCCAGCCAGCTTTTACGAGCCTTCAGATGAGCTTCCTTCGGCGGGAATACTGTTCCCATCTGTTCTCCAGCCACAATGCGTCTGATAATATCCTTTTCCGCCCCTGAAGCAATACACATAGTTACACCGGAAGCTGTGGCGATTTTTGCCGCCTCAATTTTGGTAGACATACCACCAGTTCCCATATCCGATCCGGCCCCACCGGCTATCTGCTCTATTTGAGGCGTAATCTCGGCTATCTCGTGAATAAGTGTAGCATCAGGGTCCTTGGCCGGATTGCTGGTATATACACCGTCAATATCCGACAGTATTAGCAGCACATCAGCATCCACCAAGGCAGCCACCATGGCTGAAAGATTATCGTTATCCCCGATCTTTACTTCATCCACGGCTACCGCATCATTTTCATTGATAATAGGCACTACGCCCATTTTAAGCATGGTAAGCAAGGTATTGCGGGAATTATTATACTGCTTGTGCTGTACATAATTATCTCTGGTAAGCAGCACTTGTCCGGCCACCTGACCATACTCAGCAAACAGCTTGTCGTATATATGCATCAGCATACCCTGGCCTACAGCTGCCAAAGCCTGTTTTTCCTTGACCCCGGCTGGACGCTTGGCCAGTCCCATACGAACTACACCGGCACCAATGGCACCGGAGGATACCAGAATAACCTCCTTGCCCTGACTGGACAAATCCGCCAATTCACGGACCAACTGCTCTATCCTGTACAGATTCAGCTTGCCGCTATCATACAGCAGGGTGCTTGTCCCCACCTTCACTACTATGCGCTTGGCACTTTTTATATGCTCACGGGTGTCCATACCTAAAACCTCACTTACAATCACCAAAGCTATATTTATCTGCTAATGGTTATTTGGGCAATTCAATCTTTGGTTTATCAAAATTCCGTTTGAACAACAGTCCGTTATGGCCAATTACCTGCACCAGATTGGCATCGGTACGCTCGGCCAGGGTAGTAATGGCATCCTTGGGCTCCTCCATACAGTTCTGCAGAACTCGCACCTTTATCAGCTCACGCTTTTTGATAACCTCCGCTGCTGACTGAACCACCGTCGGGGTTACCCCCTCCTTGCCGATCATCACCACCGGGTCCATGGTCATGCCCATGGAACGCAAAAAGCTTTTTTGTTTACCAGTCAATGTATTTTTAATCATCCTAGATTTTACTCCTTAATCCCGATACTCAAATTCCATTTCACCGATTCGTACCGTGTTGCCCTCCTTGATACCCCGCTCAAGGAGTTTCTTATCAATTCCCTTGATGCGCCAAATATACTGAAATCTTCTGATAGCCTCATCATTGCCAAAATTGGTCATGGCAACCAGCTTATTCAGGGATTTGCTGCTAACAATAAAGTCACCGGCATCATTGCGGGTAATGGTTACCTTATCCGGGTCTTCCTCCTTGGCATCGTAAACCTTTACCCCTTCCTCAGTATCAGGCTCCTCCACATACTCATCCAGCACCTGCGCCACCCGATTGATAAGCTCCTGTGTCCCCTGCCGGGTTGCGGCAGAAATCGGGAATATTTCAATACCTTCCTTTTCTGCCAATTCCTTCAGGCGCTCGTAATTATCCGCTGCTTCCGGCAAATCCATTTTATTGGCCACCAAAATCTGCGGCCGACGGGCAATCTTTTCGCTGTATATTTTAAGCTCTTTGTTAATCTTATAATAATCCTCCACCGGATCACGGCCTTCAACCCCGGACGCATCCACAATGTGGAGAATAACCTTGGTACGCTCCACATGGCGCAAAAAATCGTGTCCCAAGCCAACGCCTTCAGCTGCTCCATCAATCAAGCCGGGAATATCAGCCATAACAAAGGTCCTTTCATCACCAATTTCACCTACATTGACCACCCCTAAAACTGGGGTAATAGTTGTAAAGTGATACTCGGCAATTTCCGGACGGGCCGCCGACACTGCAGCTACCAGACTTGATTTACCAACGCTTGGATAACCAACCAATCCCACATCAGCCAACAGCTTTAGCTCCAAAATCAGGTTGCGGCTTTCTCCCGGTTCTCCCAGTTCAGCAAAAGTTGGGGCCCGGTTGGCACTATTGGCAAATTTGGCATTTCCCCGGCCGCCCCGACCACCTTTGGCAATAACCGCTTTTTGTCCTACCTCCACCAGATCGGCCAGCAGCTCACCGGTATCAGCATCCTTTACCAAGGTTCCCTGTGGTACCTTGACGATACAAGGAGGGGCATTATGACCATACTGGTTCTTTATGTCCCCGTTCTCACCATTTTGTCCCTGAAATTTCCGATGATAACGGAAATCCAGCAATGTATTCATATTATTATCTACCACAAAGACTATATCCGCTCCCCGGCCACCATCACCACCGGATGGACCGCCCTTAGCCACGAATTTCTCCCGACGAAAAGCCGATTTACCATTACCACCGTTACCGGCAATAACCTTTATGGTAGTTCTATCGATAAACTGCATAAGCTCCTCCTGTCATAAACCAACCAGCAAACATTTTATGATAATATCTCGCACAGACAGCTGGAGTGTCTATAATTCTAGACCTGCATCTGGCTAATAGTCTAATTCAAGTGATGTATAAAAAGCTGGTATTGTCCCCCAATGCCAGCTTTTTATACACTACTATTAAATAACGCAAAAAGGGATGTGGACAAAATGATTGCTCATTTCATCACATCCCCATTCTCCGCTCAATTACGCAGTAGCTTCTTCAACTGCATAAACACTAACCTGACGGTTATAACGGCCCTTGCGCTCGAAAGCAACCCGGCCAGCAATCTTTGCGAACAAAGTATCATCCTTACCAATGCCTACATTGTTGCCAGGATGGAAATGGGTACCACGCTGACGAACAAGAATGCTGCCTGCGGTAACTACAGTACCGGCCTGCTCCTTAACACCAAGGCGCTTTGCCTCAGAATCACGGCCATTACGAGTACTGGAAACACCCTTCTTATGTGCAAAAAGCTGTAAATCAAAAGTGAACATTTCAATTACACCTCCTGATCCTGTTGAATCTCATAAATGTGCACCCCATCGGGATCATTCTCTCGGACACAGCTATCATAGATATCATACAGTCCAATGAGCATTGTCTCTAACAGTGCATCTGTTATATCATCGAGAGCTCCTGTCAGCTTTACCTGTAAGTCACCTGGCGCAATCCTATATTTCAGATAATGGGACAACTCATCCACATTATCCTCGGAAATATTATTCATGCGCATTAAGTGCTCACCCAAGCCTTTAAGGGTTGTCTGAACCAATGTCGAAACACCGGCACACACTATACTGCTTCCCCGCTCGCCATAATGACCAGCCACAGTATATCCCCATATTTTGCCCTCTTTATTACGATAGACTTTGATTTCGATACCATTGTCTACCGGTTGTCTGTCTCGTCTCATAGGAAATACCAACAACAATAAATACCATACAACGACTAACAGAACTAAAAGTCATTGCCACAGATTAAGCCTCGATCTTCTCGATAACAACCTTTGTGAATGGCTGACGATGGCCCTGACGCTTACGATAGTTGGACTTAGCCTTGTACTTGAAGACCAAAATCTTCTTGTCCTTGCCCTGAGCCTCTACCTTAGCGGTAACCTTCGCACCTTCAACAACTGGCTTACCAACAACAACATCGCTGTCCTTGATTACGGTCAAAACCTGATCAAAGGTAACAACATCGCCCTCAGCAGCCTCAAGCTTCTCAACAGTAATAACATCACCTTCGGTAACCTTATACTGCTTGCCACCAGTCTTGATAATAGCGTACATTCATTTACACCTCCCTATAAATATACTCGCCAATTACGGTACGGCCAAAGCCGTTTACAAACCTCACTGTGCGGTTGGGGAAAGCGCATCTAAGCGCTTACGCCTAAACATACTATCACAAAATCATCCCGTCGTCAACAAAATAATACCAATGATGTAAAAAAACAACATGATAGAAACCAAGCCTACCATGTTGTTTTTTTAATTGTTATTTCTTATCTGGTATAAGATTAAACAAAAACATACTTCAAAATAAAGATAACAGCCAATATATACATCACCGGACTAATGGATTTATGTCTAAACTCACCGGAGAGTACATTGATTACTACATAAGAGATGAAGCCCATAGCAATACCCTCAGAGATAGAGTACATAAATACCATGGTTACAGTAGCAATGTAGGCAGGGAAGGATTCAGTAATGTCTGTGAAGTCAATCTTGGTGAGACTGCTTACCATCAAAAAGCCAACCACAATCAAAGCCGGTGCCGTAGCAAAGGCCGGAATGGTCAGGAATAATGGGGCCAACAACAGGCTCAACAGGAACAGAATAGCTACTGTCCAGGCAGTGAGACCAGTACGCCCACCAGCACTGACACCAGCAGAGCTTTCCACATAAGTAGATACCGTGGAAGTACCCAACACAGCACCAACTGAAGTAGCCAAGGAATCTGCCAAAAGTGCACCCTTTATACGAGGCAGACGGCCCTGCTCATCCAGCATATCTGCCTTGGAAGCCACACCAATCAAAGTCCCAAGAGTATCAAACAGGTCAACAAACATGAAGGCCAAAATAACCGTAAAAAAGTTAAAGGTCCAGATGCCGGAGAAATCTACCTGCATTAAAGTTGGAGCAATATTCGGAATGCTAATACCATTGGAAAAATTAGGAATAGTTGAAAACATGCCCATTTCTGGGTTAGGAACATAAATTCCAGCTACCTCACAAATCATACCCAAAATCCAGGTGAAGAGAATTCCCCAAAGAATATCACCAGGGACCTTCTTATGAATAAGAACGGCCATTACCAAAATACCGATTAAGGCCAAAACAGCCCCCATACCAGTGGTATAGAAAGTACCATCAGCCAAAGAAGACTTGAAAGGGAAAATCGAAACCAGTGTTGGACTATCAACTACCAGCTTGGCACTCTGCATACCGATAAATGCAATAAACAGGCCAATACCAGCTGTAACACCTAATTTCAGGTTAGTTGGAACGCAGTTGAAAATTGCCTCTCTGACATTGGTCAAAGACAGAATAAGAAAAATAATACCCTCGATAAATACTGCGGCCAGAGCAACCTGCCAGGAATAACCCATTGCTCCGCAAACAGTGAAGGCAAAGAATGCATTCAAGCCCATACCAGGTGCCAAAGCAAATGGATAGTTGGCAAATATTGCCATAAAAATTGTACCGATAGCCGCACCCAAAGCAGTAGCTACAAAGACAGCACCGGCATCCATACCAGTGGTTGACAAAATACCAGGGTTAACAGCCAAAATGTAGGCCATAGTCATAAAGGTCGTAAGGCCAGCCACCATCTCAGTACGGATTGTGGTGCCATTCTCCTTTAAATGAAACAGCCTCTCTAAAGTCTCACTCATTTTCCATCCTCCTATAATATTGTAGAAAAACACATACATTATACCTTAATACGCGAAAAAAGCCAACAAAAAAAGCTGACAAATGTCAGCAATTTTGTAAATGGCGGAGCAGAGAGGATTCGAACCTCCGCAGCCTTGCGACCCTAACGATTTAGCAAACCGTCCTCTTCAGCCTCTTGAGTACTGCTCCACAAAAATGGCAGGGGCAGTAAGAATCGAACTCACAACCTACGGTTTTGGAGACCGTTGCTCTACCAATTGAGCTATACCCCTGTATTAAATGGGGCGATCGGTGGGGATCGAACCCACGCATGCTGGAGCCACAATCCAGTGTGTTAACCACTTCACCACGACCGCCATATTATATTTTCTTGACCTGAGAAAATACGCCATAGCATATTTTCCCAGTCAAGTGTGTTTTAACCGGCAACTTCCTATCCTCCCAGGCCGTCTCCAGCCAAGTACTTTCGGCGTATATGTGCTTAACTACTGTGTTCGGAATGGGAACAGGTGGGTCCA
>CADACU010000020.1 GCA_902786545.1 uncultured Anaerovibrio sp.
TTCAGCCGGCTTTGATGGTTGAAGTACCGGTTCAGCAGGCTGATGCTTCGGAAGCTGATACTGCCCTTCAGGTTGTTCAGCAGTCGGAGGAAACAGTGAATCTGACTCAACAGCCAGTTGGTCAGGCCCAGCAATCAGTTAGTCAGGCCCAGCAGCCAGTAAATGAGGTGCAGCCTCAGATGGTACAGCAGCCGGAGGTAAAAGCTGACCTGCCACAGCCTAAATCCATAGAGGCATTATTGAAGCCAGTGGACGGTGGCCAGCAGACGGCAGTGGAGAATCCTCAAAGCCAAGCACCAACAGCTATGTCCAATGAACAGCAGATGTTGGCAGTTCTGTCCGGGAAGCGGTATATCAACAACGCTCCACAGGCAGACAGTTCCCAGCCAGTTGAGCCACAGACGCAAATCATTGAGCCTGTAGCCGTACGAACCGCAGATGCAGCGCCAAGAAGTGAAGCGACTGCAAATCCTACACTGGAGGATGTAAATAATCTTCTGGGGCAGGATGTAAAGGTAGTAAACGGGGCTTCAGCCAAGCAGAATCTGAATCCGGATAGCCAGTCAAATCAGCAGCAAAGCTTCCAGCAGGAGCAGGTGGCTGATACAGCACAGGCATTTACTACCAGTCAGGTCGTTGAATCGAAAGAAACTCCTGCATTCACTGTTGAGAATGAGCCGGTACAGGCAGCCAATGTCCTCTCTGGTCAGCCAGCAGTAACCGATACTGTTCAGGTGGAAAACCAACAGCCAGTTAGTCAGGCCCGCACGGATTACCACATCACTCAGCAGATTGTTGAGCAGGCCAGACTTATCCGCAACGCTGAAAACACTGAAATGGTTATCAAGCTGAATCCAAGGCATCTTGGGGATCTTACCCTGAAGGTGGCGGTAAACAGCAATGGTGGTGTAACAGCTACATTCCATACTGATAACGCCCAGGTAAGAGCTTTGCTTGAAACTTCCATGATTCAGCTGCAGAAGGAGCTTAATGATCAAGGGATAAAGGTAGACAGTGTAGAGGTACAGACCGGTCTTACAGACGGACAGCTTCCGGAGGGACAGAGTCAGGGGTATTATCAGCAACAGGCTCAGCAAAGTGCCAGAAGTCAGAAGCTTGACTTAAAGGATTTTGAAGAGGATGTTGATCAGCTGTCAGCCGAGCCGGTGAACAATGCCACCGATGTTATTCGGGACAGTGAAGGAAACAAGATTTCCGACGGTGTCGATTACGCAGTATAAGCAGTATAAAATATAGAAAGGAGAAAAATATGGCAAATTCGTTGAATACAATCACGGTTGATGGTAAGACCTATGATTACGAAGAGTATATGAAGACTCAGGGTGTCAAGGCTTCCGAGGTTGGCAAGAAGAGCGAGCTCAATAAGGATGCGTTCCTTTCCCTGCTGGTAACCCAGATGCAGTATCAGGATCCGCTCAACCCAATGGACAATGGTGAATACTTGGCTCAGTTGGCTCAGTTCTCTGCCTTGGAGCAGATGACCAATGTATCCGATAAATTAGCTGATGTATATAGTCTGGTGGAGAATATCGATTCTTCCGTACTGGTTGGTCAGTTAAGCGGCATGATTGGTAAGGAATGTCAGTGGACCAACAAGGTGGATGGCCAGAGTGTTACTTATCAGGGCAAGATCACCGGTGTAAGCATTTCCGATGGTGCACCTTCAATTATTGCAACTGTTAAGGCTGCCGATGGAACTGAGATGACCACCAAGGTTGATATCAGTGCAATTACCCGCGTTGGTGAAAGCGTATGACAATAGGAGGCAAAGGGTATGAGTGACTCAAAAGTATTTTTTCCGTCACAGCCGATTTTGCCCGTGGATAATTCCAGCCTAACTCAGCGTAAAACCAATCATAATACCACGGCTGCAACGGGAGCATCATTTGCAGATATAATGCAGAAGGCTTCCCAGCGAGTTACTTTTTCAAGTCACGCATTGCAGCGTATGGAAAGTCGCAATTTGAATTTCAGTGAAAAGGATTTGCAAAAGCTGGATGACACAGTGACCAAGATGGCCCAGAAGGGGGCCCGGGAGTCCCTCATCTATATGAATGATATGGCTCTGGTGGTCAGTGTCGCAAACAGGACTGTAATTACCGCCATGGATGGATCTAGTGCTAAGGAAAATATTATAACGAATATTGATAGTGCGGCGATACTTTAAGCTTGGACCTATAGAGGAGAGCTGGAGGGACTGACTGACTGATGTCCCTCAAATTCAAAGCCGCATCAGACAAAGAAAAGGAGATTGATTCATTATGATGCGTTCACTTTTTTCCGGTGTTTCCGGCCTAAAAAATCATCAGACCCGTATGGATGTTATTGGCAACAATATTTCTAATGTTAACACCACTGGTTTTAAATCCAGCCGTGTAAATTTTGAGGACTCTCTGAGCCAGACCCTTACTGCTGCTTCTCAGGCTTCCGGTACCACCGGTGGTACCAACCCGAAGCAGATTGGTCTCGGTTCCAGAATTTCGGCTATTGATGTAAATTTCAAGGATGGTTCGGTACAGAGCACCGGTATCAATACTGACCTGTGCCTTTCTGGTAACGCTCTTTTCGTAGTACAGCAGGGCAACCAGACCTTCTATACCCGTAACGGTGCCTTTAACTTTGATGCTGATGGTAATCTGGTAAATGCAGAGGGCTTGTATGTACAGGGATATATGAATGCTTCCGCAACGGAGCATAAAACTATTAACACCAATGGCTCCACCTCATCTATTCAGGTTCGTGCCGGCAAGACCATGCCATCTGCCAAGACCGAGAAGGCAAATTATATAAATAATCTTAATTCTTCGGCGGCAACTATTACTGGTATTACAGCTACCCGTAAA
This sequence comes from uncultured Anaerovibrio sp., assembly GCA_902786545.1. Lineage (GTDB taxonomy): Bacteria > Bacillota > Negativicutes > Selenomonadales > Selenomonadaceae > Anaerovibrio. The sequence continues at coordinate 2,865 of CADACU010000020.1, forward strand.
GATGGCACTCAGGAGCCAATTACTGATTCTGTTACCGTTGGTGATGATGGCACGACCAATCCGTACATTGCTGCCGTACTGACCATGTCTGATGGTACAACCCAAACCGTAACCTCCGGTACATACACCACGACTCACAGCATTCCGCTTTCCACTACGGTGAAGATTTATGATTCCCTGGGAACGGCCCATGTTGTTCCTATTACTGTGGAAAAGACATCGGCTAATACTTGGGTAGCCAAGCTGGCTAAGGACGAGATTACGGAAGAAGATGGTTCCTATACTAAATTGGATATGGAACCGGCAACCATCAAGTTCAAGAATACAGGTGCCTTTGAATCCGGTAGTGCATCTTTAAATCTGACTTATTATGATAAGAAGGGGGGGGCGAAAACGGCAGCTGAGCAGACTGTGCCAATTACTTTTGACAATCTTACCCAGTATGCTAATTCCAGTACCATAAATGCCGAAGCGGATGGCTATGCCTCCGGTACCCTGGATACCGTTACTATTGATGAGTCCGGTACAGTTATCGGTACCTACACCAATGGTGTACTCCGTAAGGAAGCCCAGATTGCCGTAGCCCAGTTCACCAATGCCCCTGGTCTTACCAAAAAGGGTAATTCCCTCTATGTTGAGTCCCAGAACTCCGGTGTACCTAACATTGGCACCGCAGAGGGTTTTGGTGCTACCATTACAGCCTCTGCTCTGGAAATGTCCAATGTTGATGTGGCTGAGGAATTCAGTAATATGATTATTACCCAGCGCGGGTTCCAGTCCAACTCCAAGATTATTACTGTGTCTGACGAGATGCTGGAGAACCTTATCAATATGAAGAGATAATGATTAGTATTCTATATCTATAGTGTGTTAAATGTTTAAAGGCAGGTGCATCCTGCACCTGCCTTTAAATGTAATTTTTCTGACGGGGGTATCTTAATATGATTAAGCTGACTAAATTTAATTCTGATGGAAAGAAAAAAGGGGAATTTATCCTCAATGCAGAAATAATAGAGACAATCGAAGAAACCCCGGATACGGTTATCACTCTTACCAATGGCAAAAAGCTTATTGTGGAAGAACCTATGGAAGATGTGGTGCGCATGGTTGTAAAGTATAAGCGTGCCCTGTTTAAATAAGTATTTCATATTAGTATTATAGTCACGGATATTCATAAATTTTTGGCAAATAGTTGTAATTTGGCTAAATATTGCTAAAATAAGTAGTGTTGAATATATTTTGGTAAATTGGTATTTATCAATAGTATAGATAAAATGATAAAGGAGTGACATACAATGGCTGATGAAGAAAAGACTGAGGAACAGGCGCCGGAAGCTGCTAAAGCCAAGAAATTTCCGCCGCTTGTTATTATTGTTGTCCTTATTCTCTTTGGTTTGATATTGTCCGGTGGTATTGCATTTTTCATTACAACCCAGATGATGGGTGGCGGAAATGCGGCCGGTGGGGCCGAAGTAAAGCACCATGATCCGGGTGTGTTCGTTAAGCTGGGAGACCCTAAGGAGGGCATGATTGTCAATGTTGGCGGTATTAAGGCCAGCAGATTTCTTAAGGTCGGTATTGTAATGGAACTGAATCCGGAGAAGGAAGAGGTTGTAAAAGAAGGCAAACTGCTTCCTATGGCGGAAACCAAAATTATGGATTCCACCCTGCAGATTCTTCGGACTATAAAAATTGAAGAATTGGATGCCAATAAGCAGGATGACTTAAAGGCAAAACTGAAGAGCGAAGTAAACAAGGCCTTGGGAGAAGGCAGTGTTTACGATGTTTATATTACAAGCTTTATGCTTCAGTAAATAATCTATTACATATACATTATGAGAAGGAAAGGGGGATGAAGCTTGGCAGATGATGTATTATCACAATCTGAAATAGACAAACTATTGGCCCAGTTTGCTTCTGGTGAAGCTGATGCAGAAACCATGCAGAAGGAAGAAAGCACCAAGAAGATTAAGACATATGACTTCAAACGGCCGGATAAGTTTTCTAAAGACCAGATTCGAACGCTTAATATGCTGCACGACAATTTTGCGCGGTTATTCAATACATATTTGTCCACATATTTGCGGGCACTTGTATCGGTTGAAGTTGCATCAGTTGAGCAGCTGACATATCAGGAATTTGTCCAATCGCTTTCAAACCCTAGTGTTATTGGAATTTTGGCAGTACCGCCTTTAAAGGGAAACATCATTATGGAGATGAATTCCGGTATTGCATTTTCAATTATTGACCGTGTATTTGGTGGTCAGGGAGAGAACACCATCAATCCCCGAGTTTTAACCGAGATTGAGGAGGCCGTTATCAGGCGAATATTTGATAAGGCATTGGGACATCTCAGGGAAGCATGGTTTAATGTGGTTCAGTTCAATCCCAAGATTGAAGCAATAGAGTCAAACCCACAGTTTGCTCAGATTGTTCCACCTAGCGATATGGTGGTTATCATTACCCTTCAGACTAAGATCGGTGGGGCAGAAGGATTTATGAATATATGTATTCCTTATTTGGTTCTTGAACCAATTATGTCCAAGCTGACCACTACTTTCTGGGTTGCAGCAAATATTTCCAAGGAAGAGCACCCGGAACACGAGGATATGATACGCCAGAAACTGCGCAAGACAAAGGTTCCTGTTATTATACAAATGGGACAGTTTGATATTTCAGTTCGAGAGTTCCTGTCATTGAGCTATGGAGATGTTTTGCAGCTTGATACAAGAGTGGATGACGAACTGAAATGTATAGTCGGCAACAATACAAAATTTTATTGCCGACCAGGTACATCAGGTAAGAAAGCTGCTGTACAGATTACGAGATTGATTACGGAAGGAGATGAAGGTACTAATGGGTGATGCTCTTACACAGGAAGAAATTGATGCCCTCATGAATGGAGGCGGATCTTCTTCTAGTGATCCAGAACCTGCTGAGGCTGCACCAGCTCCTTCCAATGCTGAGGCACAAGGCACCCTTTCCGATATGGAAAAAGATGCCTTAGGCGAGATTGGTAATATTTCTATGGGAAGTGCAGCGACAACCCTGTCTGTACTTTTAGGTCATAAGGTAAATATTACTACGCCAAATGTTAAGCTTGATACGATGTCAGCCATTAAGGATGAATATCCTATGCCTTATCTGATTGTCGAGGTTGGCTATGTAGTTGGTATTAACGGCAATAACATTTTGGCCATTCAGGCACAGGATGCCTCTATCATTGCTGATTTGATGATGGGCGGCGACGGACTCAATCCACCGGAGGATCTCAATGAGATTCACATGAGTGCTGTGGGCGAGTCCATGAATCAGATGATGGGTACAGTTGCTACCTCATTGTCTACCATGTTCAATAAGAAAATCGATATTTCGCCACCAAAAGTTAATCTGGTAGATTTTTCTACCAAGGATAACCCGGAGGTCGATTCCATATTTGGTCAAGATGAACCAGTGGCGAGAATTTGCTTCCGCATGGAAGTGGATGGTCTTATTGACAGTGAGATTATGCAGATTTTGCCACTGGATGTGGCAAAGGAAATGGTGGAATTCCTGATGAACGGTGGACCTCAGCCGGAGGAAGAACCAGAACCGGAGCCAGCACCGGCACCAGCCGCTGCACCACCTGCGGCACCTGCACCAGCTCCAGCTGCAGCAGCACCGCCACCACCTCAGGCACCACCGATGGCACCTCCGCCACAGATGGCGCCACCGCAGATGATGGCTCAGCCAATGTACGCACCACCAGCACAATATGCGCAGTCCGCTGTGCTTGGGGCCGGTGTTCCGGTACAGGCAGCTCAGTTTGCACCGCTTACCAATGAGCCTATTGAGGCGAATACAGCTAACATCAGCTTGATTCAGGATGTGCCATTGCAGGTAACTGTTGAGCTTGGTCGGGCCAGAAAGTCCATCAAGGAAATTCTGGAGTTCTCCACCGGTTCCATTATTGAACTGGACAAGCTGGCTGGTGAACCAGTTGATATTCATGTTAATGGCCAGCTGACTGCTAAGGGCGAAGTTGTTGTTATCGATGAAAACTTCGGTGTGCGTATTACAGAAATTGTTAGTCCGCTGGAGCGGGTTCAGAGCCTGTAACGCCACAATTATTCAGTGAGTATAGTGGTACTTGTTAAATCCTAATGTTTAAGATATAATTAGGATAGTATAGTCAGAAAAAATTTCAATTCAGGATATGATATCTTTTAATGAGGAGAGATGACAAATGGCAGTTAGAGTATTAGTAGTAGATGACGCGGCGTTCATGAGAATGATGGTAAAAGACATTCTGTCCAAGAATGGGTATGAAGTCGTAGGTGAGGCTGAGAATGGTATGAAGGCTCTGGAGAAATATCAGGAGCTGAAGCCAGATCTTACTACTATGGATATTACCATGCCAGAGATGGATGGTATCAGTGCTGTAAAGGAAATCAGAAAGATTGATCCTAACGCAAAGATTGTTATGTGCTCTGCTATGGGTCAGCAGGCAATGGTTATTGAAGCAATTCAGGCCGGTGCCCGTGACTTTATCGTAAAGCCGTTCCAGGCAGATCGTGTTCTCGAAGCTGTTCGTAAAGCTGTTGGCTGATGAAGAACTGGAGTCATTTCTGCTCCATGGCATCTGTCCTATGTATTATTATATTGGTGTTGTCAGTGCTGTCGCCAGATTGTCTGGCGGCAGCTGATTCGGCAAGTGGCGGTGGTTATTTAGCCGGCTATGAGAATACCGATCCACAACCTTCTCAAATGTCATGGTGGTCGACATTGGCATATTTGATCAGCCTCGTGGCTGTGTTTGCCTTTGTGGTTGTCATGGCATATTTTGCGTCTAAATTTTTAGGCGGCAGGTTTGCGAATACTACCACCAACAGTGGTGGTAAGATAATGGAGCATTTGCCATTGGGGCCAAACAAATCAGTCTGTGTGGTTGAATTGGCGGGAAAGACCCTGATGTTGGGGGTTACGGACCAACAGGTCACTTTGCTGGGTGAAATAACTGATCCGGAAGAAATCGAACGGCTACGAAGACAGGCAGTAGCCCAGCCAGTGGATGACAGTATATTCGCCAGCCAGTTATCAACTTTGGATCAGCTGACCCAAAGAGTCCCTTCCTTTCTTAGGGACAGTATAAAGCGTAGAAGATAGGGGTTGTGAAGCTTGACCAAGCTGCAGCGGCTGCTCTTTTTGGGAGTGAGCCTGCTTTTCTTTTTTTGTTTCATGGGGGACGCTTCCGCTGCACCCCTAATACCAAATGTGAATATCGATGTGGGCTCTTCCGATAAGCCGCAGGATGTTGCAGTTACATTGCAGCTTATGGCGGTTTTAACCATTTTGTCCATAGCACCTTCCATTTTGATAATGACTACGGCCTTTATCAGAATTGTTGTTGTGCTTGGATTTTTGCGTAATGCTATGTCCACTCAGACAAGCCCGCCAAACATGGTTATTATCGGTTTGGCCCTTTTCTTAACATTTTATATTATGGCTCCGTATTGGAGTCAGGCCAATGAATACGGTTTGCAGCCGTATCTGGCTGGGCAGATAACCCAGGAGGAGGCCATTACCAATACGGTGGCACCAATAAGGGAGTTTATGTTCAAACAGACCCGGGAAGCTGATCTGGCTATGTTTGTCAATCTATCGGAAGCTCCAAGACCAAATGGACCGGAGGATGTGTCTACCTTTACCCTGATTCCGGCCTATATGATAAGCGAATTAAAGACAGCTTTTCAGCTGGGCTTTATGATTTATATTCCATTCATCGTAATCGATATGATTGTGGCCAGTACCCTTATGTCCATGGGTATGATGATGCTGCCGCCGGTAATGATTTCATTGCCGTTTAAAATCCTGTTGTTTGTATTGGTAGATGGATGGCATTTGCTGATAAAATCGTTGATAATCAGCTTTAAGTAGGGGATGATTAAGTGTCTGGAGATCTTGTTATACAGCTGGCTCAGGAGGCATTGCGTATTGTGCTGCTTGTGTCGGCACCTATGCTGGGCCTTGGACTGATTGTCGGTCTGATGGTCAGTGTGTTTCAGGCAACTACATCAATTCAGGAGCAGACCTTGGCATTTATTCCAAAAATCGTGGCGGTTTTCGTGGCTATTCTGATTTTTGGTCCGTGGATGCTGAGAATTATGGTGGAGTATTTTACAAATACTTTTGTAAATTTGCCTTTGTATATTAAATGATGAGGTAAAATAAGTGGATTTTTATGATTTACTGCAAAATCATGCTGCTGTTTTCCTGTTGCTGCTCACCAGAATAAGCGGCATATTTCTTATAGCGCCGTTTTACGGCAGCCAGAATATACCAATTTATTTTCGGGCAGGAGTGGCTTTTGCCATTTCCCTTATAATTTTTCCAGTGGTGGACCAGAATACAGTTATTGATGCACCGCCTACTGTGGTTGGCTATGGCTTCTCAGTGCTGCGGGAGCTGTTTATTGGCTGGCTTATAGGCTTTGTAGGCTATGTAACTATGCAGGCAGTGAATATTGCCGGTAAGGTCATGGATATGCAGGCCGGTTTTGCTGTTGTTAATGAAATGGACCCCACCTCCGGTCAGCAGGCCCCTCTTATTGGTAGCTTGCTGAACTATCTGATGCTGATGATGTTTTTGGTCACCAATGGCCATCATGTTGTTTTGGCCTCGGTTATCAGAAGCTTTGATGCAATCCCGCTTTTGGGAATGCACTATAATCCTTCCTTGGCGGAAATAATGGTGGACTTTACTGCCGGAATATTTGTTACCGGAGTAAAGATTGCTATGCCGATTACCTTTGCTATATTGCTGACCAATGTGTCATTGGGAATTTTGGCCCGCACCATGCCACAGCTGAACATTTTCGTAGTTGGTATTCCAATGCAGATTATGGTTGGTATTTTTGTATTGGCAATGTTAATTCCGTTCTATATTTTGTTCTTGGATGTGCTGTTTAATGAAATCTACGGAAATATTGTTATCGCGCTGCGAGCCATACAATAGAGAATATAGATTTAGTCCTTTCCAGCTTGATTTACAGCTGTTTGCCGGTGAAAAGACTGAGGAACCAACTGCCAAGCGTAAGGCTGATGCCAGAAAAAAAGGTCAGGTTGGGCGCAGTCAGGAGGTAAATGCTGCTTTTGTATTGCTGGTGGGCTTTTTAATCCTGCGCCTGTTGGGGGGCAATGCTGTGGCGGAGATAATGAATTACTCCACCTATGTATTTGGCAACCTTAACCAGGATATCAACGAAGAGAGCATAATGCAGATGTTTATTGCCATGATAATACTTTTGGCGAAGACATCTATGCCGTTGATGGTCTTTATTATGATTATCGGCTTGGCCATGAACATTGCCCAGGTTGGGTTTATGTTTACGACAGAGCAGCTGCAGTTCAATCCGGGAAAGCTAAGTCCTATCAGTGGTATCAAGCGAATGTTTTCCAAAAGATCACTGGTGGAGCTGGTTAAATCACTAATAAAAATTGTTATTATAGGATATTTTGTATTTTCATATCTTTCTGAGGAAATTTTTCAAATTCCAAAACTAATTTATATGGATTTGATTGCCGGTCTAATGAAGATGTCAGATTCGATATTCACTCTGGCGTTTAAAATAATCGGCGTGTTTATGATTATGGCGTTCTTGGATTACGCCTATCAGAAATGGCAGAATACCCAGGACTTGAAAATGTCCAAGCAGGAGGTTAAAGAGGAATTTAAGCAACAGGAAGGAGATCCTAAAATTAAGGGTAAAATTCGTCAGAAACAGCGTCAGATGGCCATGGCCCGTATGATGCAGGAGGTTCCAAAGGCGGATGTTATTGTAACAAACCCTACTCACTTTGCTGTTGCCTTGAAATATGAATCCGGAATGTCGGCACCGGTAGTCATTGCCAAGGGCCAGGATCTGGTAGCCCAAAAGATAAAGACTATTGCCAGAGAAAACCGGGTTCCAATAGTTGAAAACAAGCCGCTGGCCCGGGCTATTTATGCGTCAGTAGAGGTTGGCGGGCTGATACCACATGAGCTGTACAAGGCAGTGGCTGAGGTATTGGCGTATGTTTATCGGCTTAAACACAGAAATAGGTATGCTTGATTGTTAGGAGATCAACGATGGCTGCTTCAGATATGTCCGCTGAAAAAGGCGGCGGTTTTATAACTAAATACAGTGATGTACTGGTGGCAGTAGGTATTGTAACCATTGTAGTAATGATGATTATCCCATTACCTACCATGCTGCTGGATTTATTGTTGTGTATGAACATCACTTTGGCGCTGGTGGTTGTAATGGCGGCGATTTATAATGTTGAGGCACTGGATTTATCCGTGTTTCCATCTTTGCTGCTTATAACCACCTTGTTTAGATTGGCGCTGAATGTGTCATCCACCCGTCTTATTCTTCTGGAAGGATATGCGGGAGAAGTAATAATGTCCTTCGGTAATTTCGTTGTCGGTGGTAATGCAGTAGTAGGTTTTATCATATTCATAATCCTTATTATCATTCAGTTTATCGTTATTACCAAGGGTGCTGAGCGTGTAGCAGAAGTATCAGCCCGTTTTACCTTGGATGCAATGCCTGGTAAGCAGATGTCCATCGATGCTGACCTGAACCAGGGGGCTATTACTGACGCCGAAGCCAGTGAGCGAAGAACGAAAATTCAGCGTGAGGCTGATTTTTACGGAGCTATGGATGGTGCCAGTAAGTTCGTAAAGGGTGATGCTATTGCGGCTATCATCATTATTTTGATTAACATTTCCGGTGGTTTTATTATCGGTATTGTGCAGCGAAATCTGACTGTTCAGCAGGCGCTGTCCAACTATACCCTGCTTACTGTCGGCGAGGGTCTGGTAAACCAGATTCCTGCACTGTTGATTTCCACTGCTACTGGTATTATCGTTACCCGGGCGGCTTCGGAAAGCAACTTGGGTTATGATTTGGTTTCCCAGCTTGGCCGTAATGCCCGTGTATTTATGATAGCGGCTGGTGTGCTTCTGGCCCTTGCACTGGTGCCAGGCCTGCCAGGCTTGCCGTTCAGTATTTTGGCAGCTGTATGTGCCTACATTGGTTACAGCAAGACCCGTAGCGAGCAGAAGGTAGAAGAAACCGCTGTAGTACAGAAAAAGGAAAAAAGCAAAACGGAGGCCACCAAGCCGGAAAACATTGTTTCCCTGCTGCAGGTGGACCCGATGGAGCTGGAAATTGGTTACAGCTTAATTCCACTGGTTGATACCGGTCAGGGCGGTGATTTGCTGGACCGCATCGTTATGATAAGGCGTCAGTGTGCACTGGAGCTTGGCCTAGTGGTACCTACTATCCGTATTCGGGACAATATTCAAATAAAACCTAATGCATATATCATAAAATTAAAAGGAATTGAGATAGCAAAAGGCGAATTATTATTAGATCACTTTTTAGCAATGAATTCAGGTACTGTGTTTGAGGAAATTCAGGGAATTGAAACACAGGAGCCTGCTTTTGGCTTGCCGGCTTTATGGATACCGGAGGCATCCAGAGAACAGGCCGAGCTTAATGGTTATACCGTAGTGGATGCTGTATCAGTTTTGGCTACCCATCTTACGGAGGTTATCAAGGCGCATGCTGATGAAATCCTTGGTCGTCAGGAAACACAGAATTTGGTGGACAACGCCAGAAAGACCAACTCGTCCCTTGTGGATGAAATTGTGCCAGACCTGATGAATGTAGGTGAAATTCAGAAGGTATTGGCAAATCTCTTAAGAGAGCGGGTTTCCATCCGGGATATGGCTACAATTTTGGAGGTTCTGGCAGATTATGCCCGGGCCACCAAGGATACTGAAATTTTGACGGAGTATGTAAGACATGCTTTGTCACGACAGATTACTCAGCAGTATACCCAAAATAATCAGCTTACATGTATCACACTGGATCCAACGATTGAAAATCGCATTGCCGGGGCAGTGCAGCGTACAGACCGGGGCTCGTATGTAAGTATGGATCCTGATAGTATGCAGAAGATTTTGTCTTCCTTGGGGGCTGAGCTGCAAAAACTTACTGATATGGGGTACCAGCCTATTATCCTGACAAGCCCGACCGTGCGCTTGTATTTCCGGAAGCTGGTAGAACGCTCAGTACCAGGGATTATTGTTCTGTCTCATGCTGAGATAGAGCAGACTGTGGAGATACAGATTATTGGGGTGGTGAAGATTTAAAGTGATAATCAAGACATTTAAGGCACCTACACTGAAGGAAGCCATGGCCAATGCCAAGGCTGAATTAGGTGAGGAAGCTGTTTTATTACATCAAAAAGAAACGAAAAAAGGTGGTTTGCTGGGATTTGGTGGCAAATCCATCGTTGAAATAATCGTTGCGGTAGAAGAGGTGCAGGCGCATAAACCGGAACGCTCTGCCACTCCACGCAAGGGGCGGACCAGGAATCCACGGCCAGCAGCTGTGGGGCGGGTACTGTCTCCAAATCAGCCACAGGCGCCTGTGGAACCGCGTGTACCGGTGTCCAATCCAGTTCAGGTGGATACAACCGTGCCACCGGTAGTATCCAGAAAAACAGCTGTATCCCAGTATCAGACTGCCGGTACTCAGCAGAGTGTGGATGATGCCCAGGTGCGGGCTGACATATATGATGCCGGGCAGAATCACCCGTCTTTTAGCGATATTTTGTCATCCCTTGGAACAATCAATAAAGCTGATGATGAAATTTTCGGTCTTGATGCAGCTTTAAGTGATACTGTAGCAACCACGGATGCTGCAGTAAGTGCATCCCGTCCGCCACGGATTATCCGCCCAATGGAAAAGAAGGCAACAACAGTACAGACCAGCCAGCCGGAGGAGGCGCCAAAGACAGTGGCCCAGGCGGAAACAGACCAGGGCACTATTCAGAGTCTGCAAAATGAGCTGGAGGAAATGAAGGAAGCTCTGGCCCGAATGAGTACTGAAAAACATGGCGATGGGGAAATCACCCTGCAGCAGGCTATGCTGGACTGTGATGTGGATGACCGGGTAATCAAGGATATGGTCAGAAAATTGACCGGTTCTGAGATATTGAGCGATAAAAATTCTGATAAGGCCCATAAATCTTTGGAGAAGTATCTGAAGAAAACCGTTCGGGTTGCTTCTGGAATAACCCTATTGTCCAACAAACCAAAAATAGTGGCTTTGATTGGACCAACCGGTGTGGGCAAGACTACCACACTGGCCAAGATTGCTGCTAAGTTTGTTTTGGAAATGCAGGTAAGCACGGCACTTATTACTGCTGATACATATCGCATATCGGCGGTAGAGCAGTTGAAAACCTATTCTGATATTTTAGGCCTGCCGCTGGAGATTGTGTATTCTTCTGATGCATTGCAGCAGGCTATAAAAAAACATTCTGACAAAAAACTTATTTTGATAGATACTGCTGGCCGGAGCCAGTATAACGATTTCCAGATGAAAGAGCTTTGTGACCTCTTATCAGGTGATTCTGATATTGAAAAGCATTTGGTTCTTAGCTCAACTACAAAAAACAGGGATGCCGAGGAAATTTTGGCCAAATTTGGTCCATGTCAGCCTGAGCGGGTGATTTTTACCAAAACAGATGAGACCAGTTCCTTGGGGTTGTTGCTAAATCTTTTGTACAAGCGGAAGATTGCCTTGTCTTATGTGACCAACGGCCAGAGTGTTCCTGATGATATCATACCTGCCAGCTTTGGGAAATTGGCAGATATGCTGCTGAGGTAGATTGACATGAATGATCAGGCAACAAGATTGCGCCGAATGATTGAAGATAAACATGCTGTTAACGGTACCGGATTTGGTACAGGCAACAATAAGATAGGTCAAAGAGCGGGGAAAACCGGTCCAAGAACCATTGCCATTACCAGTGGTAAGGGCGGTGTTGGCAAAACAAATTTGACGGTTAATCTGGCCATAGCCTTAGGCAATATGGGAAAAAGAGTCATAATTATTGACGCCGATATGGGAATGGCCAATGTTGATATTCTTTTGGGGACTACATCAAGGGTCAACCTTATGTCTCTGCTGAATCCGGATGTGGTTCTGGAGGATGTCCTTTTGCGGGGACCTTATGGAGTAAGCTATATTTCCGGTGGCTCCGGACTGGAGCATGCCATGGAAATGACCGTGGCTGAGCGGGAAATTCTGTTCCAAAAGCTGGCTGCCTGTGAGGATTGGGCGGATATTATTCTAATTGATACCGGAGCCGGTATAGGAAATAATGTACTGGACTTTATTGTATCTGCGGATGAGGTGCTTTTGATAACTACTCCTGAGCCTACTGCTTTGACGGATGCCTATGCTGTTATGAAGGGGTACAGCAGCATAGCAGATCAGCCAAATCTCAAGCTTATTGTGAATCGGGTTATTGATGAACCAGAAATTCGTGAAGTTGTTGGAACATTATCTCGGACTGCAGAAAGGTTTTTGAAGATTTCTGTAGAATGTTTAGGGTATATATATGATGATCAGATGATGATTAAATCTGTCAGACAACAGGTGCCGGTAATGGCCGGACATCCTGATGCCATTTCATCCCGTTGTATTGCCTCCATTGCCAGTGGATTGATCAATGGACAGCGGGAAAAAGTAAAATTAGGTTGGCGGGGATTTTTGAAAAAAATATTCAAACCGTCATACTGATAAATTGGGTTATGAGAGGGCAAAATTATGTTAAAGTCAAAAGACAAACCAATTTATGTTAAGGCAGATGCCGTTTTAAAATTGGGGCAGAGAGTGGAAATTTCTCTACCGGGGGATACCCGTGCTTTTGCCAGTAGACTGGAAGATATGCGGGAATCCGCCATTGTATTGGCTATGCCCCTTGATGAAAAAAGACTGCCGGTAGTGATATCACCGGGGAGCCAGTTGACATGCAAGGCATTTGATGGCCGTTGCTATTATCGGTTTGGTGCCACATACAAGGAGCTTATTCACGAAAACATTCAGCTGTGGGTAGTGACTAGGCCGATAGATGTTCAGAAAATTCAATATCGGGATTATGTCCGGGTAAAGACGACTCAACCATTGGTTGTAAGACCGGTTTTGGAGGATGGTACTCTGGAACCGATGGTTTTTACCAGTACTCTGGATTTGAGTGGCGGCGGGGTTTGTTTCGCCATGGATCGGCCTTTGCCAGTGGGTAGCAAGGCAACTGTGGAAATGGATAACATCCCTGGAGTTGGGTTGCTGCAGCTGATGTGCAGGGTTGCCAGATGCATTGAGGTGGATGTAAAGGGAACAAAGGTATATCAGACTGGCGTGGAATTTTTAAATATAAACCGTACGGTGCAGAACAAATTGATAAAGTTTATTTTTGATCTGCAGCGTGACGGATTGGCTAAGGGGATAGATGATTTGTAAGGAGGGGTTCCTATGATTCGGGTCTTGGTCGCAGATGATTCATCGTTTATGCGTAAGGTATTATCAGACTTATTTACTGAAGCCCCTGATTTTGAAGTGGTAGGTACAGCTGCCAACGGGAAGGAAGCTGTAACTCAGGTATTGAAATTAAAACCTGATGTTGTAACCATGGATGTGAATATGCCTGTTATGGATGGTCTGAAGGCCGTGGAAGCCATTATGACGGACTGCCCGACACCGATTATGATGTTCAGCAGTCTTACCAAGGAAGACGCGGATGAGACTGTCAAGGCACTCTCTCTGGGTGCGGTGGATTTCATGTGTAAGGCAGGCGGATCGATTTCAAAAATTGACTCCATAGCCGGGGAAATTTTGGAGAAATGTCGCAATGCTTCCAAGGCAAATGTAAAGAAATTTGGAATAAATAACAATATTCTTGAAAAAAAGCAGGAAGCTGGAAATTTAAAGCGAATAAATATATTAGAGAAGAAGGATTATAATTTATCTGGTAATAACAGTAGCACTGCAACCAGCGCAGCAAGCCGTCTGAGAGGCCTTAGACCTACGGCTGAGCCTGTTTCGCCAGTGTCGGCAAAGTTAAAAAGTCATAGTAGTGCTGCCGACCGTATTGCGAAACGGGAAAATCCGTATTTAAAAATGCGGGCAGCCAACAGTGGACGGAGTGGCAACAAGCTGGTGGTTCTTGGCACTTCCACCGGAGGTCCAAAGGCATTGCAGGCTGTGGTTCCAAAACTGCCGGCAGATATGCCGTGCGGTATGGTTATAGTACAACATATGCCAGCAGGGTTTACCAAATCCTTGGCGGAGAGGCTGGATTATTCCTCTCAGGTTACAGTCAAGGAGGCTGAGGACAACGACCCTATTTTGCCGGGATATGTATATATAGCTCCGGGTAATTATCATCTGGAGATTACAGGCAGTGGTCCTCAAAGGGTGATTTCCTTAAATCAGAAACCGCCTGTAGGCTCCCATCGTCCTGCAGTAGATCCGACTTTTGAGTCTGTGGTACAATATGGTAGTGATGTGGTATCGGTGATACTGACAGGAATGGGGTGCGATGGTTCCGCTGGAATGAAAAAAATCAAAGAGGCCGGAGGATATGTTATAGCAGAATCGAAAGAGTCCTGCGTAGTGTATGGGATGCCGAAGGCCGTTGTGGACGCTGGAATAGCCGATGAGGTTTTGCCTGTTGAGCAGGTGGCGGACGCAATCGTTAATGCAGTTAGAAAATAAGCTAATCAGGGGGAATAGAAATGGAAACAAATCAGTACATGGAAATGTTTTTGGACGAGTCGCGGGAACATTTGCAGTCTCTGAATGACGGCCTGCTCAGTCTGGAAAATGATCCGGAAGATTTGTCCGTATTAAATGAAATCTTCCGTAATGCGCATACGCTGAAGGGCATGTCCGCCACTATGGGGTATACAAAAACAGCTGAACTTACACACGATATGGAGAATTTGCTTGATATGCTCCGTAAGGAACAGCTGAAGGTTAGCTCTGAGATTATAGATGTAATTTTCAAGTGCGTGGATACCTTGCAGGAAATGGTAGAGAATATCGGCAGTGGTGAGTCCGAGGATTTGGTGGATGTATCCGATTTGGTTCGTCAGGTAAATGCCATTGCCAAGGGTGAGTCTCCGAGCGTTGAAGCTCCGGCTGAGGCAGCAGCTCCGGCTGCAGCCGCACCAGCAGGTGGCGGCCCGGCCTTTGAGTTGAGCGAAACTGACCGTACAGTCATGAAGGAAGCCAAGAACAGTGGCTTGGTACCGTTCATTGTACATGTTGAAATTTCCGAGAATTGCCTTTTGAAGTCAGCCCGTTCCTACATGGTAATGAATGCGCTGGATGATATTGGTGATGTCATTAAATCCGTTCCTCCAGCTGAGGATTTGGAACAGGAAAAATTTGACCATAGCTTTGAGGTGGCAGTTGTTACCGATTCTGATGCCAAGGCAGTAGAGAGTGCGGTAGGCGCCATTTCCGAAATTTCCAAGGTAGTTGTTACTGAAATAACTGATTTGGATGCACCAGTTGTTGGTGGCGGTGCAGTACCTGCACCAGCTGAAGCAGCACCGGCTGCTCCGGCAGCACCACCAGCTGCTAAGGCTGAACCACATAAGAAGGATGCCAAAGCGGCTGATCCTAAGAAGGATGCTAAGAAGGCTCATGTAGGTGGACAGTCAGTTCGTGTAGATATTGAAAAACTCGATACATTGATGAATCTGGTAGGAGAGCTGGTTACCAATAAGGTTCGGTTGGAACAGATTGGTATGACTCATAGACTTACTGAACTTACCGAGACCTTGGAGCAGATGGACAGAGTAACCACCGACCTTCAGTCAGTAGTTATGAAGGTCCGCATGGTGCCAGTAAGCCAGGTATTCAACCGGTTCCCTCGTATGGTCCGTGATTTGGCCAAGGAACTGGATAAGGATATCAACCTTACTATCGAGGGTGAGGACACTGAGCTGGACCGTACCGTTATCGACGAGATTGGCGATCCATTGATGCATTTGCTCCGTAACTCCCTTGACCACGGTGTTGAACATCCGGATGAGCGTGAAGCAAAGGGTAAGCCTCGCACTGGTGAGGTTGGCCTCATTGCCCGCCACGAAGGTAACAATGTAGTTATTATGGTTACTGATGATGGGTCTGGTATCAACGCTGACAAGATTCGCAATAAGGCTGTAGAAAAGGGTATGGTAACCCGGGATGAAGCAGATGCTCTGCCAGATGCTGATGCAGTTCGTCTCATCTTCCTGCCAGGCTTCTCCACAGCAGAGACCATCACTGATGTATCCGGCCGTGGCGTAGGTATGGATGTTGTTCGCAGCAAGATTGAGTCCTTGGGTGGTCATGTTGATGTAGAGACCAAGATTGACGAAGGTTCTGTATTTAAGATTAAGCTGCCATTGACTCTGGCTATTATCCAGGCGATGCTGGTTAAGGTACAGAACGAGATGTATGCAATTCCACTTGGTTCCATTGACAGCACAATTAACATTACACCTAATGATATTAAGACCGTACAGAACAAGGAAGTTATTGTTCTTCGTGGTCAGATTATTCCAATCGCCCGTCTGGGTGAAGTCCTCAGTGTGCCTAAGGGCGAAGACAGTGGCGAGGAAGATATTTTCGTAGTAGTTGTTCATGTTGGCGACCATAAGATTGGTATTGTGGTGGATAACCTCATTGGCCAGCAGGAAATAGTTATAAAGACACTTGGCAAGCTTCTGTCTGGTTTGAAGATGCTGGCTGGTGCTACCGTTCTGGGTGATGGTCATGTTGCTATGATCCTGGATGTAAGTGCATTGATGTAATTCACAGAGGAGGGTTGTAAAATGGCTAACACAGACGAACAGGTAGTATCTGAGGGTGAGGTTCAGGTTGTTGCCTTTAAGCTGAGAAACGAAGAATATGGTTTCAGCATCTTAAATGTTCAGGAAATTAAGGGCTTGACTGATATTACCCGAGTTCCATTTGCTCCTGAATTCATAAAAGGTGTAATCAATCTCCGCGGTAGTGTTTTACCGGTTATTGATTTGAAACGCCGTTTGGGTCTCGAGGATACTCCTTATACAGCAAATACCCGGATTGTCATCGTACAGTTCGATGAGGTATCTGTAGGTATGTTGGTAGATGCCGTAACCGAGGTTAGGACTATTGATGCTAATGATATCGATTCTACCCGAGCTGTTACCGGCAGTGATGCTAATGCAAGATTCATTTCTGGTATTGGCAAAGTGGACGGGCGATTGATTATTCAGCTGAATATCAGTGAGATTATTGGTCTGACCGGTGAAGAGTAATTTCTGGATGGGGTGAAAAAATGTCAGATGATGTTGCGAGCTTGTCTGCGGCCCAGATGGATGCGTTACGGGAAATTGGTAATGTAGGTGCGGGTAATTCCGCTACGGCCTTGTCCCAGATAATAAGCAAGCGTATTGATATGAATGTGCCGAGAGTGTCTATTGTACCTCTCGGTGATGTTCCAGATCTGGTTGGTGGACCTGATGTGATGGTTGTTGGAGTTTTCCTTAGAGTATATGGTAAGGCTCCAAGCAATATACTGTTTTTGTTGCCTAAAGAGAGTGCATTCTACTTGGTAGATATGCTTATGGGGAAAAAGCGTGGTGATACGCAGAAGTTGGATTTCCTTGATGAGTCTGCTTTGATGGAGATAGGTAATATCCTTTCTGGCGCGTATCTGAATGCATTATTTAACTTTACCAATATATCATTGCTGCCTTCCATTCCAGCTTTGGCAATGGATATGGCAGGTGCAATCTTGAGTGTAGTATTGATCCAGCTTGGTCAGATGGGTGACCATGCCCTGGTAATCGAGACCGAATTTAAGACCGATGATGAGGGCATTAAGGGTCATTTCTTCCTGGTGCCGGATCCAGGTTCTTTAGAGACAATACTAGCAGCAGTAGGAGTTGAATGATATGCCAGAATTAGTTAAGGTTGGAATGGCTGACATGAAGGTCGGCGCTGCTCCAGCGACATTAATTAGTTATGGACTTGGTTCTTGTATTGGTATATCACTCTATGATCCCCAGCTTAAAGTTGGCGGATTGCTTCATATTATGTTGCCAGACAGTACACAGTCCAGGGCTAATGAAAATAGGGCGAAATTTGCAGATACCGGCATTCCGGATATGCTTGATGAGGTACTCAAGCTGGGGGCTTCCCGGGGAAGACTGGTGGCCAAGATTGCTGGAGGTGCTCAGATGTTTGCCTTTGCTAACGCAACGGATATTATGCGGGTGGGGCAAAGAAATGCGACTGCTGCCAAAGAAATTCTTTCCGGTTTGGGGATTCCAGTAATTGGTGAGGATACCGGCGGAAATTACGGTCGTACAGTATCCATCGATTTATCAACTGGTATTTATATTGTAAAGACCATTGATAAGGGCGAGAAGGAAATATAGTTGGTGATTTGATGTGTTTAAGCTAGGTGCAGCTTTGGTCTTTGCGGCCATAGCAGGTTTAACTGCTATGGTCGCGGGACTGTTATCAGATGCTCGGTTACAGATAGTGCTTGGCCGGGCATTTTGTAGCTTTATAGTTGCAGGTGTTGTAGTATATCTCGGTATCGTTCTTTTTGATCGATTGGGGTATGCTTCCATTATTCATGAGATGGAAGAGAATATGGAAAAGGCGGCTGAGGAAGAGGAAGACCTGAATGGTGATGAGGAGCCGGAAGAAGGCTCTGAAGCGGACTCTGAAGGCATAGCAGAGGACGAAAATGAGGGCTTTGTGCCATTGCAGGCAGATGAATTGCGGCATGTGGCCGAGGAGCCGGTGGAGTAAACTCTTCTAAAGCGATGAATCCGGCTGAGGTGTACTAGTAAGTATATCGACTGAGGCTGAGGAAAATGCAGCACAGTATTGAGGATAAAATAACAGTTAGTTTGCGCAGGAAGTTTGTCGCAAGACAAGGCGTGATGACAAGCCCGATTAAGGTGTACAAGGTCGTACATCGACTGAGGGCGAGGAGGAAACAACACAGTAT
Source organism: uncultured Anaerovibrio sp. (assembly GCA_902786545.1). Classification (GTDB taxonomy): domain Bacteria; phylum Bacillota; class Negativicutes; order Selenomonadales; family Selenomonadaceae; genus Anaerovibrio. The sequence goes on from CADACU010000020.1 coordinate 21,752, forward strand.
TGCGGCAAAATTACAGGCAGTTTGCGCAGGAAGTTTGTCGCAAGACAAGGCGTGACGACAAGCCCGATTGAGGTGTACAAGGTCGTACATCGACTGAGGCTGAGGAGAATACAGCACAGTATTGAGGATAAAATAACAGTTAGTTTGCGCAGGAAGTTTGTCGCAAGACAAGGCGTGACGACGAATCCGACTGAGGTGTACAAGCTCGTACACCGACCGAGGATGAGGAGGAAACAACACAGTATTGCGGCAAAATAACAAGCAAAAAGGAGGTGAGATAGATTGCTTACTGAAGCTTTAACTCCTGAAGAAGTTAGAGATCTATGGGTGCTTTACAGTCAGAATAAGGATATAGAAATCAGGAATAAACTGGTAGAGCACTATCTCCCTTTAGTTAATACAATAGCAGGACGGTTGGCTATCAGTCTGCCAAATCATGTTGATACCGATGACCTGAAGGTCAGCGGCTATTTTGGTTTAATGGATGCCATAGACAGATACGATTACAATCGTGGAAATAAATTCGAGACTTATGCCGGTATCAGAATAAGCGGAGCCATGAAGGATGATCTTCGGTCTCGGGATTGGATTTCTGTATCTTTGCGTCAGAAAATAAAAAGATATGAATCGGCAATTATCACTTTGGAGGGAAGTCTCGGTCGGACGCCAACCGATGATGAGCTGGCGGATGAACTGGAAATAAGTGTGGATCAGCTGCACAACTTGGAGCAGCAGGTGAGTGCATCCACCATAATTCCCTTGGGGGAATATATAAAATCAGAAACGGCGGCTACGGCTGTCAACGACCCGACTAAAAGTCTGGAAGCAATAGAGATGAAAGAAACTCTGGCAAAGGCTATTGACCAGCTGTCAGACAAGGAGCGGCTGGTAGTGTCCCTGTATTATCATGAGGAGCTGACTATGAAGGAAATCAGCCAGGTGCTTCATTTATCAGAGGCGCGTATTTGCCAGTTACATACAAAGGCAATTTTCAAATTACGGGGCTTTTTGGCTAACGAAGCAATAGAAATGTGATTCAGATAGATTTTGCAAAATGCAGGGAGGCGTTTTGCAGGTTGTCTCTTGGTGGAGTGAGATAACTGAAGGAGGGCTGTTTATGGATGAGGAAAAGAAATCGGTCTCTGAAGTGGGGAGCAAGGATTCCGGCTATTTGGTGGAATTTCGTGGTGACGGCGTATATTTGACGGTTTTCGATTCTCAGGAACCTGGAATAAAATTTGAATTATCCGATATGCGGCTTATTCTGAAAGAATACAGTGTAGAGGATTATGATTTGGAGCTCCTGGCCAGATTGGTACGGGAGGCTTCCGGAATTCCAACGAAAATTTCCGAAAAATTCACTTTGCCGGCGAATTTTTCCGGTAGCAAAAATGCCAATGTATCTATAGAAATGACAGCCGAAGAGTTGGCAGAAAAGCAGGTGTATGGCAAGGTTTTTATTGATGTGTCCCGTGATAAAATGGAAGCCTTGGCCAGGTTTGAAATAAAGGAAAATGAGTCAATACCTACAGTTGAAATGATCAAGGAAGCATTGGCTCAGAAAAATATAGTTTACGGTATAGATGAAGAAGCGATAAAGGAAGCAGCCGAGAGTGGCAAGCTGACTAAGGTTGCTGTGGGAACACCACCAGAAAACGGACTGGATGCCAAGATTATCCGGAAGTTTGATTTGGGTATCAAAGGGCGCCCGGTTATTGATGAACATGATCGGGTTCATTACAAGGATTTGAATATTTTCTGTCTGGCCAAGAAGGGGCAGCTGTTGGCTGAGCGAATTCCTCATACTACTGGTACGCCTGGAACTAATCTCCATGGTGCACAGGTAAGGCAGAAACCTGGCAAGCCAAAACCGGTGCCGGCAGGCAAGAATACCAGTATCAAGGATGAGAATCTCATTGTGTCGGATATTGATGGACAAATAGTTGATACCGGTTCCAAGATAAGTGTTGACCCGCATCTGGATATTCAGGGGGATGTGGGAATGGCCACAGGCAACATCGATTTTGTTGGCAGTGTTACTGTGGGCGGTAGTGTTCAGCAGGGGTTTGTTTTAAAAGCCACTGGTGATATTGAAATCAATGGGATGATAAGCGGCGCAGATGTTTCCGGTCGTAATATATATGTAAAGGGTGGCGTTCAGGGCATGAACCGGGGCGCTATTCGTGCTGAAGATGATTTTCAGGCTACCTTTGCTGAGAATGCGGATATTGAGGCAGGGGGCAATGTGATTATTACTGATGTGGCTATGCATTCAACTATAAGGGCTGGCCACACGCTGGCAGTAGAAGGCCGTCGGGGGCTTATCAATGGTGGTTTCCTGGCAGCTGGGGAGGAAATTCGGGCTAATACTATTGGTAATTCCATGAATGTAGCCACCCGCCTGACCGTAGGTGTAAATCCTATGATTCAGAAACGCTACCAACAGGTTTTAAAAGAATATAATGATGCAAAAAAGCGTCTTGAACAGGTTACCAAGATGGTCAATACTCTGGGGAAGATTGATATAAGCCAGATGCCGGAGGATAAAGCTGAGCGTATAAATGCGCTTATTCGCTCCCAGTTCCCGCTGGCTGGTTTGGTGGAGCGCAGCGAAAAGACCTTGAAGGAATTGGATGTGGAACTGCAGAAGATGAAGCGTGGCCGAATTCGGGTCAAGGATACCATGTTCCCTGGGGTGAGAATGAGCATAAATTCTATTTTGAAAAATGTTCAGGTAGAGGAAAATCATTGTACCCAGTATGTAGAGGATGACTTTATTAAGATAGGTGCCTATTGATAAAGGAAAGGGGCTGTAGGTATGGATTTTAGCCCAATGAATATAAGAATGGTTGTACCACAGGCTACAGATGTGGGGCAGGTACAGCACAATATCAATCAGCACGGTGCAGTAGTACATGATAACCAGGCCTTGAAGGACCGGGAGGATCAGGAGCGGATTCAAAAGCAGGTCAGAAGCAAGGAAGAAGCTGAGGGTCAGAAGATTCGGGAAAATCCGGATGATGAGCGAGGCAAGGGTGGCTATCATGCCAAGAAACGCCAGAATCCAACTCAGGAGGAGGAAGAAACTCAGGAGCCTGAGCCGGTTAAAATGGCGGTGGACCAATATCGGGGCCACAATATAGATATTAGTTTTTAACGGGAGATTTTGATGACCACTGAGATTTTAGGTTTTTTAATTATAGTTGGAGCGATTATTGTCGTTATCGCCCGTCGACAGATGCAACAGGCGGAAAACGATACGGAAGTGATAGAAGCCTCGGCCGGGCGGTTGCGTTATGAACTGGAGCAGTCGGCAGATGAAATTATCAGCCGTATGGCGGGACACATCGATCATTTGGAGACCTTGCTCCGGGAAGCAGATTATAAGGCTGATTTGTTGGAACGCCGGATGGACGAATTCAAGCAGCTGCAAATGGATGTACAGGCTCAGCGGCAGATAAACATTGGGGAAAATGTTGCTCAGCTGACCGGTAATAGGGATTTGGAAAACTTGCCTGGGGGAGATGAGCACGACGATTTCGCCCAGGCTGATTTGTATGGCGGGGAAAATGACGGATATGAAGACATAACTCAGCCAGAAGCTGAGAACAAAATGTCGGAGATGCAGTTAAAAGCTCTGGAAGCTATCCGAGAGGCCTCTATGGCCTTGGAGGCTGCTCAAAATGAGCTGGGAGTATACGATAACGATACAGATGAAGCTGAGCTTCACAGCAACGAAAAAGCAATACAGCAGACGCCCCAAGATGATGAGGATACCTTTTGGCCAGATGATGAGCCGGTGACGGACAAATTTCCAGAGGAAGAGCCTTATATAGAGGTGGCAGAACCTACTGTTATAGCGACAAAACCAGAACCGGATATCATTTCACCCGAGCGGGTAGTTGGTGTAAATGAAGAAGAAGCCATTCAGAAATACATTAGCCGGGCTACAGGTAATGTGGCGGGAGGCGAGGAGCTGTCTGCTGAGGAAGCTACCATTATAGCCAGAAAGCTGTTGGAGGCAGGCTTTGAACCGGAGGAGGTCGGCAAGCTGACCGGATTGGGCATGGAGGCTGTGCGACTGCTTCAACAGGTGCGTAAATAATGCGAAAATAATTATTTGACATAGAAAAATATTTTTCGTATAATATTCATCGTGAATGGGGGCGTAGCTCAGCTGGGAGAGCACCTGCCTTGCAAGCAGGGGGTCAGGAGTTCGATTCTCCTCGTCTCCACCATATAGCAAACTAAGCCTCAGTGGAAACTGAGGCTTTTTATTTTTAAGGGGAAAAGGGGTATTTTGAAATGAATTTATTGCCGATGATTGTGGCCGGAGTTTTTGCTTTGCTTTGCATAATGGGAGTTATTTATGTAAAGGTCGCTACTCGGGATCAGATGCAGGAAAAGGATGAGGGGATAAAGACCCTTCAGGAGGAAATCAAGAAGCGGGGAACGGAAATCGATGAGCTGGAGGAAGAAATCAAATCACTGGCCCATGCCAAGGAGGTACTGGACTATGTAAAGGTTAAATTCCCGATTATAGGTGATCTGATTGCCAGAGAACATCTGGAGGAAGGTCATGTAAAGCGGGACGAAGGCTACAATGATTACCAGAAGGCTTTGGAGGAGTTCCGTCCGGCAACAGACTATGAAGCGGAAATCCGCAAGCTGAAGGATGAGCTGTATGTGGAAAAAATGGAAGGGGAATATGTAACTGTCTTTCGGAATATTGTTATCCGCAACAGCGACAAGCTTACCGATGAGGTTGTGGTAAACAAAAGCTACAACTACGATAAGTCCATCAAGGGAGATCCGGACAATCCGGCCGGCTTTGATATTGATATTGACATCCTCAAAGGTGATGTAAAGAAATATACCCATAAACTGGGTTAATGAAAAAGGGAGAAAGTGCCAAGGCACTTTCTCCCTTTTAATATTGATTATTATATATGGAAATAATTCATCATTTTCATGGTCAGCTTTTTGGCATCGTCATCCTTGTGTTCCAAAAGGTAGCTTAACGAACCGTAGAAGAAAAAGGAATTGACTGGAAGGTAGCGTTTACGCTTTTTGAAATTACCCCAGTAGATTAGCTTTTCGAATATAGTCATAAAGTCATCTCTGGTGGCCTGATGCTTATTCACCAGCTTTTTTAAGCGAAAATCACTATTGGCATAGTCGTAAATCCTATCAATCAACTCATCCTTGGAAATGGAGGTTTGATCGTAAAAGCCAATAATAAGCTCGTTTATAACATTGTCTCGTTTCATTATTCGTTTCATAGTGAAGAAGAACAAGGCAATCAGGGAAAATAAAACCAGATATGAGATGATGTTTGCCATCAAATAATTTCCTCCTATGTGTCAGTGCACTAATGTTAAGGGGTAGGAATAAATTCAGCCAATATATCGTGATTGGATTCCAAAAGGGAAGCCCGCAATCTTTCCAGCCGGCCTACTACCGGTGCAGCCTTGAGCCTTATCCAAAATCTGAGCATAGGCAGGCGCAGGTTGCCGTAAATTGGTATCCGGCTGAGTTTATACGGGTCATCACCGGCTCGAACATAATCGTAATAAACCGTAAATCCGCCCTTATAGCCGGCTTTTTTGGTTTCGGAAAGCACCTGAGTGTTGAATGAACCGCAAGGATAAGCAATAAACTCACAGAAACGGAAGGTATGCCACTCCACAGCCAGTTTACCACCTACCAGCTGTATGTCCATATCCTGAGTGGAAAGGGGCGTAAGCTCGTAGTGGCTGAGGGTATGACTGCCCATATAGATGTTGTTTGCACTCATTTCATAAACCTGCTGCCAGGTAAGATATTTATCAAACCGGTCCATATAGTCAGACACCAGGAAAATGGTTGCCTTCATATTATATTCCTTTAATATAGGATAAGCATAGGTATAGTTATCCTCATAGCCGTCATCAAAGGTAATCAGAATCGGCTTTGGTGGCAAAGGTGTGTTG
>CADACU010000021.1 GCA_902786545.1 uncultured Anaerovibrio sp.
ATTGCCAATCAGGGGCAGCACCGGGAATACCATCTCACAGATTATTATCTCAGCGTTATTGCCGTTGATAAGGACCTGCGGCAGACTGCGTAAGTATATTTAAGTCCAAACCTGGCGGTTGCTTCGGCAATCGCTTTTTTTTTACCCATTTGTGAGGGAATGAGCTGTGCATGTGGAATAAAAATTTATAGCTATATACTATTAGAATAATTGTTAGACCAATATGCCTTTTGTGCATTGACAATCAGATTACAACGATTTAGAATAATACTAAATAGAATAGAGTACGGACAGGTGTCTGTTTATCAGACTTAATAGAGAATCCGGTACAAGCCGGAGCGGTCCCGCCACTGTAAGGAAGAGTGCGGCGCAATTATGTCACTGGGCTGAGGAGAATTCAGCCTGGGAAGGCGCGCCAAGCGATGACGCCGAGCCAGGAGAACTGCCTGTTTTATCATCACCGTTAGCAAACGAAAAGGGCTACCAGCAGTCCTTTGAATATGAGATGCTTATACCTGCGAGCGATGGGTAGGGGATGGAACTGGGATGGGTGAAGTATCTGGCGTATTCATTTATCTGGTAACAATCTCCGGCTGTTTTAGTCGGTTTTTTTATTTATCAGACAGATATTCTTCCATCAGGTCCGTCTGCACACTCTAGGCAGATGGACTTTTTTAGTTGCACTAAATGAACAGGTGCCGGACCGGTGCTTTGGTTCAGTGCAACTTATGCTGGGAAGGAGCGTGGAATTGGTCCGTTCCAGCAATTATAAATGAAGGAGGTAAATTCTATGAGTGAGGAGAAAAGCGGTCAGGCCACTGAAGAGCTGGATCTTCAGGCCATTTTGAAAAAGGCTGAGCAGCAGACTACATTTCCTGATGTGCCTTTGGATGAATTTGAACCGCCTACTTATGACGAGTGGAAGGAAGCGTGTATTGCCCTGCTAAAGGGTGCACCATTCGAAAAGAAAATGTATACCAAGACTTATGAAGGTATTACCTTTTCACCAATGTACTTCCGGGCAGATACGGAGCCGATTCTGCCAAAGAAGTCCTTCCCAGGTCTGGATGATTTTATGAGGGGTGCAAAGCCAAACGGCTACATAGAGTCTCCATGGGGTATCGCTCAATCCTGTGATGAAACCATGCCAAAGGAGAACAACGAGCTCTTAAAGCATGAGATTGATCGGGGTTCAACAATCTACAATGTCCGTTTGGACCGGGCAACCTTATCCTGCGTTGATGCTGGCGACGCTGATAAGCCTGGTGATGATGGGTGCAGTATTACCACTCTGCAGGATGTCCATGACTTGCTGGATGGATTGAAGCTGGACAAATATCCATTGTATATCTATGCCGGAGCATCAGCTGTGCCGGTACTGGCCATGGTAGTGGCGGCCCTGAAATCCAGTGGCAAGGATACCAAGGATTTAAAGGGAATTATTGCCGCCAACCCGATAGGGGAGCTGGTGGCCAATGGCAAAAACAGCCAGTCTCTTGATAAATTGTATGATGAGGCCTATGAGGCCGCCAAGTGGGCCATAAAGAATGCTCCGGAGCTGAAAACCATGTTCGTTAAGAGTGATGTGTTCAGCAACGGTGGGGCCAACGATGTTCAGGAGGTAGCCTACAGTCTGGCAGTGGCCACTGACTATCTCCGGGCTATGCTGGAGCGGGGAATGACCATTGATGAAGCTGCTGGTCAGGTGGCCTTTGAGTTCTCCATGGGAGCCAATTTCTTTATGCAGATTGCCAAGCTGCGGGCGGTTCGCCCGATTTGGGCCCAGATAGTGGAGGCCTTTGGCGGCAACAGTGAATCACGGAAAATGTATATTCATGCCCGGCCGGCTCGGTTCTTTAAGACCGTATATGATCCATATGTAAATATGCTTAGAAACACTTCGGAAATCTTTTCCGGCGTGGTTGGTGGCCTGGATTCTTTTGAAAATCCGCCATTTGATGAAGTTATCCGCAAGGGTGACGAATTCTCCCGCCGTATTGCCCGAAATGTTCAGATAATGCTCCAGGAGGAGTTTGGTTTGCTGCAGCCAATCGATCCAGCAGGTGGTTCCTGGGCTGTAGAGACCTTGACCAAGCAGGTGAAGGAAAAGATTTGGGCAGAGTTCCAGGCGGTGGAAGGCAAAGGCGGCATTGTGGCAGCCTTGAAGGAGGGCTATCCACAGGAGCAGATCGGGGCTATTCTGGCTGACCGGTTCAAGAAGCTGGAGCTGCGTCGGGACCGTATTGTTGGGTCCAATATGTATCCAAATATGACAGAGGTTCGACTGGACCCTCGTCCGGAGGATTTTGCCGAAAACAAGAAGCTGCGCAGCAGTGAGATCACCGCCTACATTGATGATGTGGACAGTAAGTTCCGGGATGAAGCCCTGGCCAAGATAAAGGACAGCAAAGGAAGCATGGAGAGGGTGATTGAAGCCGCCCAGGCTGGTGCTACCATTGCCCAGCTTCGGGGTGCCCTCACTTGTCCAAAGTGTGCCGAGGCAGCTGAAGAAATTACCAGTATTGCCATCCATCGTTGGAGTGAGCGGTATGAAGCCATGCGAATGGTTACTGAGGAATATAAGGAAAAGCATAACGATAATGTGAGAATATTCCTGGCTAATATGGGACCTATCCCACAGCACAAGGCCAGAGCTGACTTTACCACCGGCTTCCTTCAGGTAGGTGCCTTTGAGGTGTTGGGCAACAACGGCTTCAAGACGGAAGAGGAGGCAGCAGCTGCCGCCAAGGAGTCCGGGGCTGATGCTGTGGTTATTTGTTCCACCGATGCTACTTATCCGGACATTGTGCCGAAGCTGGCTCCAATGCTGCATGAAGTATTGCCAAATGCCACCGTATTCCTGGCTGGTGAAGCACCGGCTGATTTGAAGGAAACCTACAATAACGCCGGCATTGATAAATATATCTCTGTCCGGGCAAACTGCTATGAAATCCTGCAGGCACTGCAGAAGAAGAAAGGGATGATTGAGTGATGGCTTCTTTTAACAACCCTGATTTTACCAGTATGAACCTTAAAGAAGCTCCTGAGAGAAGCCCTGAAGAATGGCACAAGCTGTTTGAGGACTCTGCCGGTGCCAACTTTGATGCTTTGACTGGCAAGACCATGGAGCATATTCCAATAAAACCGCTTTACAACCACGATGAATATGACCACATGAATCATCTGGATTTTGCCTCCGGCATTCCACCATGTCTCCGTGGCCCATATTCCACTATGTATGTATTCCGGCCTTGGACCGTGCGTCAGTACGCCGGTTTCTCCACCGCCGAGGAATCCAACGCTTTCTACAGACGAAATCTGGCTGCCGGACAAAAGGGTTTGTCCATAGCCTTCGACCTGCCAACCCACCGTGGCTACGACTCTGATAACCCACGGGTATTGGGTGATGTAGGTAAAGCCGGCGTTGCCATTGATTCCATTTTGGATATGCGTATTCTCTTTAGTGGGATACCTCTTGACCAAATGTCGGTATCCATGACCATGAACGGTGCTGTACTGCCAATTCTGGCCTTCTACATTCTCTCCGGTGAGGAGCAGGGGGTAGACAAGAGTGTTATGGCCGGTACCATCCAGAATGATATTCTCAAGGAATTTATGGTGCGTAACACCTATATATACCCGCCAGAAATGTCCATGCGGATTATCGGTGATATTTTCGAATATACCACCAAATACATGCCGAAGTTCAACAGTATTTCCATTTCCGGCTATCATATGCAGGAAGCCGGGGCTACGGCTGATATTGAGCTGGGGTATACGCTGGCGGATGGTCTGGAATACATCCGGACCGGTGTGGCCGCCGGCCTGCCGGTAGATGCCTTCGCCAAGCGTCTGTCCTTCTTCTGGGCTATCGGCAAGAATTACTTTATGGAGGTTGCCAAGATGCGGGCAGCCCGTGTGCTGTGGGCCAAGATTGTTAAGTCATTCGGTGCCACCAATGACAAGTCCATGGCCTTGCGGACCCATAGCCAGACTTCGGGTTGGTCCCTGACCGCTCAGGATCCGTTCAACAATGTATCCCGTACGCTGATGGAGGCTATGGGGGCTGCTTTGGGCCATACCCAGTCCCTCCATACCAATGCGCTGGATGAGGCCATTGCTTTGCCGACGGACTTCTCGGCTCGCATTGCCCGTAACACCCAGCTTTATATTCAGGATGAAACCAGCGTTTGCAAGATTATTGACCCGTGGGGCGGCTCCTATTATGTGGAAGCCCTTACCAACGAGATTATCCGTCGGGCTTGGGCACATATCCAGGAGGTTGAGGCTTTGGGCGGTATGGCCAAGGCTATTAACAGCGGTTTGCCGAAGATGCGTATCGAGGAAGCCGCAGCCCGCCGTCAGGCCCAGATTGACTCCGGCAACGAGTCCATTGTAGGGTTGAACAAGTTCCGGTTGGAGAAGGAAGACCCACTGGAAATTTTGGCCATTGATAACACCGCCGTTCGGCAGGCTCAGATTGAGCGTCTGGAAAAGCTCCGGGCTGAGCGGAACGATGATGATGTGCGCCGTTGTCTGGAAGGTATTACCAAGGCAGCTGAGTCCCGTGATAACGGCAATCTGCTGGAAGCAGCTGTTGATGCGGCCCGGGCGCACGCTTCACTGGGGGAAATTTCTGACGCAGTAGAGAAGGTTTCCGGCCGGTTCCAGGCGGTAATCCATACCATTTCCGGTGTATACTCCTCTGAGTTTACTGATAAGAGTGCTTTGGAGAAGGCCCGGGATATGGCGGATGAATTTGAGAACCTCACCGGTCGTCGGCCAAGAATTTTCGTGGCCAAGATGGGGCAGGATGGTCATGACCGTGGCCAGAAGGTTATTGCTTCCTCCTTTGCTGATATGGGCTGGGATGTGGATGTTGGTCCTTTGTTCCAGACACCGGAAGAAACAGCCCAGGATGCAGTCGATAACGATGTTCATATGGTAGGGTTCAGTTCACTGGCTGCCGGGCACAATACTCTCTTGCCACAGCTGGTACAGGAACTGGCCAAATTGGGCCGTGATGATATCATGGTTTGTATCGGTGGCGTTATTCCGGTACAGGATTATGATTTCCTGTATGAGAGTGGGGCCGTGGCTATATTTGCACCGGGTACCAATATCCCGGAGGCAGGTATCAAGCTGCTGACCCTCCTGATTGACCGTGCCAAGGAAGAACTGGCAGAGGAGTGATGGTGAAGGGTTATGGCAAAGTATTCCACTTCAAAACCAAGCTGGGTTCCTGATGAGCCCAATGAAAAGTTCGCCTGCAGTGTTATGGGCGGCATAGAGGGGATTAAGGACACCACCGTGGGAAATATCAATCCAAACCTGTTAAATGGTAAGATAAAACCCAAGCGGCGGCTGGTCTTAAGTGAGGATGATTATGTCAATGGCGTTCTGAAGGGCGACCGTATGACCTTGTCCCGGGCTATAACCCTCATAGAAAGTAACAGTTCCAAGCATTTTGCCAAGGCACAACGGGTATTGCAGAGGCTTTTACCACATACTGGAAAGGCACTCCGCATAGGCATTACTGGTGTGCCTGGTGCCGGCAAGAGCACGATTATAGAAGCCCTGGGCAATATGCTCTGTGATGAGGGCCACAAGGTAGCCGTTTTGTCCATCGACCCTACCAGCTCTGTGACCAAGGGCTCTATTTTGGGCGATAAAACAAGAATGGGTACCCTGTCCCGCCGGCTGGAGGCCTTTATCAGGCCTTCCCCGGCGGGGGGGACCTTGGGTGGTGTTGCCCGCAAGAGCCGGGAAACCATGCTGATGTGTGAAGCAGCCGGGTATGATATCATCCTGATTGAAACCGTGGGCGTAGGTCAGTCAGAAACTACGGTACGCTCCATGGTGGACTTCTTTATGCTGGTGGTGCTCACTGGTGCCGGAGATGATCTGCAGGGTATTAAAAAAGGTATTATGGAGTTGGCAGATGCCATTGTTATCAACAAGGCGGATGGAGACAATCTCCTGAAGGCCAAGGTGGCCCGGGCCGAATATGAACGGATGATAGAATACATCCGTCCGGCTACCGAAGGCTGGCCGACCCATGCCTATCTCTGTTCCGCTTATACCAAGTTTGGTCTGCCGGAGCTGTGGAAGGTTATTCAGGCGTTTAAGGAGATGACCAATGAGAGCGGCGTGTTCCAAAAGCGACGTCGTGGTCAGCTGCTGAACTGGATGCACAGTATGATAGATGAGCATCTTCACAGTCTGTTTTTTGATGACCCGGTTATAACCGGCCGGATGCCGGAGGTAAAGGAGGCCGTGCTGAATGGCACGATATCCCCGACTCAGGCCGTGAAGGAACTGGTTAATATGTTTGATGTGGACAAGGCCGCCCGGCGTCAGGTGGATATATTTCACCCGGAAGCCGAAGGAAAGGAGTAGCCATGTACACAAAAAAGCTGTATTTGTCCGGAGGAAATTTTCACGAGTTGCAGGCTGTTTATGATGGCTTGAGGGGAATCGTGGCGGTTACCACCGGCTACATCAACCCGGCCAGTCAACCGGTCAGCTATGATCAGGTGGCTGATGGCAAGCTGGCGGCGGTAATGGGGATTTGTGTGGAGTACAATCCCAAGAAAATAGATGTATCCTCTTTGCTGGATATTTTGTTTTCCGTGGCGGACCCTTACAGTCCGGACCGACAGGGCCCGTTGGAAGGACCTATGTATGGTTGTGGAGTGTATTATGATACCGTCGAGGATTTGCCGCAGATTCAACTTCATTTGAATTTTATGGCTAATCGGGGGACTCCGCCGGCAGTGGATGGCTGCGGGCTGACAGTAAATGATCCGGTCAGTGACCAGAAACAGCGGCGGCAGCTCTTTGTGAAGGCGGAGGTGCTGAAGAAGTTTGTGGCAGCAGGTGAGGAGCACCAGAACTATCTGGTAAAACATCCTGATGTAGCTACTCATATAGACATAGGAAAATTTAGGGAATATATCAGATAGGGAAAGAGCGATTGCTTAGGCAATCGCTCTTTTCATGTCCAATTACAAATTCCTGATGGGGATAAATTCCTAATTTTTCATAGAAATATATTTCAGATCTGAAATAGTATATTTATTCTTTAAAGCTATGATGTCCATAATAAAAAAAAGCTAAAGAAGGAAATAAATTTTTTTTTAGCGAAAAAATAAGGTATATGGATATTTGTGTGAATGCTTTATGATGTTCGTCTAAACGAATGAGCGGCGAAGTGTTTTTTTCGTATTTTGATGGGGGGTAAATGTATGAAGCTTTCACTGAAAAATAAGGTTATTTTCATCGTGGTGGCTATTTCTCTTTTGACGACAATTTGTATTGGCGCCATGATGGTATACAGCATGGTGGATGAGTCCAAACGGCAGGTGGAGAATTATCGTGAGACCTTGACCAAGGACGTTGAGAAACAGCTGAAGGATCAGACTGAGAGTGCTGTATCGGTTATCAACTATGTGTATAGCCTGCAGCAGAAAGGCCAGTTGACGGAAGAACAGGCCAAAAAGGAAGCGGCTGACCGAGTAAGGGCTATGCGATATGATAACGGGGCCGGGTATTTTTGGATTGATACCTATGACGGGACCAATGTGGTGTTGCTGGGACGCCCGGCTGAAGGGAAAAACCGGATGAATTCGGTAGATCCTAACGGAACCTACTTTATTCAGGAAATGATTAAAAACGGCCGGCAGGAAGGCGGCGGCTTTACCGATTTGATGTTTGCCAAGCCAGGTGAAACTACTCCATTGCCGAAGCGGAATTATACCGTATCCTTTGCGCCATATCAGTGGGTGCTGGGTACTGGTGTCTGGATTGATTATATCGATACTATGGTGGCTGAGCAGGAGTTGTCAGCTAACGAGGCATTGGTAGCCGGACTGAGTAAGATGCTGGTGTTTGTGGTGATTCTGCAAATTGTTTTCATCGCTATTGGTTATATGTTTGCCAACCGGATTATCCAACCAATTATCAGAGTAACGGAACGGCTGAAGGTGCTGGCTACCGGCGATTTCCGTGTAGACAGGAGCGCTGGTGGTATGGTTGATACCAATGATGAAATTGGGGAAATGAGTCGCGCGGTACGGACTCTGCAGTCCAATATCAGCAACATGATGAGAAAAGTAGCGTCCACTGCCCAGCAGGTTACTGATTCCGCCGGACAGCTGAATACCAGTGCCAGCCAGTCCACTGAGGTTTCCAACTCCGTAGCCAATTCCATGGTAAATGTGGCCGGAAACTGCTCTGAGCAGTTCACTGAGATAGAGACGGCCAGTGGCAAGGTGGAAAATCTTAGTCAGCATATGATGGATTTTGTTAACACCATTCAGCATTCCAGCCAGGTGGTTAAGGAGACTCAGGATAAGGCGGTTTCTGAAGCCAAGACTATTGATGGCGCTGTGGAACAGATGAAGCTCATTCATGATTCGGTACTGCAGTCTGCCAGTGTAATTACGGAGCTGGGGGATGAGTCGGATCGTATCGGCAAGATTGTTGATACTATTTCCTCCATAGCAGGTCAGACCAATTTGTTGGCGCTCAACGCGGCCATTGAGGCAGCCCGGGCTGGCGAACACGGCCGTGGGTTTGCAGTAGTTGCTGACGAGGTTAGAAAGCTGGCAGAGCAGTCCAGTGAATCTGCCGGAGAAATTGCCGGATTGATAACCTCTATTCAGGATAAGAGCCAGAAGGCGGTTTCCGTAATGCAGGAAGGCGTTAGCCGGGTAGAGGCCGGGACCAAGGTGGTACAATCCTCCGGGGCCAGCTTTAATGAAATCGCGGAGATGGTCCGCAAGGTGGCTGAAGAGTCGGAGAAGATGAACAATATCGTCAACTCCCTCAACGAAAACACCAAGACCATTGGCGAAGCCATTCAGTCCATATCCGGCAAGAGTTCGTCAGTTTCCGCCGAGGCCGAGAGTGTTTCTGCAGCTACTGAGGAGCTGACAGCTACTATGAGTGAGATTGAAAGCGCCAGTGGCGTGCTGTCCGAGATGGCTCAGGATATGCAGCGGGCTGTGGCTAATTTCAAGATGGACAGAGCATAAAATGGATTTTTTGATAGGCAGTTGTTTAATACAACTGCCTATTTTAAATGGGATTTACTCAGCGGGAGATTTATATCCCCACTGAATTTAGTCGAATTATTACAGAGCTTATGGGTGTTTATCACCAATTTAAAAGGAGGGTGATTTAGCACCCGTTAGCGTGGGGAAAATTGTATGACAATTTTTACACCTTTCCTTGACTGTAAATAGCTGTAGTGGTAGACTTTTAATGATGTATAATATAATTGTGTGAAGTGGGATAGCCTATGGAACCACTAAACATTTCACACATAAGAATCTGGTCATATTATGACCGCAGGGGAGGATTTTCGATGATTGACATTATCGATCGGGTACGCAACAAAGAACTGCAGGCTAAGATTGTCACTGCTGAAGAAGCAGCTGCATTTATCAAGCCTGGTATGAATGTTGGTACCTCCGGCTTCACTCCATCCGGTTATCCGAAGGCTGTACCAATGGCTTTGGCAGCTCGTATGGAGAAGGAGCATTTCAAGATTAACCTCTGGACCGGCGCTTCTACTGGCGATGAGGAAGATGGTTGTCTTGCACGGGCTGATGGCATCGCATTCCGTATGCCTTATCAGACCAACAAGGACATGCGCAATGCCATTAACAGCGGCAAGATTGAGTATGCAGACCTGCATCTCTCTGAGTCGGCTCAGCTGGCCCGTTATGGCTATCTTGGTGGCAAGATTGATGTTGCTATCGTGGAGGCTTGTGCCATCACTGAGGAAGGCAATATCATTCCTACTACTTCACTTGGTAACACCGCATCCTATGTACAGACTGCTGATGTGGTTATCGTTGAGGTGAACACCAGCCAGCCATTGGAGCTGGAAGGCATGCACGATGTCTATGTTCCGCTGGATCCACCTAATCGTTTGCCAATCCCGGTTGTTAAGCCTAATGACCGAATTGGTACACCGTACATTCCATGTTCTCCAGATAAGATCAAGTACATTGTACCTTGCGACATCACTGACAAGGTTCGTCCACTTGGTGAAATCGACGAGAACTCCCGGAAGATGTCCCAGCACTTTATCGACCTGCTTCATGCCGAGGTCAAGGCTGGGCGTATGCCAAAGAATCTGCTGCCATTGCAGTCCGGCGTTGGTGCTGTAGCCAATGCAGTTATTAGCGGATTCGTTAATTCTGACCTGAAGGACCTCTCCGTATACACTGAGGTTATCCAGGATGGTATGTTTGACCTGATTGATGCAGGAAAGTTGAATTTTGCATCCGGTACATCTCTTTCTCCATCCCCGGAGGGTCTGAAGCGGTTCTATGCTAATATCAAGGAATACAGAAAGCATATTGTGCTTCGTCCACAGGAGATAGCCAATAGCCCTGAGGTAGCTCGCCGTATTGGTGTAATCGCCATGAACACCGCCATCGAGGTTGATATCTATGGTAATGTTAACTCCACACATATCATGGGTACCAAGATGATGAATGGTATCGGTGGTTCCGGTGATTTCGCCCGTAACGCTTATCTGACTGTATTCTTCACCGTATCCACAGCCAAGAACGGTACTATTTCTTCCATCGTTCCTATGGTGTCTCATGTAGACCATACCGAGCATGATGTAGATATTATCGTTACTGAGCAGGGTCTGGCTGATCTCCGTGGTCTGTCTCCACGCCAGCGTGCCAAGGTTATCATTGAAAACTGCGCACATCCGGACTTCAAGCCTATGCTGATGGATTACTATGAGAGAGCATTGGCAGAGACCAAGAGTGCCCATACTCCACACATTTTACATGAGGCACTTTCCTGGCATGAAAGATTTATGAAAACAGGCACAATGAAGAAATAATAGGGAGGATATTCCAAATATGAGCAATGAAAAGATACAGGCTGGCTTGGAAAAATACAATGCCAGCGTAGAAAAAGCTATAGCTAGGTTCCCAGAGCGGGCTAATTTGCCGGAGCAGCGTTTATATACTCCATTGGATATTGAGGATACTGACTATACTGATGAAATCAGCTTCCCTGGTATGTATCCATTTACCCGTGGTGTACAGCCTACTATGTATCGTGGCCGTTTCTGGACCATGCGTATGTACGCCGGCTTCTCCACTGCAGCTGAGTCCAACAAGCGTTATCGTTATCTGATTGAGTCTGGTGCTACTGGTCTTTCCTGCGCGTTTGACCTTCCTACCCAGATCGGTTATGACTCCGATGACCCTATTTCCGAGGGCGAGGTTGGTAAAGTAGGTGTTGCCATCGACTCTCTGGCAGATATGGAAGTTCTCTTTGACCAGATTGACCTGGGCAAGGTTTCCACTTCCATGACCATCAATGCACCAGCTTCCGTACTGCTGGCTATGTACATTGCCGTAGCAGAGAAGCAGGGTGTACCGGCTGACCAGCTGAAGGGTACTATTCAGAACGATATTTTGAAGGAGTATGCTGCCCGTGGTACTTATATTTTCCCTCCACGGCCTTCCATGCGTCTGATTACCAATATCTTCGAGTATTGCTCCAAGAATGTTCCAAAATGGAATACCATTTCCATTTCCGGTTATCACATTCGTGAGGCTGGTTCCACTGCTTCCCAGGAAATCGCTTTTACCATTGCTGATGGTATTGCATACTGCGAGGCAGCTATCAAGGCTGGTCTGCATATCGATGATTTTGCCGGTCGTCTTTCCTTCTTCTGGAATGCTCACAACAATGTTCTGGAAGAGGTAGCGAAGTTCCGTGCTTCCCGTCGTGTATGGGCCAAGGTTATGAAGGAGCGTTTCCATGCTGAAAAGCCAAAATCCATGATGCTCCGCGTTCATACCCAGACCGCTGGTTCCATGCTGACTGCCCAGCAGCCTAACAACAACATTATCCGTGTTGCTCTCCAGACTGCTGCAGCTGTTATGGGTGGTACCCAGTCTCTGCATACCAACTCCCGTGATGAGGCATTGGCTCTTCCTACTGAGGAGTCCGTAATGATCGCTCTTCGTACTCAGCAGATTGTGGCTTACGAGTCCGGTTTGGCTGATGTAATCGATCCATTGGCCGGTTCCTACTATGTAGAGGCCCTCACCAATAAGATTGAGAAGGAAGCTTGGGAATACATCAATAAGATTGATGAAATCGGCGGTGCTGTAGCTGCTATTGAAAAGGGATATATCCAGAAGGAAATTCAGGATTCTGCTTACAAGTGGCAGATGGATGTTGAGTCTGGTGCAAAGACCATCGTTGGCGTTAACAAGTTCCAGATTGAAGAAGAGCCACCAAAGGGCCTGCTGAAGGTTGATGCTTCCGTAGGTGTGGCACAGTGCAAGCGTTTGGCTGATATGAAGGCAAAGCGTGATAATGAGGCTGTTAAGTCTGCACTGGCTGATCTGAAGAAGGCTTGTCAGGATGAGAATGAGAACCTCATGCCACATATTCTGAACGCAGTTCGTACTTATGCAACTCTCGGTGAGATTTGCGGTGTAATGCGTGAAGTATTTGGTGAATATGAGGCTCATGTGAACCTGTAATTTTTTGGAGGTAATTTGAAATGGAAAAGCGCATAAGAGTATTAGTTGCAAAACCAGGTCTGGATGGTCATGACCGTGGTGCAAAGGTTGTAGCAAGAGCACTTCGCGATGCAGGTTTTGAGGTTATTTATACCGGTCTTCGTCAGACTCCGGAGCAGATTGCAGAAGCTGCTTTGCAGGAGGATGTTAATGTTGTGGCTATGTCCATCCTTTCCGGTGCACATCCACACCTCTTCCCAAAGGTTGTAAACCTGGTTCGTGAGAAGGGTATGAAGGATGTACTGATTATCGGTGGTGGCGTTATTCCTGAGACTGATATCCCAGCTCTGAAGGAAGCCGGCATTGCCGAGGTATTTACACCAGGTACTCCAACCAGTGATATTGTTGAGTTCATTAAGGCTAATGTATAAGAATTAGTTTTTTGCAGCCGGGGGTGACAGCTGCGTAGGTGGCTGTCATCCCATTGCTGGTAATGGTGGTGCAGTGATGGATATAGCAGAAGAACTTTTAAAGGGCAACCGCCTGGCATTGTCCCGGGCGATTACGGCTATTGAAAATGAGTATGATGAAGCTTTGGATATTATGAAAAAGCTTTATCCTCATACAGGCCACGCCTTTGTTTTGGGTATTACCGGGCCTCCGGGCGCTGGTAAAAGTACCCTGACAGACAAGCTGGCCAAGGCCTATCGTGCCCAAGGGAAAACAGTTGGTATCATCGCAATTGACCCTACCAGCCCGTTTACCGGGGGCGCAATTCTTGGCGACCGCATCAGGATGAATAGTCTGACCATGGACGAGGGTGTTTTCATTCGCAGTATGGGCACCCGAGGCAGTCTGGGTGGATTATCTCATAAGACAGCCGATGCAGTTAAAGCCATGGATGCCTTCGGCAAGGATATTATCTTCGTCGAGACTGTAGGTGTGGGACAGTCCGAGGTAGATATTGTCAAAGCGGCAGATACAACCATGGTTGTATTGATTCCGGGTATGGGTGACGATATTCAGGCCATAAAGGCCGGTATATTGGAAATTGGTGATGTATTTACCATCAACAAGGCCGACCACGATGGGGCGGACAAGCTGGTCCGTGAAATGAATATGATGCTGGACCTTGATGGGATGATGACGGATTGGCGGCCACCTATTCAGAAGGTTATTGCCAGTCAGGGTGAGGGTATCACCGAAACCATCGAGAATATAGCAAAGCATTTCAAATATATCAGTGAAAACGGTATATTGACCAAGCGGCGCACTGAGCGTTCCAAAAATGAAATGATGGATGTTCTTCATAACAATATCGGGTCATATATTACCAAGAAGCTGGTGGAAACCGGTGAGCTGGATAAATATGTGGAGCAGATAAAGGCCCGGGAAACTGACCCATACACTGTGGTAGGCAACATAATGAAGGATATGCTCAAGTAAGTGTATTTAAAAGATTTGGGGGAAAAAGAAAATGGCATTCAAAATTTTAGGTGTTGATCATATCGGTATTGCTTGCAAGGATTTACAGGAAGGCAAAGACCTCTGGACTACTATTGGTTTGGCTTGCACTGGTGAAGAGACTGTTGCAGAGCAGAAGGTTACTACTACCTTCCATCCAACTCCAAACGGCTCTGAGATTGAGCTGTTGGTTGGTACTGCTGATGACAGCCCTATCGCCAAGTTCATCGAAAAGAACGGCGGCCGTGGCGGTATCCAGCACATTGCTCTCCGGGTAGATAATCTTCCTGCAGCAATCGCTGATTTGCAGGAAAAGGGTATCGTTATGATTGACAAGGCACCTCGTAAGGGTGCTGGCGGTGCTGATATCGCTTTTGCTCATCCTAAATCTACTGGCGGCGTATTGTTAGAGTTCTGCCAGCACGAGGATCGCTAATCTGCGTTTTGCAGAAACAGAAAATTCAGCTTCAAAGAGGCTGTATTAGGAGGTAAAAAATGGCTACAGTTCAGGAAAAAATTGAACTTATGAAGAAAAAGAAGGCTCATATAGAGCTTGGTGGCGGTGAAGCCCGTATTGCCAAGCAGCACGAAAAGGGTAAGATGACTGCCCGCGAGCGTCTTGAGCTTCTCTTTGATGAAGGTTCCTTTGTGGAGCTTGATGCATTTGTAAAGCATCGTTGCACCAACTTCGGTCAGGAAAAGAAGGATTTGCCGGCTGAGGGTGTTGTAACTGGTTATGGTACTGTGGATGGCCGTCTGGTATACGCTTTCGCACAGGATTTCACCGTAGAGGGTGGTTCCCTGGGTGAGATGCACGCCAAGAAGATTTGGAAGG
The DNA here is from genome assembly GCA_902786545.1 of uncultured Anaerovibrio sp. Classification (GTDB taxonomy): domain Bacteria; phylum Bacillota; class Negativicutes; order Selenomonadales; family Selenomonadaceae; genus Anaerovibrio. The sequence continues at coordinate 14,821 of CADACU010000021.1, forward strand.
TGCAGGATTTGGCCATGAAGATGGGTGCACCTATTATCGGTATCAATGATTCCGGTGGTGCCCGTATTCAGGAGGCAGTAGATGCTCTGTCCGGTTATGCTGGTATCTTCTACCGTAATACCGCAGCTTCTGGTGTTGTTCCACAGATTTCCGTTATCATGGGACCTTGTGCCGGTGGTGCTGTTTATTCTCCAGCTATCACTGACTTCATCTACATGGTTGACAAGACCTCCCAGATGTTTATTACCGGTCCGGCCGTTATTAAGTCCGTAACTTTCGAGGAAGTTACTGCTGAGGCCCTTGGTGGTGCTATGACCCACAACTCCAAGTCTGGTGTGGCTCATTTTGCTGCTGCTGACGAAAAGGACTGCATTGAGCAGATTCGCTATCTCTTGAGCTTCCTGCCAAGCAACAATATGGAGACTACTCCATTGGTTGAAAGCACCGACGATGCAAATCGTATGGACGACTCCTTGAACACCGTTATTCCAGATGACCCTAATCAGCCATATGACATGAAGGATGTCATTACCTCATTAGTTGATAACGGCGAGTTCTATGAAGTACATCAGCACTTCGCTACCAACATCATTACCTGCTTTGCCCGGTTTGATGGCCGCAGCGTAGGTATCATTGCAAATCAGCCTAAGGTTATGGGCGGCTGCCTTGATATTGATGCTTCTGATAAGGCTGCCCGGTTCATTCGTGTATGTGATGCTTTCAATATTCCATTGGTTAACCTGGTTGATGTACCAGGCTTCCTGCCAGGCGTTGGTCAGGAGCATGGCGGTATCATCCGTCATGGTGCTAAGATGCTTTACGCATACAGTGAGGCTACTGTGCCAAAGGTTACTGTTATTACCCGTAAGGCTTATGGCGGTTCCTACATTGCTATGTGCTGCCGTGAGTTGGGTGCTGATCAGGTTATGGCTTGGCCTTCCTCTGAGATTGCCGTTATGGGTCCTGCCGGTGCAGCGAACATTATCTTCAAGCGTGATGAGCCGGATGTAAAGGCACAGCACACCCAGGATTATGTAGATGAGTTTGCTACCCCTTACAAGGCAGCTGAGCGTGGTTACGCTGATATGGTTATTGAGCCAAGCGAAACCCGTCCTCGTATCATCACTGCATTGAATGCATTTGAAAGCAAGCGTGAAGCAATGCCAGCCAAGAAGCATGGCAACATTCCACTTTAATTTTGGAGGTATTAGTAAATGAAAAAGTTTAATATAAAGGTTAATGGTACTGCATACGAAGTAGAAGTAGAGGAAGTAAAGGCAGCCGGAGCAGCAGCTCCTAAGGCAGCTCCTGCTCCAAAGGCTCCAGCAGCTCCTGCCCCAGCTCCAGCAGCAGCTCCTGCTCCTGCAGCACCAAAGGCAGCTGCCGTTGCCGCAGGCGCTGGCGAGACCGCCGTTGCAGCTCCAATGCCTGGTAAGGTACTGAAGGTTGTTGCCGGTGTTGGCACTGCTGTTAAGGCTGGCGACACTGTAATCATCCTCGAGGCTATGAAGATGCAGAACGAAATCCCTGCTCCATGTGATGGTACTGTAAAGGCTGTCAATGTATCTGAGGGTTCTACTGTAGCTGCCGGTGAGGCAATGTCCATTATCGGCTAAGTATTATATGCTGTAATCAAAAAGGGATGCTTCCTTAGGGAGCATCCTTTTTTATGTCATAAATCTGTTTTACTTTTGTACTTTTCCTCATATATAATATCAATATAATATTGATGAGCCATAGCTTTTACAGTATGGGAGGCATGACGATGAAGGGAAATAATGCAAAAAATAATGGTTCACAGTTGCGTTCCGGTACATGGTTTGCGGAGCTTTTTGACAATGGACGGATAAAAGACATAAGCTTTTCCCAGGAATTGCGTGAAATGCTGGGATATTCCAGTCAGGATGATTTTCCTAATACCCTAAAAAATCTTTTAGAGCACATCCATCCGGATGATCGGGATAAAATACTGGAAATGACCATTGCGGCTGGTGTAAACGGTGGTACTTCCTTTGACTTGGTGCTGAGAATAAAGACCAGTGATGGTAGCTATATTACAGCCAGTACTACGGTAAAGCTCATCCGGTTTCCGGATGGCACTCCTTTTATGCTTCACGGAATGATTGTGGATATTTCGGAACGGGTTGGGAACGGACGAAATGATAATGACGAAAATGCGGCAGCTACGGCGTTTCTTTTTAATATATCCCACAAGATGCTGGCCCAGATGAATTCCATTATGGAATATACCAATATATTGGAAAACAATCTGGCACAGGAGAAGTTGGCCCGGGATTATATCAAGAAAATCAGGGAATCCCATGAATTTATGATGTCACTGATAAACAATGTTCTGGGCACAGCCCGTATTGAAAGTGGCGGGGCAGTAGTGGAGGAGTCCTATCACGACATTCATAAACTGATGAAATCCATTGCAACGGAATTCAAGGGGGCAATGAAGGAAAAGAAGATAAAATTCACCACCAGCGTAAAGGTGAAGCACCCGCATGTAATGGTGGATTTTACCAAGGTAAAGGAGATCCTGTTAAATTTAATCAGCAATGCCCATAAATACACACCAAGTGGCGGACGGGTGGAGGTAACGGTAAAGGAGCTGCCCCATGATAAGCCGGGCTTTGCCTTATATCAGACCACGGTTTCGGATACAGGCATTGGTATAGCCCAGGAATCTATCCCACATTTGTATGATGCTTTTTCCCGAAATACAGTCTCCTACCATGATGGCATTTTGGGAACTGGTCTGGGAATGCATCTTGTCAAGGAATTGGTTACCCTGCTGGAAGGGACCATCGATGTAAAAAGTGTGCCGGGGAAGGGAACGGATTTTATTGTTACAATTCCCCACCGGATAGCGGCGTATGGCAATGATGGCGGTGATACCCACGGGCCGGAGGGGGAAGCTCCGGCTATGCGGATTTTGCTGGCTGAAGATAATGAGCTCAATGCGGATATCGCTCTTTCGCTGCTGGAGGAAAAGGGATTTGCCGTTGACCGGGCCGAGGATGGCGCTCAGTGTGTGGAGATGCTGAAGGACGCTAAGCCGGGGTATTATGATATTATCCTGATGGATATTCATATGCCCAATATGGATGGCTATCAGGCCACTCATGCAATCCGTCGGATGAAAAACCACGGGTACAGCAATATTCCGATTATTGCCATGACCGCCAATGCGTCGGATGCCGACAAGCGGGAGGCCCTGCTGCAGGGGATGAATGCCCACGCAGCCAAGCCGTTTGATATGGACAAGCTGGAAGCTACCATATACAATGTGCTGGAGCATAAGAATTATTATATCCATAGTGATGCCTTGGATACCTTCAAGAAAAAATACACCAAGATGGGGTGCGTTTGCGGATTCTTCGTGTACCGGGTGGACTGGGATGAAAAAATCATCTTTGCTGACCAGGCTACTGCCAATATTTTTGGCTGTGCCAATGAGGAGGAGTTCCTGCAGTTTGTGGGAGGGACCTTTAAGACCTTGGTGCATGCTGACGATATTGAACATGTCCAGAAGGCCATCAACCAACAGCAGGCTTCCTCTACTGCCAATCTTGATTTGGTCGATTATGATATCGTGCGCAAGGATGGGGAAATACGCCATCTGGCCGACATAGGCTACAAGGTGTACAACGGGGAAGAGCTGGTGTATTTCGTGTATATTGCTGATATTACGGACATAAAGAATAAATAAGCCATTGATAAAATCCAGTCTGCTTGACAGGCTGGATTTTTGTATGGGAAGTATTTTGCCTTTATAATGGAAAATTTTTGATAACTGCGGTATAATTGAAAGGTATATTTTTACAACAAGAATGATATAAATGAATTCAATGAGCGATGATGAAGGATTAGATTGGATTTTAGGAGGCTGTGCTAAATGAAAACTGATGTGGAGATTGCCCAGGAAGCGAAGATGCTGCCGATTTATGAGGTAGCCAAGTCCCTTGCCATCGAGGAGGATGACTTAGAGCTGTATGGCAAATACAAGGCCAAGATTTCCCTTGGTGCCTGGAACAAGGTGAAGGGAAACAAGGACGGTAAGCTGATACTGGTAACGGCCATTAACCCTACGCCGGCTGGCGAAGGAAAAACTACCACCAGTGTAGGTTTGGCGGATGCCTTTCATAAAATGGGAAAAAAGATTGCCGTAGCTCTTCGGGAGCCATCTTTGGGGCCGTGCTTTGGCCTGAAGGGTGGGGCCGCCGGTGGAGGTTATGCCCAGGTGGTGCCAATGGAGGATATCAACCTGCATTTTACCGGGGATTTCCACGCTATTACTACGGCCCACAATCTGTTGGCTGCGGTGATTGACAATCATATCCAGCAAGGAAATGCTTTGGATATAGATGTGCGCCGGGTAGCTTGGAAGCGGGTGGTTGACCTGAATGACCGGGCTCTCCGCCATATCGTTATAGGTATGGGGGGCAAGGCCCATGGTGTACCACGGGAGACCGGTTTTGATATTACCGTGGCCTCTGAGATGATGGCTATTTTGTGTCTGGCTTCTGATTTGGAGGATATGAAAAAACGGCTGGGCCGGATTGTAGTGGCCTATACCCGCAGCGGTCGGGCAGTGGTGGCTGATGAGCTGAATGTCACCGGAGCGTTGACTTTGCTCTTTAAGGATGCCATCAAGCCAAATCTGGTGCAGACCCTGGAAGGGACCCCGGCGTTGATTCACGGTGGTCCGTTTGCCAATATTGCCCATGGCTGTAATTCAGTTATGGCAACAAAATTCGCTCTTAAATTTGCTGATATAGTAGTAACCGAGGCTGGCTTCGGTGCTGATTTGGGGGCCGAGAAGTTCCTTGATATCAAATGCCGGTTTGCCGGGCTGACTCCGTCGGCGGTGGTGATTGTAGCCACGGTTCGTGCTCTGAAGATGCACGGCGGTCTGCCAAAGGCCGAACTGGACAAGGTGGATATGGCTGCTTTGGAAAAGGGTCTGGCCAATCTCACCAAGCATATTGAAACTGTACAGGCGTATGGCCTGCCGGCAGTGGTGGCTATTAACGCTTTCCCAACTGATACCAAGGAAGAGCTTGACTTTGTGGAAAAGAAGTGCAATGAGCTGGGAGCCGAGGTGGCTCTCTCCCAGGTTTGGGCCAAGGGTGGCGAAGGTGGTATTGCCTTGGCGGAAAAGGTGTTGTCTGCGATGGAGCAGGAGAACCATTTTAATTTCGCCTACGATGTGAATCAGTCCATTCCGGAAAAGATTGAAGCGGTAGTTAAACGGGTATATGGCGGTGATGGCGTGGTATTCACCGGTCCAGCCCAGAAACAGCTGGAGGAGATTGAGGCTCTGGGACTGGATAAAATGCCGGTATGTATGGCCAAGACCCAGTATTCCCTGTCGGATGACCCGACCAAGCTGGGACGCCCAACTGGCTTTAAAATAACGGTAAAGGAATTGCGTATTTCAGCAGGAGCAGGCTTTATCGTAGCGTTGACCGGTGATATTCTCACCATGCCTGGCTTGCCAAAGAAGCCGGCTGCGGAAAATATGGATATTGATGTAAACGGGAAAATTACCGGCCTGTTCTAAAACATAAGGAAAAGAAGTGATTGAATTTGGGGAGAATTTCGGTTGAACTGGTACCACGCAGTGAAGAAGGCTTGCGGGAGGACCTGAAGACAACCCAAAACAGCGTTAAAGGCGTTGATGTGATAAATATTCCTGACCTGCTTCGGTTGGATATCAGAAGCTGGGAGGGAGCGGCCATTGCCCAGGAGTATTTTCCGGCGGTAATGCCCCACATACGGGCTATTGATGTGGACTTGACCCAGCCTCTGGCCATGCGGCCGGAGCTGCGTCGCAGCGGGATTACTGAGGTACTGGTTATTGAAGGTGATCCGCCTCAGGATATGAGTCATAAATTTTATCCCACGGTGACCACGGATGTTATCCAGAAATTCCACCAGGAAATGCCGGAGGTAAAGGTATATGCCGGTATTGACCAATATCGGGGCAGTATGCGGCAGGAGATGTACCGTATTCAGCGAAAGCTGCAGGCCGGTGCGGTGGGCTTTTTCACCCAGCCGTTCTTTGATTTGCGGTTTATGGAAATGTATGCTGATATGCTGGAAGGCCAGAATGTGTACTGGGGTGTTTCCCCGGTAATGTCCGAGCGGTCACAAAGCTATTGGGAGCTGAAAAACAATGTGGTGTTTCCGAAGGGGTTTGAACCAACTCTGAACTGGAGCATTGATTTTTCCCGCAAGGCACTGGAATTTGTGAAAAAACGGGGGGCAAATCTTTATCTTATGCCGATAAAGAGCAACCTGGAAGCATATTTAAAGGGTGTATTAGGTTAAATCTTAAAAGGAGAGTAGGATATGTTTAAGATTGTTTATAAGAAGGAGCTATCTCCCGGGATATTCCATATGGATATTGAGGCACCACGGGTAGCGAAGAAGGCCAAAGCCGGTCAGTTTATTGTTCTCCGGGTAGATGAGAAGGGAGAACGCATTCCGCTTACCATTGCGGATTTTGACCGGGAAAAGGGAACTATTACCTTGATTTTCCAGGCGGTAGGTGCGTCCACTATGCTGCTTAGTCAGCGGAATGAAGGCGACAGCATTGTGGATTTTGTAGGTCCATTGGGGCAGCCATCGGAAATCAGCGAGAATATGGGTACTATTGTCTGCATCGGCGGCGGTATCGGCGTGGCACCGGTTTATCCTATTGCCCGGGCTATGCATGAAGCCGGCAACAAGGTTATTTCCATTATGGGGGCCCGGACCAAGGATATTTTGATTTTTGAGGATAAAATGCGGGCTATTTCCGATGAGGTTCTGGTAGCTACCGATGACGGTTCCTATGGTGTAAAAGGGTTTGTTACCACTGCCCTTCAGCAGCTGGTGGACCGGGGCGAGAAGATTGATCAGGTAACTGCCATTGGCCCTGGTATTATGATGAAAAGCGTGTGTGATGCCACTCGTCCGTTGGGAATAAAGACCATTGTTTCCCTGAATCCGGTAATGGTGGATGGCACCGGTATGTGCGGTGGCTGCCGGGTACAGGTAGGCGACGAAATGAAGTTTGCCTGCGTGGATGGTCCGGAATTTGACGGCCATCTGGTGGATTTTGCCAATTTGATGTCCCGTAGCCGGATGTTCCGGGAGGAAGAGGCAAAGGCCAAGGATCATGTATGCAATATCGGGCTTGGGAGGTAAATAATATGGCTTTGATTTTGGAGAAACATAAAATGCCAGAGCAGGACCCTCAGGTCCGTGCCCGTAATTTTCAGGAGGTTGCTCTGGGCTACGATGAGGAAACCGCTGTAGCTGAGGCGAATCGCTGTCTGACATGTAAAAATCCGCAGTGCCGGACCGGCTGTCCGGTAGATATAAATATTCCGGCCTTTATCAGCAAAATCAAGGAACGGGATTATGACAGTGCCATTGACATTATCAAGGAGTCCAGCTCCCTGCCGGCGGTATGTGGTCGGGTATGCCCACAGGAGAACCAGTGTGAGAAGCACTGTGTATTGTCTCATAAGGGTGAGTCCGTGGCTATTGGCCGTTTAGAGCGTTTTGTAGCTGATTATCAGCTGGACAAGAATGAGGAAGTCAAGCCAATCCAGTTTGCACCGGATGCCCAGAAGGTGGCCGTGGTAGGTGCTGGTCCGGCTGGACTGACTTGTGCCGGTGATTTGGCCCGTAAGGGATACAAGGTAACCATTTTCGAAGCCCTGCATGTGGCTGGTGGTGTGCTTTCCTATGGCATTCCGGAATTCCGTCTGCCAAAGGACAAAATCGTTAAGCGCGAGGTGGAAAACCTCCAGAAGATGGGTGTTACCATTGAAGTGGACAGCATTGTAGGCCGACTTTATACCGTAGATGAGCTGATGGATGAGTTGGGCTTTGATGCTGTATTTGTGGGAACCGGCGCCGGTTTGCCGCATTTTATGAATATTCCGGGCGAAAACCTCAACGGGGTATATTCCTCCAATGAGTTTTTGACCCGTTGCAACCTGATGAAGGCGTATGATTTCCCTAACCACGCTACCCCAATCCGCATTGGCAAAAAGGTAGCCGTAGTCGGTGGTGGTAATGTGGCTATGGATGCAGCCCGTACTTCGTTGCGTCTGGGAGCAGATAAGGTTTATATCGTTTATCGCCGCAGTGAGGCGGAGCTGCCGGCCAGAGCTGAGGAAGTGCACCATGCCAAGGAAGAGGGCATTGACTTCAAGCTGCTCAACAATCCGGTGGAAATCCTCGGTGATGAGAATGGCTGGGTAAAGGCCTTGAAGTGCATCCGTATGGAGCTGGGTGAGCCGGATGCTTCCGGTCGTCGCCGTCCGGTGGCTATTGAAGGCTCGGAGTTTGAGCTGGATGTGGATACAGTTATTATGGCTATTGGTAATGGTCCGAATCCAATTGTGGCTTCTACTACACCGGGAATGGACACCAATAAGCGGGGCAACATTGTTGCCGATGAGGAAACTGGGGCCACCACCAAGGAAGGCGTGTTTGCCGGCGGTGATATTGTAACCGGTGCGGCTACAGTTATTTTGGCTATGGGGGCGGGCAAGAAGGCAGCTGCAGCTATTGACGAATATTTGAAGGCTAAAAAATAACAGTAAGGGCGATATGCGATATGATATTGGTTTCATCCTGCCTTTTGGGCAACAAGGTAAAATATAACGGTGAAGCAAATGATAATCCTTTGCTGAAGCGATATGGCCGCTATATGACGGCCATTTGTCCGGAAACGCTGGGGGGATTGCCTATTCCCCGGCCAGCGGCCGAAATACAGTCTGGTGATGGCCATGATGTGCTAGCTGGCAAGGCGGAAGTAAAAAATGCCATGGGGGCAGTTGTGACGGAGGAGTTCCGCGGGGGAGCGGAAAAGGTGCTGGAATTTGTCCAGAAGCACCGGATACAGGTGGCTATTTTGAAGGCCAACAGTCCGTCCTGCGGCAATAAGATGATTTATGACGGGCATTTTTGCGGGAAAAAGATTGAGGGACAGGGCGTTACAGCTGCCCTGTTAATGCAAAACGGCGTGCAGGTATATTCTGAAAATGATCTTGATGAAGATACATTGCAAAGGCTGATTGCAATGTATAAGGAGGAATAAAATTGAGTACAAAAGCAGAGTTGTTCCAGGCATATCTGGACGAGAAAGAATTGAAAATGTTTAGTCGTCAGGATATGAAGGATGAAATGAATACGGCGGTTTTTCGCACAGCCTTTGGGGTGGACGGACAGAATGTTCCGGCAGTGATTGTGGTGGATGACAGTGCCTTTTGCATGGTGCAGGTGCATCTGGCTGCCAACGCCCTGACTGATGACAACCGGGTCAAGATGTTCGAAACCATGAATACTTGGAATGCCGGGCTGAAGCCGTTTAAGTTCATCGTTGACAGCCATAACAACCTGGTAATGGTCTGCTGCCTGCTGAACGCCGATGGCCAGATGGACGGTGACAAGGTCAATGCTATGATGAATACGATCCTTGACTACCTCACCAAGGAGTACAAGAATGTAATCGCCGCATTGAAAGGTTGATAGGCTAATTAAATGATTGACGGTTTAACGCTCATTTGCTTTACTTGGGACGGGCAGGATGCCTTTGATGTTGAAATAGTTGATTATCATTGAGGAGGTATATTATGCGTACAGAAAATTTAATACACCCTGGGGAAATTCTCCGTGAGGAATTCATGATACCTCTGAAAATATCGCAAAATAAATTAGCACAGGAGTTGCATATCCCCGTCACCCGTATAGGGGAAATAGTGAATGAGCGTCGGGGAATTACTGCTGATACCGCTATAAGGCTTGGTATTTTTTTCGGAACCGGGGCAGAGTTTTGGTCCAATTTGCAGACAAATTATGAGCTGAGTTCTTTAAAACAAAGTAAACATGAGGAATTTGTGAAAATTCGTGCTATGGCTTGATTGGGGTGCTATGGTGCCACGGCCAGAGACTTGACAATAGGCCCTAATCGTTGATATACTTAGTAAAGTTTTTGCGGGCGTGGCGGAACTGGCAGACGCGCTGGACTTAGGATCCAGTGCCGCAAGGCGTGGAGGTTCGATTCCTCTCGTCCGCACCATAATTACAAATAAATATGACGATGGCTTTTCGCCGGTGTCGATGATGGCTGAAATTCATAAGCGAGGGTGTACGCTAATGGCACACCGCGGGAAGTGAATGATTAGTGACAAGGATAATGGCGGAAAGGACAAGTCAGAAAAGACGATGAAAAAGAGGAGTACCGGCAACGCAGCTCCCAAGCGAGGAAGGATTTGGTGTGAGCCTTTCGGGTGTGCAGCGGGGAAGGTAGCTTTGGAGTTGCCCGGCTGAACTTACAGTAGGCTGGGACGCAGAAACAGCGTTATGTAAATGAGCCTAAAACATTTATTTGTTTTAGGGAATTTAGGTGGTACCACGAAAGCAAGCACTTTCGTCCTTTACAGGATGAAGGTGCTTTTTTGTTTAATTTATTTGCTTTCATCTATGAGAAATCCCCCAAGGGGGTAGTAGCACAGTTTAGCCGGCGAGTGCGCAGCACTGGGATCAGGTAATGAATCAGGAGGTAATGAATATGGAAGAAAACAACATTCCTAAGGTATATGACCCGAAATCTTTTGAGAAAAAATGGTATGGCTATTGGGAAGAAAACAAGCTGTTTCATGCAGTGGTAGACGCAGAAAAGAAACCGTACAGCATCGTTATTCCACCACCAAATGTTACTGGTCATCTCCATATGGGCCATGCTCTGGACAACACCCTGCAGGATATTCTTATTCGCTGGCGGCGGATGCAGGGCTACAACACCCTGTGGATGCCAGGCTGTGACCATGCCGGTATTGCCACCCAGGCCAAGGTAGAGGCGGCTCTCCGGGAGGAAGGCACCAATCGTTACGAGCTGGGCCGGGACAAGTTTTTGGAGCGCGTATGGCAGTGGAAGGAAAAGTTCGGCAGCCGGATTATGAGTCAGCTGCGGTCTTTGGGTTCTTCCCTGGATTGGGAGCGGGAGCGGTTTACCATGGATGAAGGCTGTTCCAAGGCTGTTCGTGAAGTATTCGTAAGTCTGTATGAAAAAGGCCTTATTTATCAGGGGACCCGTATTACCAACTGGTGCCCGGATTGTAATACCGCTATTTCCGAT
>CADACU010000022.1 GCA_902786545.1 uncultured Anaerovibrio sp.
TACCTGCATAGAGGAAGTATAAGTCTTACCATCCTTAACCCAGGATACAGTTACAGAGTCAGTGCTGTGAATGTTCAGCTTATCACCATTACGAGCCTGTAATGCTGTCAAAGCAGTACCAGCTGCAGTATCAGTACTTAAGCTCTGGTTAGTCAATGCAGTAGTAGTCTGATTGGTCTTCTTGTTGTGGGAACCATCTACCAGATACTGGCCATTGAAGGTAACATTGGCATTATCATTGATCTGGTCAATGGACTGGTCAAGTTCCTTCTGGATAGTAGCGCGATCTGCATCAGTGTTGGTGTCGTTTGCTGCGTTTACTGCCTTCTCCTTCAGAGTCTTCAGGATCTCAACAGTGGAGCTTACAGCACCTTCAGCAACCTTCATCATGGAGCCACCGTTCTGAGCATTCTGATTTGCCTGATCCAGGGAACGGATCTGAACCCGCATTCTTTCGGAAATAGCATAACCGGATGCATCATCAGCTGCGCTGTTAATTTTCATACCGGAAGAAACTTTTTCCAAGCTCTTCTTCAATGCGTTAGTGTTCTTGTTCAGAGTGTTCAGCGTGTTGATTGCGGACATGTTGTTCTTTACAACCATAGCCATAATAAATTCCTCCTTGTTTTGTCTATAGTAGCTTCCTTGCTACTAGAAAATAATATTATAGTAGCGGTCTGAAAGGGTTAATTCTCAGACCGACAGCTATCACCTCATCCACCGTCTTTCGACGGTCCTCCGACGGAGCTTTGCTCCTAGTACCTTTAGGTGCTTCCTCAAAGGGGAAGGCTTTAATATTCCCGATTGAACATACTGCTGGAGGCAAGACCAAAGGAATCATAGCCTCGTACCGTCGTATTGTTCCGCTTGGACTTGTTGAGCCAGGAGCGGGCCTTGTACATTATCTGCATATCCATAGGTTTTATCTTCTCCCGCAGGTCCTTTCCTTCCGGGGAGTCAGCGAACTCATGGGTTGGTGTTTTTTGCAGCATCTCCATCAGCTGCTGCCGCTGATCTACCAAAGTCAGAAATGTATCAATGTCTTCCTCATTGATGAACTTCAGCAATTCCTGAGTCACCACCAAATACTTTTCCCACAGTTCCTTCTCAGTAAACCGAATTTCCTCGCCCATATCAAGATGCTCCTTTTTCCTTCCGGGCCTTTATCATAGCCTGAGCCCAAGCAGACCGCAACTCCTTGATAATATCCATACATTCAGTCACTTTTTCCGGAATGCTCTTCATATTGGCCTCCACCAATGAATTATAAACATAATCATATAGTGGCATCAACTGATGAGCTATCTCGTATTTCATATCAAGAGTGACACGAAATTCATTGATAATATTCTGGGCCTTTTGCAGGGAAGTATTGCATTGCTCCCATTTCTTTTGCTCCATGGCATCAAGCCCTTCCTTCATAAACCGAAGGCAGCCATCATAGAGCATCAGGGTAAGAGCCTCCGGCGTCGCCGTCATTATCTGTTGGCGCTTATAGGCTTCTGCTGCATTATTCATCATACTATAAATCTCCTAACTATCAGGAAAATGAATTGGTTATATAACTAAGCTGGGCACTGATACGGGAAAGAGCCACTTCCATGGCATCATAGCGCTTAAAGAGCTTGTTCTCGTAAGCCGTCATCTGGGTCTTAAAATTACTCATACGGGTCTTCATATCAGTAATCATCTTCCCCAAATAGCTTTGGTCATCGGTTTCCTTGGAAGTGCCGGCAATATCGGAAATCTTACTCATGTAATTGGTCATTACATTGTATAAACGGTTCGACACACCGGTATTGGCATAATCCTCTTTCTTCTGTGAATCAGTTATCTTATTCTTATCGGTAGAACCAGCAATATAACTGCTGTCCTGATCAGAAGCAAATAGCTGATATACACAGTCCGGATCCGCGGCCAAAGCCTTCCGGAGCTTGTCTGTGTCCAAAGTCAGCTGCCCCTTGGTATTGGTAGTGGTAATACCAATGGCAGACAGGCTGTTGTACTCGCTATCCACTGCATCAACCCTGGTATAGATAGCTTCCCGCATAGCACTTACCAAATCCCGGATGGTGCTGTTATGATAAAGCAGACCTGACTTGGCTTTTTCATTCCACTTATCTATCTGCTTCTCCGTCATTTCTTCCTCCTGACGCTTGCTGAGAGGCTTATAGTCAGAATACTTCTTTTCGGACAGCTTTTCGTTAAGGGAATCCAACAGTTTATTGTAGTCCTCCACAAAGCTCTTAACGTAATCCACAATCTTGTCCGTATCCTGACTTACACTGATGGTAGCCTTGGAACCAGCAGTGCTATCCAGGAAGGTGTAGGTAACACCGGCCACGGTCAGCTTATTTGTATCATTTTTATATTCCTTACCATCAATAGTAACACTAGCATCAGTCCCCTTCCAACGATGCAATTGACCTTTTTCTTCTTTATTGGCTATTGAAGCAGCTGTTTCCGTCAGCCCCATCTTTGAGACTAAAGCGCCAGCCAAATCATCAACACCAGTGAGTGTAGCATCGCCGGCAGTATTGGTTAAAGAAAACTTGCCATTTGTATAAGTTGCTGTAACATTGGTGCTGCTAGTCTTTTCATTAATTTTGGAAACCAGCGTACTAAAATCTGCCTTGCCCTTTAGAGTACCGGAACCAGTAGTATCAAATAATTCAGCATAAGTTAATGATACTTCCGTTTCATTTGTGCCATTGCCCACCTTAAAGCTAATAGCAGTAGCGGTAGTAGCAACATCCTCAGAGGTGCCATCACTCTTTTTAATGGTCAAAGTATTGACATCTTTCTTTACTGCGGTAAGACCTACAGCAGCAGCCAAGCTATCTTCAGTGCTATTTGCATTAACACGAGTAATGCTGGAAGAAGTCTTATATGCCATGGTGCTCGGGTCTACAGATTGAAGATTCAACTTAGCAGAAGCATCAACCTTGGATCCAGCTGGAGTAGTAATTGTTACAGGTCCATTTAAATTCAGAAAACTAAGAGTACCATTATCATATTCAGCAGTGATATTTACATGAGCATCCGAGATAGCAGTCTTTATTTTCGCTGCCAAGTCGCTCATTGCCTTAGATGATGGCATAACCTCTATTTCACCAAAATTAGCACCTGTCCTTGCTTCAACGCCATTTGGTTGAGTAACATATGCAGATCCAGATCCACTATCTCGAATTGCTGCATAACTCACTATATCCCCAAAGGTAATATTAACAGTGGCAGAATTTGTCCCATCACTTATCTGCAAGGTGGACAATACCGCATCCATCCTACTAGTTTTAGCTTCACCGGATGTAAAATCAGCCTTCGTTCCCTCTTGAGTAAAAAGCACATTATTATTCGTATCTTTAACTCTCAATGCGTAGGAATCACTATTAGGATCAGTCCTTTCAAAAGTGGCTTTTAGACCGAATACATCTGCTAAAATTCCACTCTTATTTGTGGTTAAATAGGTTAGGCTAGAACTGGTAGCCAAATTCAAGCTATTTATTAGCTGAGTAGCCGTGGACTCTCCAGTGCCAGCAACAGCAGTAAGATTAGCCTGACCGTTTGGATTGGACAAAGAGAAACTGTCCTTTATTGCATCATAAGATGCTGTGATGCCCAGACCTGTTGCATTAATCTTGGAAGCCAGTTCGTCCAAGCCAGCATTGTTGTTGAACAGCTCTCCCAATGTAAAGCTAATGGTGGCACTACTTGTTCCATTGCTAAGCTGCAAAGAAAAAACTTTATCACTAGCATCAGTAAATGTACCTACCGTACTCTGTACCTCACCTTTACTGTTAACCTGTGTAACAATAGTATTGTCGCCATCAACAGTAGCCTTTAAGCCCAATACATCCATCAGACTTACAGACTGAGCGCTGCTCGTAATACTGGTATTAAGATTTACAGACTCTATTGTAGTCGGCTCGACAGTAGGAATAGCAAACTCAATACGATCATCAAGAACACCAGTATCTGCATGATAAGCACCCAGGTTCAAATGATTGAACAGTGTTGCTGTAGTGTCATTCTCCACAGCAATATCAATAACATTGCTCTCACCACTTGTCTTATTATACAGGCTAAAGGAATCATTAGCCGTATCATAACCACCCTGAATATTCGCTCCAGTCTTGGCAAAAGCACTGGCAAAATCATTCAGTGTCTTACCACCATCAAATACCGAACTTCCATCACCTGTATAGCCTGTATAAGTGTCGCTGGCACAACCAGTAAACAGCTCATCATAGGTGTAACTGAGAGTATATGTCTTAGCATCTTTACCAGCGGTATCCTTTATTTTTAAAGAAATAGCCACATCACTGCCATTTACAACAGCAGTTGTACCATCAGACTTGGTAATCTCGTACTTGAAATTCCAATTGTTATCGCTCTGAGTAGCGGTATCTACTTTATAACTCTGAAATAGCACATCCGCCAACTTATTGCTGGTACTTGCCTTTTCATTTGCTCTGTCAACGCCATAGGTTTTTATAACATGCCCCTGATCATCCTTCTGCTGGGTTGTCATCAAATAAGCATTACTAGCGACAGAACTAACTTCAACCTGGTGATTCATAGCCGCAGCGGCACCGTTGGCAGTAGCAGTTACAACGCTGCTATTGGAGCTGGTTGCCTGCATGGCGTTCATGTTTGACTGCATTTTATAATCAGACAAAGTGCCATACTTATATGTAGTCAAATCATTATATACATCATTATATGCTTCTTTCAGCCAGGTGTTTGCAATTTCCTGCTGTTCCATCTTGTCATACTGCTTGTTTTTGCCGGACATGCCCATTTTTACCAGGGACTCAATGTCCAAGCCAGAGCCTGACAAGCCATAAATTCCATTTACGCCCATTTCAAGTACCCCCTTTTACGCATTACGATCGAGGAAAGCACCCAGCCATTCCTGGGCCTTTATCATACCCTCTACCATTTCTTCAGGTGGGTATTCCTTAATGACCTCATTAGTTTTCTTGTCAATCATCTTAACCGACATTACATTTACTTCCTTGTGATACTGGAATTCCAAATCACAGTTGAGCTTGCTCATAAGCTCGTTGAGCTCCTTTGTCATTTCGCTGACAAATTCCTCATTGATGTTGTCCAAGGCTTGACGCTTTGGATCCTCTTCCTTTTGCTCGTTGTCGGCTTTGCCTGCATCGTCACCAGCAGTAACCTTATCAACGGTATTAGCCTCATCAATTTTTATATCAACAGGTGCCACCTTATTATCAACTGGCTCCACTGCTCTCTTTTGGCTAGTCCCGTTGTCCATTGCTGAAACAACAACCGCAGCAGCTGTCATGTCTGAAATGTTTCCTACCATTTTTAATCCCTCCGTAGAAAAAATTATAATCCGTTATTTGGGTAATGCCGTGGACAAATCTATGGCATCGACCGGAGCTGCCGCCTTGCGGTTTTCCTCCTTGATAACCTTATAGACCTCTCCTCTATATACTTTTACACTGCGAGGGGCATCAATGGCTATTCGCACATTCTCACCATTAACCTCGACAATGTTGATAACTACATCATCCCCAATCATAATCTGCTGCTTGGGGCGTCTGGTCAGTACTAGCATTTCTTATTCCCCCTTTTTCTCTGGGAACAAGCGATGCTTGGTAGTATAGCTGGTCTTTTCCAGTACCACCTGCTTGGCCTTCATATTGGCCCGGTTAATAACAATCGGTGCCAAAAGATTCGTGGTCATATCCGGAATACCTGTTGGCGGAATTGTGATGAGGGAACAAACCAAGACATCCGCATCATTGGTCACGCCCAGCAGTTCCATATTCGCGTCATCCAACTCAAAGGTATAATCCGGGAAGAAAATAAATGGGTCCGTCATGAGAAACGCCAACTCCGGCGTGGAGGCTGACTGCAAAAAGAGATACGGGCTTTCTGCGTCATAGGGCACTATGGCAAAATCCCGCTCGTCCTCAAAGGCCGGGATGCCATGATCAAAGGTCACAATGGTCTTTTCATCAACTTCAATTTCACCAAATCTTGTAGTGTTAAGCTTTCTCATTTAATTACTGCCTCCATGTATAAACCTCATCCACCAAAGTTAATTCCTAATTCTTAATTCCTAATTATCACCTATACTCGCATATCATAGCGCCCTACCGAAATCCACTGACGGACATATCCTCGGCTGGCCAAGGTGGTCTTGGCCGAACCAGGACGAATATCAATCTCCGGCGTAGCCGTCGATTTGATATTGGTGGTATCACTGCCTGGATCCATTTTGCCCTTTATCTCAGATGGATGTACTGTAAATTCAGGATCTGGAATTTTTACAGCCTCCCACTTAGGCCACTTTAATATTTCCCCCCTAAGTCGCGATTTGGCCTCATTGCCAATGAGATTGGCTCCCGGATGAGCACCATTCTTGGCAAAATTCCACCCTGACTGGGCAAGTCGGGAAGTATTGGCCTGTACATCACTGAAGCCTTCTCCACCATACTTTCGGGCAAAATCATCGTGATTTAAAAAGCCGTAAGCCTTGCGGCTATTATAGGTATCAATATCCACTTCTACCAAGGTAGCCGCCACATCCGCCAGTGGCGGATCGTAATGCCGATGGAGCTCTGCCGGACGAAATGTGTTTTTCAGCGACCGGGGCTGCTCCTGATGAATACTTATCTGGGGCAATTCATGGCTAATATTCAAATATTTCATTTCCGCCAGCATGGTATTCACCCTCTTTATATTATAGTCGTATTTTTAACACAAAAAGTAAAGAAAAATTATCTTAAATAATCTGCCAAGGTCCCTGGCAAAATCTTGGAGCCTACTGACAAGGACAAGCTGTAAATGGTCTGATATTCCATCAGCATAGTAGCCAGTTTAGCCACATCAGTACTGGACACATCAGTTATATCAGAAGTAATGGACTCATCCTGAGTGGTGAGCATGTCAGAGGCTGCGCTATATGCCTGCTGACGGGCCGCCATGGTGGTCTGGGCCCCCAGCACCTGAGCATGGGCTGCATCACTGATGGTAAGGCCATCATTAGCCGCCCAATGATTATCCGCTGCATCGATCTTGGCCACTGTGTATAACAACTCATTCAGCATAGCCGTGCCAGAGGCAGTGCCACCATCATAACTTACACCTGGAGTATCAAAAATATCACTGCCAAATACATCCTGACCGGTCTGATTTACCGAATCAGTAGCCTTGTCCACGCCACCGGTTTTCTTTACCATGGAAATATACTTGGCATCGCCCTTATAAGTAACAATATACTGCTCAGTAACGGCGAATTTTAAGCTTACCGTACCACCGCTAGTAGTCATATCCACGGCTGTACCCGCTGCTGTATCCTTAATAACACCATTACTATCAAAGTAATTACTTACTTCCTTGCTATCGGTCCAACCGGAAATGACACCAACCTGATCTCCATCTTTAACACGAACCTGACCAGTAGCTACCCTATCCTTGAAGCCATTTTCCATAAACTCCTGTGAATATACTCTGCCATCAGTAACATTCAAATAATAGACATTTTTATCCTCATCTACCATCTTCAGCATCTGGGTTACAGTTGGCTTAGTATTGGTGTCATCTCTGAAGAACGACTGCTGGGCCTCGCTAAGGGTCTTGGTCTCACCACGTGGCTTTTTTTCATCAGAAATCTGAAATGGCATGGTGGTATCCGACTGACCGGAGAACAGGTAACGATCCCCGATCTGGGCATTCATATCTGCCACCACTTCCTGAACGCTGGCCAAAAGCTCCTTGGCAATATCCTTCATATCATTTTCATTGTTGGTGGAATTACCGGCAGCTACTACTTTTCCCTTGAACTCCTTCATCCGCTCAGTAACATTTACCAGAGCTGCATCACTGTTCTTCATCCAGGAAACCGCTGTAGTAATGTCATCCTGAAACTGCTCCACATTGGTGAGGGAGTTTTTATATCTCAAATATTTGGAATAACCTACCGCATCATCAGAGGCTCGATGGAGCTTTTTCCCATCGCTCTGTTCAAACAGCTTGGTGTAACGCTCGTAGGAGCCGTTAAGCTGCTTGAGGTAGTTATTGGTCATCATTGTACTACTAATACGCATAATCTATACCTTACCTTCCTGATGGCAATTATCTGCCAACTACACCTGTACCGTTTATCAGCTTGTCCAGCATTTCATCCATTGTGGTGAGACAACGGGAGCAAGCGGCATAGCCTTGCTGATAAGTAATCATATTGGTAAGTTCTTCATCCCAGTTTACACCGGAGGTTGATTCTCGCAAATTCTCTATCTGAGTCATAAGGTCTTTTTGGAATTCCACCTTATTGTTCATATTTTCAGTAGCACCACCCAAAGTGGTCATACTGGTATTATAGTAGCTGTAGAAGGATTCATCACCAATAGCCCGATCCTTGGTATTTACATCAGGACTGGTATTCTTTTTAACGCAATTGAACAGGGTACTGATCCAAACTGCATTTGATCCGTCAGCTACGCCATTGACCTTGCCGTCTTCCCCCATAGAACGGGTAGCCAGCTTTTTATGGCCGCCAGCAGCCGTCAGATCCTGATTGATAACCAATTCCTTAATAACATTGATACCCCGAATGGCATCGCCATCCTTGGTCATATGTATATCATGCGGATCGGTAGTATCCCACACATATTGTGCCCCAGCCGTACCGTAGAAATTGTCTCCCTTTTCTCCGGTATCCGTCTCTAAAGTGTAGCCGGCCTTATGCTGGTCATTGAGGGTAGTAAGCAAAAAAGCTGCCATATTGGCCAGACGGTCAATATATTCCTTATCCTCATATATAGACTGTATCTGGCCATACAGTTCGCCGTTACCCGGATTGAACTGTACATCAGATTCCTTTATCAACAATGTGTAGTCGCTGACTCCGTACACCTTGTTGTTCAATGGCTCGGATACCGCAATGGTAACCTTGCTGGTGCCATTTACCAAAGTAGTACCGTTACATACCAATGTGTACATACCATTTGGTGTCTCATTTACACTGATATGCATAATCCTGGACAAATTGTCCACCAATAAATCCCGCTGGTCCCGCAGGTCGTTAGCCATGGAGCCATCAGCTTCCTGCTCCATAATCTGGCCGTTCAAAACGGTAACCTGATCCAGCATACTGTTAACATTATCTACACTGAGAATGATTTCACCGTATACTGATTCAATCTGGGACTGAACCTGTACAGCAGTTGCATTCAATGACTCAGCAAAATTATAACCGGCATTGATAACATTCTGACGGCTGGAAGCGGTACTTGCTGTAGTAGAGCAGTCCACCCATGCCTGATAGAATAGTTCCATGGATTCCTGCAAAGCATTGTCATCAGAATCGTTAAATATGGTCTCCAGCTTGGAATAATTTTTAGCCTTGGCATTATAATAGCCATCATTGGTATTTTCCTTCCAGTACTGACGATCAGCATATATATCTCTGGCCCGGGCAATACCATAAACTCCAACGCCACTGCCGATCTGATTGGCCCGGGAATAGGACCATACGGTCTGGGAACGGGTTGCCACAGAATTTACCTGCTGGCGGGAATAGCCCTCGGTACTGGAATTACTGATATTGTGACCTACTGTGTTCAAGCCAACTCTGTTGTTCTGAATACCACTAACCATGGTATTAAGGCCGTGAAATGTACTTAACATAGTTATTCTCCTGTTCTATACTCCTGCTTCAAACATTTTTCTTCCCTGAACAGGCATCCCACCGTCATCACCCGGTGTTCCGTAGGTCACCCCCGCACTGGTCTGGGTCATTACATTGATGTTGTAATCAATAAATTTGGTATGTCTATCTAAATATTGCATATTGGCAGAATTGACTGCCTTTAAATCCTGCAATACATTTTCCTGTTTGCTCAGAAGCGTACTGATAACTTCTTTCTCTGGTGAAGCCGGCATTTTGGCAACCCATGCCGACAGATTATCTACCTTTAAATCTGTCAAAAGTTCTTCCTTGCGCTTCTCTAAACTGTTGATATCGGCCATGACTGGCTCAATCTCGCTGGTCAGCTTCCTTGCTGCAACCGCGTCCGTCTTGACCAATTCTATTTTCTGAGCCTGTGCCAGCTCCAACAATCTCCGGCACAATATCAGCTGCTGACGAAGTATATCAATGATATCCTTCATATTCACACCTCAAGATCAAAATTCTTTTCATGGGACACCACTGCCTGACCGGAATTACCATAAACCGGCTCCACAGATGCGCCCCCCAGCTGGTTTAGTTTAAAATTTATGGCATCCAGGGCTGCTGAAATCATAATCTCATTGTTGGCCTGGATTTCCTGGGTCTTTTTTACAACTTCCTGCAACGATTTATGGGAGTTGCGCAAAACTTCCCGCAATCTGTTATCCGGACACTGGGACCACACATCCCGCATCTGCATATCAGGCTCTATCGTTACATTTTCACTAGCCAGTCGATTTATCACTTTTTGGCGTCTTTGCTCAGCTTTGTTGATGGTCTCAACGACAGCTTCTTCCTGATGCACAATCTTTTCCAATGCCTTTATGTCTACATTAACTAACACGCCGCGCTTTTCGTTGCCCAAAGCCTGCAGTTTTTTGTAGTTCTCCACCAGTATATCGATCACTTCTGCTAATTCTTGCCACATTGTTATGCATCCCACCTCTCCTGGCTATTTTTGCCGCACTAATCAGAAACGGCACTTCAGCATGCTTTCAGCCAACTCACGGCTGCTAACATGGTAATTGCCGGAAGCAATTAAATTCTCCAGCTCTGCCACTCGATCGTGACGGACATCGTCCATCTCGTTCATCTTTTGCAGCATTTCCCTGACATTCTGACCAGCCTGCGAAATGTGAATCTCATCCCGTTTTTCCTCTTCCCGGCCCGCCTTGGCAATCTTGTTGTTGCTGCTGTGATTGCTGTAAATACCAGCGATGCTTTGAATATTATTGTTTATAATCATGGTTCTCACCGTCCTTTTTCTAAATCACATTTAGAATCTTGCCTTAAAAATGGAGACACTTTTAGTGTCCATTATGGCTCCTAACAATTTATCGAAAAAAAAGACAGGATCCTTAAATCCTGTCCATAAATATTATATAAGAAATTAAAATTCCCGACCGGCATTGTACATAGTACGGCTACGGTCAACATTCTGAATTTTTTTCTTTTCCGCTGCCAATTTTTCAACCTGCTTGGTAAGCTCCTGGTTGCACTTGTCACACAGGCGGCCCAAATAAATATCTGCGCCACAATTTTCGCAAGGATATGCCACATTGTCACTGACTACCCGGCCACTCTTAATCATGCGAAGAACAACCTTTTCCTTTACCCCGGTATCCTCCACAATCTGCTTAATGCTGCATTTATCATGGTCACGGATATAGGTGTGAACAACCTGCTCCTGCTCCAACTCAATATCATAGCAGGCAGGACACATCCCCTGACCTACTTCTAAATACAATTTGCCACATTCCGGACAATTCTTTAACTTATTCATAAAAAACACCCCTGACTAACCAAATGTGTAAAACAAACTCAATTTCTCCAAAGTTGCCTTTTCATTATACAAAAAAATTAACTTATATTCAATTCCTATTTTCGCCCGGAAGCAACCACCAAGCCAGCCAAATTAGCTGCTCCTGCTCTTTTTAAACTTTTTCCGCATTCGAAAAAAGTTGCTCCGGTGGTAAAAATATCATCCACCAATAAAATATTTTTCCCAACTATCTTCTCTCTATTTTCATCGGAAATTTCGAAGGCATCCTTAAGGTTTTTTTGCCGCTCATGCTGGTCAAGGCCAAATTGGGGTTCAGTGTTTCTGCCCCGACTGAGATAATCCTGAAAATCCACACCAATCTGGGTTATTGACTGGCGAAAAAGTTCAATACTTTGATTAAAGCCCCGCTTTTTCAATTTACTTTTATGTAGCGGTACCGGTACAGTCACATCAATATTCGAAAAAACGCTCTGCTGTGCCGCCAATCGTTCCACACCGGCATTGGTGAAATATTTCAAGGCCTTTATGGCACTCTGCTTTTTTTCAAACTTCATATCAGCTATGAGCTTCTTTAGTGGGCCATCATATTCACCCATACACCATATCCCATCTGTGAATATCTCGGCCAGTACCGGTTCCAGTGGCAGCCGGCGGAGCACCAGCACCTTGGCCAGACAGTCTTCACACCATTCGCCGTTATGCTCTATATATTGCTGACAGGCCGGACACTTGGGCGGAAACAGAAAATTCAATATCGCTTCAAACATACAAAAAATCTCCTAATCCTTCCCCTCGTAAAAAGGTATTCAACAAAATCACTCGTAATGACTTTGTCCACTCTAATCTTTTCCCTGAAAAATGTGTGGATATGAATATTCATACCTCCTCGACTCCATTATCTGCCTTCCCCTCTGGGGAAGGCTTAATATCCTCATAATGCCCCGGCTAATCGTTCCGTAAGCAGTGTATACCGGCGGGTAGTACGGTCATTGGCAATAGCCGTATTCAGTGCCGCCTTGTTTCCGATGAGTATCACCTTTTTCTTGGCCCGGGTTATGGCCGTATACAAAAGATTTCTCTGCAGCATTATCCTGTGCCCCGGCACCAGTGGCAATATCACCACCGGATATTCACTGCCCTGACTTTTGTGTACACTCATACAATACGCCAACTGCAACTCATTCAGCTCTGTTTTTTCATAGCTGGCGGTCACTCCGTCACCATAATCCACCAGTATCCGATCCTCATTCAGCTCCTGAATAAAACCAATGTCCCCGTTAAACACTCCTTTATCGTAATTGTTTTTCATCTGCATTACCTTGTCGCCCAACCGAAAACAACGAATACTGCCGGTGTATTCCGGCTTATACTCGGCCGGTGGGTTCAGGGCCTGCTGCAGACGCCTGTTCAGATTTTCTACGCCACAGCTCTGTCGATGCATAGGGGATAACACCTGGACATCTTCTCTGGGTGAGTAACCCTGCTGTGGCAAAATATCCCGGCACAATTTAACAATATAGGCCTCAATTTCCTCCGGATTATTCATTTCAATAAACTCAAAATCCCCATCGCCGGTTGACGACCATTTGGGAATCCGTCCCGCATTGATAGCATGGGCGTTCATGACAATGCTGCTGGCTTCACTTTGACGGTAAACCTCGGTCAGGCATACGCTGGGAATAACCTGACTACGCAATATATCCTTCAACACCGAACCAGGCCCCACCGCCGGCAACTGGTCCACATCACCTACTAAAATCACATGACACCCGGCCGGCACTGCCTCCAAAAAGTGGCGCATAAGCACAATGTCCATCATAGAGACTTCGTCCAAGATGATAACATCCGCCTCCAGCTGGTCATCAATATTCCGGGAGAAAAACGACTCTTCCCCGCCACCCCCCTGGGCCTCCAACAGACGATGAATGGTGGACGCATTGCGGCCGGTGGCTTCACTGAGCCGTTTAGCTGCCCGACCGGTAGGAGCCCCCAACAAAATGCTCAGTCCATACACTTCCAGCATTTCAATCATCCCTCGGATGACAGTTGTTTTTCCCGTTCCAGGGCCGCCGGTCAACACGAATATACCATGGCTGAATACACCTTCAATAGCCTTTCGTTGCATATCCGCCAAGGTAACCCCCGTATATTTCTCCCATTTTTTTATCATGTCCGCCGTATTACCAACCTGGATTGGCTGGGCTTTTTCCTGCAAAAAAAGCAAATGATCGGCAGTTTCCACCTCCGCCTGATAGAGATACTCCGGATAAACCAGAATATTCCCGCCGACTACCTCCTGATCCAAAATCCCCTCAGCTAAATCCCGCCTCAAGGTTTCCCAGATGGCATCCCGATTTACATTCAAAAAGCGGGCCACTTCATCCACCAGCATATTTTCCGGCACACAGCAGTGTCCGGATAGGGAAATCCGTTGCAGCTGATATTCCAAAGCCGCTGAAATTCGCACGCTGTCCTCCGCCTGAAAGCCGATACTGGCCGCAATGGCATCCGATGTAGCAAAGCCTACACCATCTACTTCCCGCATCAGACGATAGGGATTTTCTTCCATAACCGCTACAGCAAAGGAACCGTATTCGGCGTAAATTTTCCCGGCATACATTCCCGATACACTGTGCTGCTCCAGCCACACCATAATCTGACGCAGCTCGGCCGTTTCCATAAAAGATTCATGGATTTTTTTCACAGTTTTAGCCCCAATCCCGGCAATCTCCCGAAGGCGACTAGGCGCATGTTCGATTATTTCCAATGCATCGCAGCCAAATTTGTCTACGATTTTTTTTGCATAAACCGGTCCAACGCCATCAATGGCCCCAGAGGCCAAAAAGCGCTCAATGCCCTCCAGACTGGTCGGCGCCGCCACCAGCATATGCTCCGCCTTAAACTGCTGGCCAAAACGAGGATGTTCCACCCATTGGCCTTTTAGCTCCAGCTGCTGTCCCTGCAAGGGAGCATCCATCTGAACAGTAACAGTCACCAGCCCCCGCTGACCATCCGGCCGCAGGCGAAAAACACTGAACCGCCCATCCGGGGTGGTATATATAATATTTTCAACTGTACCCTGCAGTTCTTCCATATAATTACCTCATCCGCCAAAGCTAATTCCTAATTCCCAATTCCTAATTCCCAATTCCTAATTATTTCTCCACCAGCTGTTCCCACTTCTCGTACCAATCATCCAGTTCCTTGGTCTTATCCGCATACTCCTGGGCAATTTCCATGCTTTGCACCGGGTCAGCCTGAATTTGCGGACTGTTCATGGTCAGCTCCAAATTTTTCAAATCCATTTCTATGGTGGCAATCTGCGCCTCCGCCCGATGAATAAGCTGTGCCCGCTTATCATCACTCATACTGCGGATAGCCCCCTTCTTGGCCTTCTCGGCCTGAGTTGCCTTTTTCTCAGCTTGGTCACTTTTCGTGGCCATAGGCCTGGTTTGTTCCGCTGCTGCCGCCAATTTGGCCTGTTCAGCTGCTTCCTCTGCTTTTTTCTCCCGATAATAACTGTAATTACCGTTGTATTCCGTCAGTTGGCCATCCTCCAGCTCCAATACGCAGTTAGCCACCTTGTCCAAAAAATATCGGTCGTGGGAAACAGTGATATAAGTCCCCGGGAAAGTCAGCAAGGCTTCCTCCACTGCCTCCTTGGCCGGAATATCCAAGTGATTGGTAGGCTCATCCAACACCAGGAAGTTCGCTCCAGTAAGCATCAGCTTTAAAAAGGCCAATCGGGACTGCTCCCCTCCGGACAAATCACCAATCACGCGAAAAACTTCATCACCATGGAACAAAAATGCACCTAAATACCGCCGGGCCTGTTCCTCGGTGATACCATATTCATAGAGCAGCTCATCCAACAGAGTCCGTTCCATATTCAGCCCCTCGTGCTGCTGGGAAAAATAACCGATTTTCACGCGGGAGCCAATCTTTAATGTACCGGTAGGGGAAGTCAACTCCCCCACCAACAGCCGCAGCAAAGTCGTTTTTCCGGCCCCATTTGGTCCTACAATAGCTACGCCGTCTCCCTTGCGAATAAGGACATTTATATGTTCAAACAAGGTTCGGTCAGGAAATTTATAGGATATATCCTCTAATTCGGCCACCCTTTGAGCGCACTCTGCCGGTTCATTAAAGGCAAAATAATTAAAGGCCGCTGTTTCAGCCGGTTTAACAATCCGTTCCAAACGGTTTAGCTGACTTTGCCGCCCCCGGGCCTGCTTGGATTTTATTCCAGCCTTGTATTTGCGGATATAATCCTCAGTTTTTCTGATATATTCCTGCTGTTTTTCATAGGCAGTGAGCTGGGCTGCCCGCCGCTGCTCCTTTACCTTCATAAAATACGAATAATTACCTTCGTAAACAGTCAGTTCCTTGTTATCAATTTCAAAAATCCGATTGGTTACCTTGTCCAGAAAAAACCGGTCATGGGAAATAATCAACACGCCACCGTTATAGTTTTGCAGGAAATTTTCCAGCCACTCAATCATTGTAATATCCAAATGGTTAGTTGGCTCGTCCAAAAAGAGAAAATCAGGTTCCCGAAGCAGGGCTTTCGCCAGGCACACTCTGGTGCGCTGTCCACCAGAAAAATGGGCAACCTGCCGGCTGAGGTCTTCTTCCGAAAACCCCAGTCCGAAGGCTGTCCGTCGAATACTGCTTTCAAAATCATATCCTTGCAAATGCTCGAACCGCTCTACCAATTTGCCGTACTGAATCAACTTTTCCTCATCGTGATGTTCTGCCAGCTCAGCTTCCATGGTTTCCTTGGCCGCCGCCAAAGCCATAATGTCGGCAAAGGCGCTTTTTAACTCTTCATACAGGGTACCTTCACCATCCATGTCCGCCTGCTGCTCCACATAGCCTATGGTGTCGGCCGAATCAATGCTGACAACGCCCTTGTCATATTCTTCCTCTCCCAACAGGCATTTCATCAAGGTGGATTTACCGGCTCCATTGGCTCCAACGAAGCCAACCCGCTCGCCCCGCTTGATCTCAAAGCTCACATTATTAAACAGTTCCTCTATTCCAAAGGCCTTGGCCAGGCCATCAACTCTGATTGTTCCCACAACTGTCCTTTCCCTTATTCAAAATCCTTGCCCACATAGACTACTGCCTCCATCGGATCTGCTCCATCCATAATAGTGCATGAAAATGGCATCCCATAGAACCAGTTTACATTGCTGTTGTCCGTGACAATTATTGTATGCTCCCTATCAGACTTTTTCCCCGTATCTACACCGGTAACATTAAAGCCTTTATCCGTCAGTTTGGCTACCATACGGGCTCCGGCTCCGTTAATACCACTATCGTTAATGACCAATACGGATATCTGCCCTGGACTTTCTGCCATCCTTGGTCTGTCCTTCTTTCCGGTCTTTTCCTGCTTTTCAGTCTTACTGTCCTCTGAATCTCGGTTCTCATCCGTCTTTTCATCCTTGAGCTGACGGGAACGGCTTTCATCCTTCAGGCTGACCATCCCTGCCGGCAGGGAAGCTTCATATTCTTTCTTTACCGTCTCAGCGGTGGCTCTGCCCCGGTCATCAAGTGGGTGGTCCATTTGTTCAGCCACCATTTCTCGCAAGCTGACAATATCCGGCAACCAATAACTCACATCCGCCAAAAAGGCTGGTGTCCCCGGCAACATTTCCGAGTTTAGGCCATTGTCTTTTATCTGAGGCAACATATTGGCCAACGACAGCATTTCCGTCAAAGGCATATCAGTTTCCACGCATTTTCTAACTGCCTCGATAATTTTAGGCAGTTTCGGCAATACGGCCGGCGTCAGCATTTTGGTCATAACAGCCCGCATAAAATGCTGTTGGCGATTGATACGACCAATATCACCCTCGCCGTCCCGGTAACGCACATATTGAATAGCCTTTTCCCCGGTCATATGCTGCATCCCCGGATACAGGTCAATAACCAAGCCACCATTATCATCCCACGGATCCTCGTAATACATCCGTTTTTCCACATCTATGTCAATACCATCCAAAGCATCGATAATTCGCTCAAAGCTGTTTAAATCCACCAGCACATAATAGTCCATCGGTATACCCAGCAGCTTTTCTACGGTACTGCGGGTCAGCTTGTGCCCACCATAGGGATAAGCATGGTTGATCTTGTCATAGCCATGTCCCTCGATTTTTACTCTGGTATCCCGGGGAACCGACATAACCTGAGCCTTGCCAGTATCCTTATTGACTGAAATCACCATCAGGGTATCACTGCGGCCCACATCATCATTGCGTCGATCAACCCCCATCAAGAGAATGTGTACCACCTGCTGATTATCCACAATGCCGGACTCATTTTCCGCCTCGCCTGGTAGGGTACGGCCCATAAACTGGCAGGCAGCCAAAACAGCAACGGATAGAAAAATAACCGCTGCCAATATATATAAACGCGTATATTTGCGGCGCCGCTTACGCTTTACTCGCATATTATCATAATCCTCTTTTCAAAAAAATTTCTTATGTAGCTGCTAAATTTCTATCTTCCGATTTTTAAAATGAACTGGCTGGAGGTTGAGGTGTTCTGCCAAATCCAACGCCACCTTAAAATTCATCCCAATGTTTTCTTCCGTGTGAGCATCGGAACCGATAGTAATATATCTGCCCCCCATGTCCCGATAACGCTTATAAATAGGCATAAGGGCCTCTACGGCGGTTCTGTCGTACAGCCGTCGGGTATTTAGCTCCATTACAGTATCTGTTTCCAGCACATTTCGCAATACTGCATCAATGGCCTCATGATGCAAGTTGTAATCAATCTCCTTATTGTCATATGGCGCATACCGGCACATATAATCAATATGCCCCAATATATCAATAAAGGGATTGGCTTTTATCATTGCCGCCATGGCCTGAAAATAGTCGGTAAAAGCTTCATCCTTGGATTTACCCTCATAATATTCCGGATAATAGATATCATAGCCGTCAATGGCGTGAATGGAGCCTATCACCTGGTCAAAAGGATTTTCAGCCACAATCTGCTTATTGGCTTCAATGCTGCCGGAAGTCAGTCCTACCTCAATTCCCAGCAAAAGCCTATCCCCTCGCAAGGATTCGTATTTTGAAAAATACTCCTTGGGGTCAAGCAGGAAATCCATATCCTTGAAGTGAACTGACTGCCTATAATCAAAATCGAAATGCTCAGTAAAAATAATCCCAATGCCCAGCTTTTCCGCCACATTAAGGGCATCAGCCGCTT
Organism: uncultured Anaerovibrio sp.; assembly: GCA_902786545.1. Lineage (GTDB taxonomy): Bacteria > Bacillota > Negativicutes > Selenomonadales > Selenomonadaceae > Anaerovibrio. The sequence goes on from CADACU010000022.1 coordinate 18,723, forward strand.
TCATTTCTGAATCAGAAGATATTTCTGTATGGGTATGAGCATCAAAAATCATATCAAAGTTGCTCCTTTGCTTCCTTTAACGCCTTGGATAACTGGTCCGGACAGGAGGTTGGCCGACTGCCGCAACGAATCCCTTCCAACCGGCTAATGGCATCGTCAATATCCATGCCTTCCACCAGCTTGCCAATTCCCTGCAGGTTGCCATTACAGCCGCCCACTACCCGCAGTCCGTGAATTTTATTGTCATCAATACCAAAAAACATTGCCTTGGAGCAAACGCCCTGTGGAGCATATTCAAAATTCTTCATAGTAAACCCTCCCAGCATAATAATTCCTAATTCCTAATTCATAAATCCTAATTCATAATTAACTAATTGCGTCGGCCAATGCGGCAAATTCTTCCAAGCTGAAGGTTTCCCCCCGCCGCCCGCTGTCGATTCCGCACTTAGCAAAAGCCGCTTCAATGATTTCCTTAGTAAAGCCTGCCCCCTTCATGGCATTCGCTATGGTTTTCCGCCGCTGTCCAAAGGCCGCCTTCACTACCTTGAAAAACATCTTTTCATCCTTGACTTCCACCGCCGGCTTTTCCCGCACATCACAGACTACTACCACCGAGTCCACCTCCGGGGCCGGAATAAACGACCTTGGTGGCACATCAAAAGCAATGTGTGGCTTAGTGTAATACTGCACGGCCACTGACAAGGCTCCGTAAATTTTTGATCCCGGCCTGGCAATCATCCGCAACGCCACTTCCTTTTGCACCATAGTTACTAAAATACTTATTGGTAAATGTCGCTCCAACAGTGCCATCAAAATAGGCGTAGTTATATAATACGGGAGATTTGCCGCCACCTTAAAAGGTCCTTCCCCCATAATCTCCGGAATATTCACCTTTAAAATATCCCCTGGCACAATGGTCACATTGTCATAAGCCGCCAAGGTCTCTGCCAACACGGCCGGCAATTTTTTGTCCAGCTCCACCGCTACAATCTCAGCACCGGACTCCGCCAAGCCCTGGGTAAGAGTACCAATACCAGGACCAATCTCCAAAATCTTGTCCCCTGGCTGAGCTCCGGCTGCCTCCACTATTCCCCGCACAATGTTGGCATCCACCAAAAAATTCTGCCCCAGCTTCTTGCTGGCCCGCAAATTGAACGCCTTCATTATGTGCCTTGTCACACTGGGAGTTGCTATAGTAGCATTTAATCCCTTCAGCTTGGTTTCCTGATGAACCTCGGTATTAAGCTCTTTATCAATATCTACACTCATCAACTATTTCCTTCCTCGGCCAGAGCCGCCTCGAACTCTTCTCGGGTGACCCCATAATGATTCAATCGCTTCAAAAATGTCTTGGCATTGGCGTAACCTATCCCCAACCTGGCCCCCAGTCTGGCCCGTTTTTCACTGGCTCCGGCTCCACCGGAAATACCGGCCTGCAGCAGGTCAGCTCCGGAAAAAATATTGCTGGGCTCCCAGTCCAAGGTCCGGACCTTTTCCAAAGCTTTGCGAATGGACTCCGGCGAGGCCTGCTCAATCCCGATATCATTGTTGGCCGTAGCCTCCTCCACCGGTACAAAAGCATGTTTGGCCTTAGGACAACGGCGAGTAACATATTTTCGTATGCGTTCTCCCGCCGAATCCGGATCAGTGAGGATAATAATCCCCCGTTTTTTATACGCTTTTTCTATATCATCAAGGCAGCGGGGACTGAGATTAAATCCCTCCGTAATAATGCAGTCAGCTTCCACTGCCTTATTGATGGCCACAACATCCATCTTGCCTTCTACTACCAATACTTCTTTTATCATAAAAACAAACCTCTATTTATAAATATTCCTTTATGGCCCTGTAAACATCGGCGTGAATCGCCGCAATGGGGCGTGGCTCACCGTTTTCACTGCATTTAACCGTTTTCCAGCCATATTTACGGGCAACCCAGCCATAGGCTTCATGACATCGGTGCAGATATTCGCGGTCCTTTTCGTGAATATCCTTTTTCCGTTCAGTATTTTGCGCTGCCCGCTGGCTGATGAGCCGGTCACTAACCGCTGGCTCCATATCCAGATACACTACCACATCCGGTACTGGAAGTTTTAGCTTGCCAAATTCGAAATCCCACAACCAACTTAGAAAATTCTCCCGCTCCATCGGGTCAGTTAATTTTACTGCCTGATGAACCATATTGGATGTTGTATAACGGTCCGCTAAAATGATAGCCCCATCCTCATAGGCCTTTTTCCAATTAAGATGATACGAGGCATAGCGATCCACTGCAAAAAAAGTAGAAGCTCCATAGGCATCCACATCAGCTGCCTGCTGACCGAAAGCTCCCCCCAAATACATCCGGACCAAAGCCGAGGATTCGGATTTATAATCCGGATATTCCACCTTCATTACATTATATCCATCCCGTTGCAAATGCTCCAACAGCTCCTTGGTCTGGGTAGCCTTGCCGGAACCATCCCCTGCTTCAATCGTTATCAGTTTACCTTTTGCCATACTAAACACTCCATAAGAATTATGAATTCCTAATTCCTAATTCCTAACTCCAAATTCTTAATTCTTAATTACGCTTATATATTTCAGCGTAGTATCCCTCGGTCCAACCACCCGTCTGCCGGCTGATTGCTGCTTTTTTATCGAATCAATCAGGTCCCGGGTAATAAGCTCACCCGGACATAGTACCGGCACGCCTGGGGGGTAAAAAGCAACCGATTCGCCAGCTACTTTCCCCACTGAATTACTGAATTCCACTGACTCCTGCTCACTGAAAAAGGCCTGTCTTGGGGATAATATCACCTTATTGGCCGAAAGTAAATCCCCTGGGAATTCCAGCTTCCTTTCGGCCGTGCTTACCGGCTCTCCGACTAGGCATCTCAGGGCGGTCAGCAATTTCTCACAAACCACTTTAGTGTCTGCCATGGAGATGATAAACAACAAATTGTTGTTATCGGACAACTCACATTGAATTTTATATTTATGTCGCAATATCAGTTCAGCCTGGGGGCCGTTCAATCCAATCCCGGCAATATTTACCGTCAATTTGGTGGGATCAAGAGCTATTATCCCATCATCGCCAATGATTTCTCGTCCCACACAATAGAGCCCCTGTATCATATTTATTTCCTGTCGCAGCCAGTTAGCCAGCTCCACCGCCGTTGCCAGCCTTTTTTGTCCCTCCTCTGCCATCTGAAGACGGGCAATATCCAACGAGGCCAATAACAGCTGGTTTGGGCTGGTGGACTGCAGCAAAGCCGCTGCTTCCCGTATTTTAGCAGCTGATACCCGTTCACTGCCAATATGCAGCATGGAAGTCTGTGTCAGGCTTCCCAGCACCTTGTGGGTACTTTGTGCCACCACATCAGCCCCTAAGTCCAAGGCCTGCTTCGGCATATCCGGCAACTGCTGGGCAAATTTTAAATGGGCCCCATGGGCCTCATCCACCAACAACAGTATATTTTTACTATGAAGATACTCCGCTATGGCCAGCAAATCACCGGCCATTCCGTAATAGGTTGGATGCACAGCCACCAAGGCCCGAACCCCCGGATTTTCTTTTACTGCCTGCTGCACTGTATCCAATGACAAAGGTCCAGCTATTCCCAGACTGTCGATAATTTCCGGTTGAAGGTACACTGGCATAGCCCCCGCCAATATTAGGCCGCCAATAACAGACCGATGGGCATTGCGGGGCACCAGCACCTTATCCCCTGGGCTAAGTGTCCCCAGCAGCATGGCATGAATGGCTCCAGTTGTACCGTTAATCATAAACAGAGTTTCCCTTGCCCCCCAGAGCTCAGCTGCCAATGCTTCTGCCTCTTTAATACAGCCTTGGGGATCGTGCAAATCATCCAGTTCCTCCATCAGAGAAACTTCCTGCCGCAACCCCTCTGCCGTTATTAGCTTTTTGAGCCTAAAATGGGCTCCCAGCCCCTGTTTATGCCCCGGTGTATGAAAAGCAAGAGCGCCGTCCCCTGCATATTTTTCCATTGCATCAGAAATCGGCGCCATATGTTGATTTTGTTTGAAATTGTTCTTCTTCATATCTATCATCGTGGCTGCGGATATGGCATCTTAATGTTGACCCTGGTACCATTGTCCGGCTCCGAGACTATAGAAAGATTTGCTCCCACAATTTTTGCCCGTTCTTCCATTCCAATAACACCAAAATGTCCATCCCCGGAAGGATCTTTTCTCTCTTCCTTCTGTTTATCTACATCGAAGCCCTTCCCCTTATCCGATACCATTACGGACAGAGAATCCTTGGAATACAGCAGCCGTACACTGGCACTATCCGTATCAGCATGGCGCTGCACATTGGCCAAAGCCTCCTGAATAATTCGGAAAAGAGTTACTTCGATATGCTTTTCAAATTTGTATTCCTTACCATCAACCTGCAGCTCTACATCCAAAACATGCCTGTCGGAAAGACGGGTAACCAGCTGACGCAGAGCCGGAATCAAACCCAAATCATCCAAGCTCATTGGCCGCATATCAAAAATAATCTGACGCACATTAGCCAGACAGGTTCGCAGCTGACGCCGCAGCTCCTGCAGTCCCGCCTTAGCCTCATCCGGGCGTGTCTCCACAAATCGCTCACAGATAGACGCCTGATAAATCAGATTGACCATTTCCTGGGCCGGCCCATCGTGAATTTCCCGTGATACTCTCAGTCGCTCATCCTCCTGGGCTTTAATAATCTGAATACCCAGGAATTTATTTTTGGAGGCGATTTCCATCTGAGTAACCACATCACTCATCTGAGAAGTCAGATATCCAATTACCGATCCCAACTTGGTAGCCAAGGTTTCCGCCATCTTTAAGGTCTTTTCCATGCTGCTCAGACGAATCTCCAGCCTATCCCGCTGCCGTCGGGTCTGATATTCTTTTTCTTTGGCAATAGCCAGCTTAACCTGGACTGTCTTAACTGCTTCATAGCTTGCCCGAATACGATCTTCAGAATAATTGGAAAAATTGCTGCTGACCTGAACCAGCTTCTGTTTTTCCTTTTGTTCCTGACGCACCAGCTCATCCACTTCATCCTGCAGCTTGCGGGTCTCTTCCTGCAATTCCCTCAGTATAATCCGGTTAGAGTCCACATCTGCTTTTGTATTCTCGTATATTTCAAAAATTTGGCCTTTACTGCCATCCATAGCAGCAATGGTCTGCTTAAATGCGTCCTTAAGCAAGCGTTCTTCCTGACCATCATTATCTGTGTCCAATGATAAATCGATGTTCATTTTCATAACGCCCCCCACATAGTCTCTAATAATTTTAACCTAAACATCATAGCAATGCAAAGAATTTTTATTATTGCTTGCATTTGTTGGAAAATACGATTAAAATTTTATTTAGTTATGACTTATTTTCAATACAAGGAGAGTTCAGTTAATCAATGAGTATTTTCGACAGATTCTTACCAAAAAAGAGGCCACTTGAAATAAAAAACAATATGCCTAAAGAGAAGGAAAATATGAAAAAAACCTTTGGGATATATTGCAACAAGCATCATGGCACCAAAAATGACAAGCTTTGTCCAAAATGTACCGCCCTTTTGGCAACGGTTATGACCAAGATGAACCGTTGTCCATACGGCATCACCAAACCTATCTGTGATCGATGTGAAATCCAATGCTTCGGTGAAAAGCAGACCAAGGAATTTATGGAGATTATGAAATCTACCGGTACCGGAATGTTCTTCAAGCATCCAATAATGGCTATTAAGCATAAGATGGCCAGCATGAGCGTAGATTATTCCAAGCACGAAATGGAGAAGCGCCAGAAGGAAAAGGACAAGGCCAAGGAAAAGAATGCCCAGGAAAAAGCCAAGGCCAAGGAAAAAGCTGAAAAAGACAAATAAATAGTTGATTAAGGCGGTTGCGTATTCATGCACCCGCCTTTTATTATAAGCAGAGTAGTTAGCTGGAGTGGCCAATGGGGTGGAAGCTACCTGCCTGTCGTCCTGTTTCATTGTAAAATAAGCCTTCTCCCCGCGCCGCGAAGCAAGTCCTGTAATGAGAAAAAGTGGCAGTCGAAGGTTGATGGATGATGTCTATCCCCACGGGCAAGCCTTCCCCTATGGGGAAGGTGGCACACGAAGTGTGACGGATGAGGTCTAACCCAACGGGCATTACTTATCGATCGATAGCAGTTGCCTTCAGCCCGGTTTAGTATCAGCACAGTATTATATGCAATTTCGATACTAATAGACCGGAGGGAAACCAGCGGGTGACATGGGGATGATTCCATAGATAAGCCTAGTCACATGCAACATCAGCACAAAATCTATTTGCGCCGTCGTGAGGTTTCTGACGGACGCACTTTCACCGTCGTTCCGTAAATTTAATTAGGAATTTCTCCTCGGCTCCCTTGGGGGAGCTGGCATCTTTAGATGACTGAGGGGGTTGTGGCTTATCAGTCGGTGACAGTTGCCTAGTTTTAGCCTTCTCCTATGGGGAGGCCGGGCAAGACGCTGACCGCCGAAGGCCGTAGGCCTGGGAGCTACACAAAATAAAAAAAGAGCCATCTCATAACGAAATGACTCTTTACATCATAACCGGCAACTTCCTATCCTCCCAGGCCGTCTCCAGCCAAGTACTTTCGGCGTATATGTGCTTAACTACTGTGTTCGGAATGGGAACAGGTGGG